>NZ_JQJT01000010.1:0-290628 GCF_000745665.1 Burkholderia sp. WP42 | reverse complement strand
CCCCCGCTTTCATCCATAGATCGTATGCGGTATTAATCCGGCTTTCGCCGGGCTATCCCCCACTACAGGACATGTTCCGATGTATTACTCACCCGTTCGCCACTCGCCACCAGGTGCAAGCACCCGTGCTGCCGTTCGACTTGCATGTGTAAGGCATGCCGCCAGCGTTCAATCTGAGCCAGGATCAAACTCTTCAGTTTAAACCTGTTACTGTTTTCGGTTCCGTTAAGAACCGGTCGCTCACTCAAAGCTGACAGGTATATGAATCTCTTCATAAACCTGACTTACTTTAGTGTGAGACTCTTGATACTTTCGCTTTCTGATCCGAGGATCAGCTCGCTTCCATCAAGCGCCCACACTTATCGGCTGTTAATTTTTAAAGAACGTCGCGTTTCAAACGTCTCGTTTGTTTCGCGTCTCAATCAAGAGAGGCCGAATTATGGTTTTCCCCAGCATCGGCGTCAAGCACTTTTTGAAAATTTTTTGACAAGCGGTGCGGCGGGGTCCGTTGAGCAGCCTTCCGCAGCCGTCAAATCGAGACAGCGGCGGCGCCTTTGAGCGCCGCCGACAGCCCCGCCGCATCGCGCGCACCCCGCGCCAGTCAACGCCCAACCATCGCCCTCACCACCCCGTCGCGCCGGATCAGCCCGTGATAGAGCGCCGCCGCGAAGTGCGCGACGAACGTGACGAAGAACAGGTAAGCCAACACCCGATGCGCGACCCGCAGCCATGCGAAGGTCGCCGGATCCGCCGCGACCAGCGCCGGCAATTGCACCCCGCCGCCCAAGGTCACCGGGTATCCGCCCGCCGACAGCATCGCCCAGCCGATCAGCGGCATCGCGACCATCAGCGCATACAGCACGAGATGCGACCCGTGCGCGGCGAACTTCTGCCACCACGGCAGATCGTCCGGCAGCGCCGGCGCTTTCGTCGACAGCCGCACCGCGATGCGCACGCACACCAGCACCAGCACGGCGATCCCCAACGGCTTGTGCAACGCCACCAGGAAATCGTGTCGCCGCGAAACCGACGCCACCATCCCCACACCGACGAACAGCATCGTCACGATCATCGCGGCCATCACCCAATGCAGCAGCCTCGCCGGCAAGCCAAACGTCGTCGTTCCGTTCATCATCGTCCCTCCGCAGTCAATCGCGCCGCCCCGGCCACGCCGGCCTCTTCACTCGTGCGGCGCAGATACGAATCCGCATACGCGGCCGAGCGTGCCGCCAGCAACGGATCGCCCGACACCTGAATCCCGCGCGGCAGCACCGTCGGGTCGTAGTTCACGTCGCGGCACGCGCCGCTGTCCTGCGGCTCGACGCGATCGAGCACCAGCGTGCCGGCGTCGATCGTCGTTCGCTGCGCGGGCCAGGTTTTCGTCGCGTCGTCCACCGGATCGCCGGGGTCGGCCAAGGTGACGAGCAGCTTCCACTTCTGCGCACCGCCAGCGATGCGGCGCGTGACGTCCTGCTGCAGCACGTTCGGATCGGCCGCCGTCGCGACGTCCGCGGCGCCGGCCGTCTGCTCGGGCACGACGCGCCATCTCACCGCGTGCCGCTGGCCGGCGGCGTCGACGAAGTAGAACGCGTTCAGCCCGTAATAGCTTTCGGTGACGTAGCTCGCGCTCGGCTTCGCACCCTTCACCCATGCGCGGAAGGCGGCCGTCTCCGGATGCGCGGCGAAGAACGCCTTCACCTTTGCGGGATCGGGCTTGCCCGTCGCCGGGTCGGGCGCGGTCGCGAGCAGCTGCTCGTAGAACGCCTTCGGCGTCGCGACCGGGAACACCGGCATCGCGTTCATCCCGGTGCGCCATTGCTCGCCGTCCGGAGCGGTCAGCTTCAGCGCGAGGCTGCGGATCGGCACGCTGCTGTCCGGCGCATACGGATTGCCGCCCGGCAGCGCGAACCGGCCGACCACCGGCGTGCGCACGGGCTTGAAGAACGGCGCCACCGAATACGCACTCGCGGCGCCGCTGCCTTCGAAGTAGCCGGTCACGCACACGCCCTTCGCGTGATTGCGCCGGAAGCCCGGATGGACGCCGCCGCCGGCCGTCTGCAGCGCGTCGACGAGCCGATGCGGCGTCAGCCGCGCCGGCGCGAGCCACCCGCCGACATAGCCGAACGCCACCACCACGCCGGCCGCCGCGCCGCCGATCACGGCCCAGCGCCACCATCCGCGCCCAGGCTCGCGCGGCGGCGAAGAAGAAGATTGCTTCATGGATGCACTCCCGATCGTCTGATCATTGTCGAACGGGAATAGGACGCCGCCCGCGTCGCTTTATTCCACGAAACAATTTTTCGTATGCTGATGGAATAAGCGGTGCCGGGCGGCGTCTTACCCGGCATCTCCACGCCTTTCGGCTCGCACCCGGCCATGCCCTCAAACGCCCCCGACGACGACGCGTTGCGCGAACTCATCCCCAGGCTGCGACGCTTCGCGCTGTGGTTGGCGCGCGACGTCCACGCAGCCGACGATCTCGTTCAGTCGACGCTCGAGCGCGCGTTGTCGCGCTGGGCGAGCCGCCGCGACGACGCATCGCTGCGCAGTTGGCTCTTCACGATCCTTTACCGCCAGTTTCTCGACGGCAAGCGCAGCGCGAAGCGCTACGCGTGGCTGCTCGGCCGCATCCGCGACGATGAAGACGCGCACTGGCCGTCCGCCGAACGCGAATTCGCCGCGCGCGCGACGCTCGAAGCGTTCGGCCGGCTCTCCGACGAGCAACGCAGCCTGCTGCTGCTCGTCGCGGTCGAAGGCTTCACGTATCGGGAAGTCGCCGATCTGCTCGAGGTGCCGATCGGCACCGTGATGTCGCGCCTGTCGCGCGCGCGACAGGCGCTGCGCCAGCTCAGCGACGGCGAGCTTCCCGCTCCTTCTCTCCGGTTGATGAAATGAACGACCTCCGCCCCGACGAACACGATCTCCAGGCCTATGTCGACGGCCAGCTCGACGACGATGCGCGCGCCGCGGTCGAGCGATATCTCGCGCTGCATCCGGAGAGCGCCGAGCAGGTGA
This sequence comes from Burkholderia sp. WP42, assembly GCF_000745665.1. Taxonomy (NCBI): domain Bacteria; kingdom Pseudomonadati; phylum Pseudomonadota; class Betaproteobacteria; order Burkholderiales; family Burkholderiaceae; genus Burkholderia; species Burkholderia sp. WP42. Next base: position 287,613 of record NZ_JQJT01000010.1, on the reverse strand, counting down.
AGCAGTGGCAGCAGGATGCGCAGCGGTTGCGGGCAGCGCTCGAAAGCGTGCGGATGCCCACCGGGAATCCCGAGCTCGATCCGGCCGCGATTCGTTCGCGCCGCGCCGAACGCTCACGGATGCGGTTCGCGATGGCCGCTTCGTTCGTGTTCTGCATCGGGCTCGGCACCTTCGGCGGCTGGCAGGCGCGCGGGTGGAACGCGCCGCCGCCCGTCGCGCCGATGAGCGATGCGGTCGAGGCTTACCGGATGATGGTGGTCGATCAGGTCGCGAAGGTGGATTTCCGGCCGACGAGTGCGAAGGATCTGCATGGGTGGCTCACCAAACGCGTCGGCGCGTCGGCGAAGCTGCCGGACTTGAGTGCGGCAGGGTTCAAGCCGATCGGCGCGCGGTTGTTCATGACGGACAGCGGCGCCGCGGCCGCGATGGTGCTCTATGAGGACGATGCCGGGCGGACGCTGAGCTTCTATCTGCGGCCGGCGGAAGCGAAAAATCGGCTGCTGCCCGCGGGGCAGCGCGTGGACGGCGCGTTGATGGCGCGGTATGGGTCGGTGAACGGGCTCAACTATGCGGTGGTCGGGCCGGCGAGCAATCTCGGTGAGCAAGCCGTTGCAAGGGCGTTGGATCAGCAGATTTGAGGGGGTGATGTCGGCGGGCCGGCTGGTGGAGCTCGGCCAGCGCTCAAAGCGCTCATGTGAGACGTTCAGATCCACAGCGTTGGGAGTCGCTTTTGTGGCGGTTGTCCACACAGAGAGTCTCGTCTCGGTGCGTTCGCAGATCGGCGTGTCTTGCACGATTCCGGTGTCGTGCGGTTTGGCGTCTTCTGCGCGCGGGATATCAACATCAGTCTCGGCAACTCTGCATGCAGCCTCTCGTCGAACCGCCCATCTTCGGGTTACACAGCGTTTCGAGTGACTTCGGGCGGCGATATCCACACAGCTTTCACTGAGCCGGCATAGCGGATCTCGGTTCGGCTGCGCTCGCGGTGTTCGCATGCGCGTCAGTGCTTCGAACTCGTGCTTTTTGTCGACGGGCACAGCGTTTCCGATTGTGTTGCGTGCCGGTTGTCCACACTCAGAAGCCAAGCGCTACGGCAGCACGGGCGGCATTTGCGCGCCCTTGCCGTCTGCGCACTACGCGCGTTTCACCAGACGCCACGTCACCCAGTGCACCTTGAGCTCCCCCAGATTGTCCCGGACCAGCATGTCGGGCATCGCCGTCCCGGCTTCGACGCGCAGCACCTTGCCGCCGTATTCGTCCGTCTGCCAATCGCCGGTCACCGGGCAGATATCGCTCGTGCGGACCTGCGCGACGGGGTCGCGGTCCGACGCCGGCGCTGAAGGCCGATCGAGAAAGTACTGCGATTCGTCGGGGATGATGCCGTCCGCGTATCGCTTGTCTTCCCACAACAGGCGCCAGTGTGTCTTGACGGGCGTGCGCGTCTCGTCATCCCTGAGGTTCGGCGCGCGGATGTCGCGAATGAAATAGTTGAAGCAGCCGTTGTTGTGCAAGCTGCGATTGCCGACCGGCACAACGCCCAGCAACTTCGATCGCTTGACGGTAACGGGCTCCCAGATGCCGTCGCAAGGCACTTTGTGCCCGGATTTGATCACGGGGCCGACGGGTTCCGGAACCTCCGGCAGGTTCGCCGGAAATACCGGATATGGAAGCGTGTAGAAGGTGTTGTCGTATGCACCGGGAGACAGCAGCAGTCCGACCGAGCGCAGTTGTGCGAGACCGGTATGTCCGGGCTCGAATGGCGCGTGTTCCATCTGGTATTCCGATGCATGCAGCAGCCGCGCCAGCGCTTCGACCTTCGGCGGGTAAGGAGCAGCCTGCGCACCGCGATCCCAGTAATCGGGATGAGGGAAAAAATACGCGTTCAGATACGTAAATCGATCGAACGCGTATTGCAGCGGCTCTCTGCGCTGCCAAACGGACCGGTCTCCGCGGGCCAGTCCTGGCAACCCTCGATCGTAGGCTGCCAGTATTTCGAAGATGATCGGCAAATTGTTTGCCGGCATGACCTCGGGCTCATCTTCGGGCCAAGTCTTTACCGCGTTCTCGTACTCTTTCGCGAAAATCGCAAAGGCTTCGCGCTTGCGCTTCCAGAGCGAGAAGCTGGTCAGCCGTTGAAGCAGCCAGAAAATTCTGCGCCGGGTCGCATCGTCGGCCATGTCGTATTGCTTGATCGTCTTCGTCATCGTTGAACTTCGTACCACGCTTCCAATTCGCGTCGTGGGACTCACGTTGCTGTCGGTCATCTCTGTATGGGTCTCTTCATTCGCGAGCCGCAATCGGCTGCAGCGCCTTTTCACGCGTCAAAAAATAATGGGCTTCGTCCGGCACGACGCCGTCCCTGTATCGCTTGTCTTCCCACAACAGTCGCCAGTGTGTCGATCTGAGCGTTACATCGAATGTGTCAGCGTCAACGTCCGCAAAACCGGGGGCGACAGCTTCGGCAACGAAATAATTGAAGCAGCCATTATTTCGAAACAACTTGGCGTCGACCGGGATGGAGCCGGAGATACGACTCTGTTCGATGGTGACCGGCTCCCAGATGCCGTCACACGGAACCTTCTGCCCGGACGGGATCACCGGTCCAGCTGGATCCGGTACCTTGGGCAATACGGCAGGAAACACGGGACAGTCGAGCTGATAGAAGCCGTGATCGTAATGTGCAGGATCCAACAGTGAACTCGGCCATTCGAGATTCGCGACGTTTTCATCCGACCGGCGCTCCACTGGCGCATAGTCCATTTGAAATTGCGATGCGCGCATGAGTTGGTAAAGCGCATCCACCTTGGGGGGATAAGGCGCCACCTGCCCTCGCTCCCAATAGTTTGGGTTGCGATAGAAATAGCGCCCGAGGTCGTTGAATTTTCGGACCGCCTCCTCCAACGCCTGGCCTGCGCGCCATACGAATCGACGCCCCTTCCTGAGTTCCGCTACGCCCTCGTCATAGTCACTCAGAATTTCGAAGATAACTTTCAGGTGGTCTGCTTCGAGCGCGTCCGGGTCGTTTGGCAGCTGTGTCGTTACGGCGGCCTCGTACGCGTTTGCGAAAACCTGGAAGGCATCGTGTTTTGCCTTCCAAAGCGACCAACTTGTCAGGCGCTGAAGCAACCAGAACACCTTGCGACGTGTGGTGTCGTCGTGCATATCGTATCTACCCATCACTCTGCTCGCCTGCTCAGTCGACGTATCCGGTCCGAAAATTATTGGCCATCGTTTGCCACGGACTTCATCGGCGGCCAGGTTGACTCCGTTCTCAAATGAAATCCACGGCTCACCCTTCTTCGAATCGTCACCGGTGTCTTTGACGGCATCCGTTGATGCCCCGGCCCACAAGCTATCAAACAATTGATCTGTGCGTCCCATCCAGACCTTGGCCCCGCTCACAGCGCCCAAATTGGGTTCTCCCTCCACCGCACGCAGTGCACATCCACTCCGAATCACAGTCTCCGGACTGTGCTTATCCAAAGGTGTTAACAGGATTCGTATACATACGTAGTGATAGTTAACAAGCGCACGGCCTCACAGTGGATAACCTCCTTAACCCCCTGAATCCAAAGCCCGAACCGCAACGCATAACCCGCCGCAAAGCAGACGCAAATCTCTGTGCTGCACAGAACAACTTTTCGTCGATTCACAGCCGCGCCGACGTATCCCCAATCGTTCCACTGTGAATCCAGAGGCTTCCGAGCCGGTTATCCAGAGGGCGATGTGGATAACGTCACAGCGCACCGACACGTTTTGCTGTGACGCGACGACACGAGCGCAACGCCCCGACTTCGCCGCCCCGACACCGACTGCCAGCCGCCCCGCACACCGATTCAAAAAATTTTCACGAAGGGGCTTGTGCTGTCTGAAAACCCTCTCTATAATTCGCGGCTTCTTAGGCTCGTAGCTCAGTTGGTTAGAGCACCACCTTGACATGGTGGGGGTCGTTGGTTCGAATCCAATCGAGCCTACCAACGAATAAATGAAGGGGTCCGGCAGCACGCATTGCCTACAGGCAGTCGGCTCGCCAAACATACGAACGCCACGCGGCAACATCGCGTGGCGTTTTTCTTTTTGCGGTCGAAATCACGCATGCGCGTGCGCTGCAAGCAGCCAAGCGGGCGCACGAATCGCCCGCCGCGCGCCTTCAATGCAGATGCTTCAGCTTGTCCGGATTGCGCACGACATAGATCGCGACGATCTTCCCGTCGTCGACCTCGAGCGCCGTGGTCTGCAACTCGCCGTCGGCCTCCAGCGTGACGAAGCCCGGCAAGCCGTTGATGAACCCGGCCCGCACGAGCTTCGATGCATGCGTCGCGAACAGCCGCGCGAGAAACGCGTGCACCTTCATCACGCGGTCGAACCCGAACACCGGCTTGCCCGCGGCCGAGCGCTTGCCGCCGCCGTCCGAATGCAGGCTCACGTCCTCGGCGAGCAGCGCGCCGAGTGCCCGCATGTCGCCGCTGCGCGACGCCGCGAAGAACGCCTCGGCCAACTCGATTCCGCGCTGCTTCTCGACATGAAAACGCGGCCGCGCGTCGCGCACGTGTGTGCGCGCCCGCGCAGCGAGCTGGCGGCACGCAGCCGGTTCGCGCTGGATCGTCGTCGCTATCTCGTCGAACTCGAGACCGAACACGTCGTGCAACAGAAACGCCGCGCGCTCCAGCGGCGACAGCCGTTCGAGTGCGAGCAGCAGCGGCAGCGTCACATCCTCCTGCACGTCTTCGTCGACGATCGGCTCGGGCAGCCACGGGCCGATATAGGTCTCGCGCTGATGCCGCGCGGACTTCAGCTGATCGATGCACATGCGCGTCACCATCCGGCGCAGGAACGCCTCGGGCACGCGCACGTCGGCGCGATCGACGTCCATCCAGCGGATGAACGCGTCCTGCACGACGTCCTCGGCATCGGCGACGGAGCCGAGCATCCGGTACGCGACGCGGATCAACGTACGGCGCAGCGGATCGAAGCTCGCCGCTGCGTCGTCACCGCCCGCGGACGGATCGACGTTCGTCATCAGGCCACCAGGCTCGCGGCGGCAGCCTTCGCTTCGGCCGGATCGACCCACAAGCCGAGGCCGACGGCGAGCCTGTTCCAGCCGTTGATCACGTTGATCATCAGCGTGAGTTTCACCTGTTCCTCCTGGCTGAATTGATCGACCAGCGCCGCATACGCGGCTGCGTGCGCATCGTGGCCTTCCGACAGCCGCGTCAGCGCATCGGTCCAGCCGAGCGCGGCGCGTTCGCGATCGGTGTAGCAGGGCGCCTCGCGCCACGCAGCCAGCAGATTGATGCGCTGCTCGGTCTCGCCGCGCGCGCGCGCCTCGACCGTGTGCATGTTAAGGCAGTTCGCGCACGCGTTGATCTGCGACGCGCGGATCTTGACGAGCTCGATCAGCGTCGGCTCGAGGCTACCGGCAGCGGCGACCGATACGGTCATCCAGCTCTTCATCAGCGCGGGCGCGGCGGCAAACGGATTGAGTTTCGCTGTCATGGTTGCTTCTCCTTTCGGGTGGATTCAGACGACATGACGAGCGACACCTGCCGCGTGTGACATCGACGCGAAAAAAATTTCAACGAACGGAAGCGGCGGGGCGATGCAGCGCGATTGCAGGTCATGTGCGACGAGCGTCCGATCCGAAGCGCAGCGCGCCCGGTATCGCGCGCATGGAGACGCCGCAGCGTCATCGCAGCTTTCACGCGCTCAGGGCGCTTGTCACCAGATGTCGGCAGAATCGACGCTCGGGCATGCGAATTGCGGGCGCCTTACGACGCATTGCGCTACCTGCATTCGACCGCCCGCCGCCCATCCGAGCTTCGTGGAACCCATGCTTTCATTCCTCTTTCGCTATCGTTTCACCGGAAATCCGATTCGCGACGGTCACATTTCTGGCCCATACTGTTCTGCACGGGCAGACGAAGTGACGCAGAATCTACCGCCCGACGACGCAGCAACGAAGGTCGCACGTCAGCCGCGCGCATCCGAGCGCAACGCTGTCCTTTTCCCGGCAACGCAACGCAGCGAATCGCGACGTGGACGGTAAACCGATGAGCCTCCTTGCATCCCAGCTTCAGCGCCGTTACCAGGAAGTGCGCGCCCATAGCCTCGCGTTGACCGCGACGCTGTCGGCCGAAGACCAGGCCGTGCAGTCGATGCCCGACGCGAGCCCGGTGAAGTGGCACCTCGCGCATACCACCTGGTTCTTCGAAACCGTCGTGCTGATGCGCCGCGTGCCCGGCTACGCGCCGTTCGACGACGCGTTCCAGTTCCTGTTCAACTCGTATTACGAAGCGCTCGGCCCGCGTCATCCACGGCCGCAGCGCGGGCTGCTCACGCGTCCGTCGCTCGAGCGCGTGCATGCGTACCGGCAGCATGTCGACGCAGCGCTGCAGCACGCACTCGACGCTGCGGATCCCGCCTTGCTGGCCGCGATCGCACCGGAGGTCGAGCTCGGCCTGCATCACGAGCAGCAGCATCAGGAGCTGATCGTCACCGACATGCTGCACGCGTTCTCGTGCAACCCGCTCAAGCCGGCGTTCCGGCCGCGCGACGGCGCGCACGCGCAAGCGGCGCTCGCCGCGGGCGACGCCGGCGCGCTGCGCTGGCTGCGTCAGCCGGGCGGCCTCGTCCAGATCGGCCACGACGGCGACGCGTTCTCGTTCGACAACGAGCGCCCGCGCCATACGGCGCTCGTGCAGCCCTGCGAGATCGCGAACCGCCTCGTGACGAATGCCGAATTCGCGGCCTTCATCGCGGACGGCGGCTACACGCGCGCCGAACTCTGGTTGTCCGACGGCTGGGCGACCGTGCAGCGCGAAGGGTGGTGCGCGCCGGCATACTGGATCGCCGACGATGACCGCACCGCGAAAACCGTACACGAATGGCGCGCGTTCGGCCTGCATGGCGTCGAACCGCTCGCGCCCGATGCGCCGGTGTGCCACGTGAGTTTCTACGAGGCGGCCGCGTACGCGGAATGGGCCGGCGCACGCCTGCCGACCGAATTCGAATGGGAAGCCGCGTTCGGCGTGGACGGCGTGCGCGAGATGCTCGGCCACGTGTGGCAGTGGACGCGTTCGTCGTACGAGCCGTATCCGGGCTTTCGGCCGCTGGCCGGCGTCGCGGCCGAATACAACGGCAAGTTCATGGTCGGCCAGCAGGTCCTGCGCGGCAGCAGCATCGCGACGCCGCCGGGCCACGCGCGGCCGACGTACCGCAATTTCTTTCCGCCGGCCGCGCGCTGGCAATTCACGGGAGTGCGACTTGCGCGAGACGTCTGACCTGACGGCCACGAGCGGTGGCCAGCAACCCGCCCGCGAGGCGCGGCCGAGCGCGTTCGAGCGCGACCTGATCGACGGGCTGTCGCGCACGCCGCGCAGCATTCCGCCGAAGTACTTCTACGATGCGGCCGGCTCCGCGCTGTTCGACCGCATTTGCGAGCTGCCGGAGTACTACCCGACGCGCACCGAGCTCGGCATCCTGCGCGACCGCGCGGCCGAGATCGTGCAGCGCGTCGGCCCGCACGCCGACATCGTCGAATTCGGCGCGGGCTCGCTCGAGAAGATTCGCGTGCTGCTCGACGCCTGCGCGAACAACTATGCGAACGCGCCGGCGCGCTACGTGCCGATCGACATCTCGGCCGACTATCTGCACGGCGCCGCCGCGCGCCTGCGCGCCGCGTATCCATGGCTCGACGTCGCGCCGCTCGCCGCGGACTACACGAAGGCCGAGCAGCTGGCCGAGCTGACGAACACGCCGCGGCGACGCATCGGCTTTTTCCCCGGCTCGACGATCGGCAACTTCTCGCCGGAAGAAGCCGATGCGTTCCTGCGCGACGCCGCACGGCTGCTGCGCGGCGGCGGCCTGCTGGTCGGCGCCGATCTGGTGAAGGACGAGTGCACGCTGCATCGTGCGTACAACGACGCGCAGGGCGTCACCGCGCAGTTCAACCTCAACCTGCTGGTGCGCGCGAACGCGGAGCTCGGCGCGGATTTCGACGTCGACGCCTTCTCGCATTGCGCGTTCTACGATCGCGAGCGGCAGCGCATCGAGATGCATCTCGTCAGCGATGTCGCGCAGACGGTGCACGTGCGCGGCCACGCGTTCCGCTTCGAGGCCGGCGAGCGCATCCATACGGAGAACTCGCACAAGTTCACGATCGACGGCTTCCATGCGATCGCGCGGCGCGCGGGCTTCGAGCCCGACACCGTGTGGACCGACGCCGACGAGCTGTTCAGCGTGCACTGGCTGCGCAGCGTCGACGATATCCGCGCGTAGCGGCCGGGCACGCCGCACCGGCCGCCTTGCGGCAATAATTTCCGTCTCCGTCGATTCGATGCGCCGTCGCAACGGCGTGTCGAATCGCGCGTCTCCTTGCGCAGCAAGGCTCCGCGGGCGCCGTAATCGCCCGTTACCGGTCTCGCAGACCGGTTTCACCTGTGTCGGCCCGCGCTGCCTAGACTCCGAACCGTAGTCACATCACGCACGATACGTGCAGGGAGTCGCGAAATGAGCAAGAAACTTATTCTCGGTGCAGTTCTCGGTGTAGCGGCGCTCGCAGCGTCGGGCGTCGCGTCGGCGCACGTCGACCTGTCGGTCGGGATCGGCGTGCCGGGCGTCTACGCGGCGCCAGCGCCCGTCTACGTCGCACCGCCGCCGCCGGTGATGTACGCGCCGGTGGGCTATCGCGACGACGACTGGCGTGCGCGCGCGTGGCGCGAACATGAATGGCGCCGCCGCGAATGGCGCGAACACGAGTGGCGCGAGCGCGGCTGGCGCGACGGCGGCGGCTGGCGCGGCCACTGGGACTGAGCGCCGCGACACGCACACGACAACATTGATCGCATCGACACGAGGAGCGTGATCGCATGAACCCCATTCGATACATCGGAACGTTGACGGCCGCCGCGGCCGTTGCGCTCGCAACGATCGGTAGCGCGCAGGCTGCCGGCTGCATCAAGGGCGCGGCGGTGGGCGGCGTTGCCGGCCACTACGCCGGGCACCATGCGGTGGTAGGCGCGGTCGGCGGCTGTCTCGTCGGCCGCCATTTGGCGAAGAAGCACGAGCAGGAGCAGGCGGCGCAGCGCAAGGCGGCCGCGGCCGCATCGCAGACGGCGCAGTGAACCACGACGACCGGCGGCGCCGCGACACCGTCGCCGCCGGTCGCCGCCGGTCGCTGTCGTTGTCGCACGCCGGTGGGCCGGAAATTGATCGGACGAATGCGTGCACACGCCGCGTTACGATCATTTACAACGTCGCGCCGCGCGAAAACCGCGCGTTCGTAGAATGCAGTCATCCGAACGCGCTTCAGGGAGAAAACGATGAAAACTCAACGATATCTGTCCGTGCTGGCAGCGGCGCTGCTCGCACTCGGGGCCGCCGGCGCACAGGCGGCTGCTGGCGGCAATGGCGGTGGTGGTGGCGGCGGCCATGGCGCAGGCGGGATGGGCGGGATGGGCGGCAACGCGGGCGGGATGTCCGGCAGCCACATGAGCGGCGACGCGCTGAGCAATTCGAACGGCTTCCGCTCGGGCGACCGCGACAAGGGCCTCGCACGCGCGGCCGATCGCTCCGACACGATCGCCGACCGCGCCGGCGTGCAGCCCGGCCACGGTCACGCGCATACGCACGGCCATACCGCGCATGCGACGACGGCGACCTCGACGCATCACGGGCATCGCAACGCGCTCGGCCGCACGCTGTAAGCGTGCCCGTGCGGACGGAACAAGCGCGCTTCGGCGCGCTTTTTTCATGGGCGCGCGCGGCATCGCAGGCCGGTCGTTGCTCGCCGTCTCGACCCTGATTTGCAACCAGCCGTAACGGCGCGTGAGAACGCGTCGGAATACGAACCGCTTTCCCGCGGACGACGGACGGATCGTTCGTATCGAAGGAGGGAAGCGCGTCCCCCCAAATGAAAAAAGGGCGGCTCGCGCCGCCCTTCGCATCAACCCGCGCGGCCGCCCGCCGCCGCACCGGGCTCGAACAGCGCATCGACCTGCGCGACGCGCACGAACCGCGCCGCATCTTCGCCATCGGCCAGCGCGCGGAAATGCGCGGCGCCGCACGCGAGCTTCGCGCGCTCGTGCTCGCTCGGCACGGCGTCGTCGGCGTTCGGCGTATCGACGACGAAATAGAGCCGCTCGCCGCCATCCTGCTCCGCGAGCACGGCCCAGTCCGGGTGATAGCCGCCGAGCGGCGTCGCGATGCGGAACCACGCCGGCAGCCTCGCGTACAGCTTCACGCCGTCGTGCGCTTCGAGCGCATCGGCGAACGCGCGCTCCGCGTCCGTCTCGCACACCACCGCCTCGTGAATCGACTTGCGCGCATCGAGCCGCAGGCTGCGCAGGTAGCCGGTGAGCGCCTCGCTCTCGAACGATTCGAGCGCGTGCACGTGACGATCGCCGAGCTTCCTGTACGAGATCCCCGCAACGAGCGCGAGCCGCTTGCAGCGGTTGATCGCGTCGGCGGCCAGCGCGATGAACTGCTGCGGATTCACGCGGAAGTCGTCGAGCCGGCCGCTGTCGGCGAGGATCGTCGCGAGCGAGCGGCGCGTGAGCTGCGTGCGGTCCTGCAGCTCGGTGAGCAGGTCCGGCAACGGCAGTTCGCCTTCGTCGAGCAGCACCGTGCCGGCGCCCGCCACCTCGATCGCCTCGATGCCGGCCTTGCCGATGTCGATCTCGGCCTTGCGCCATTGCAGCCGCGCCCGCGCGATGTCGGGCGCGTCGCGCAGCGCCGTCGTGCAGTCGCGCACCAGCTTCGCGTTGTCGAAGTCCACGCTGTACACGGTGCGATGGCGAATGCGTTCCCACAGCGCGCGGAACGCGTCGCCGAAGATCACGGCCTTGCCGGACGCATCGCGGCGCAGCGCGATCGCGCGCCGCTCGTCCGCGTTGCGCACCGCGAAGCGGCCCGACAGCTTGCGCAGCGTCGCGACGATCGGCGCGCGCAGCGTCTCGAATGCGTCGGGCAGCACGAGCGCGCTGCGGCGCAGCGCATCCTTCAGGCGGTCGAGCACCTTGCCCTGCGCGTCGACGTAGCCTTGCTCGTGCAGATGCGTCCACAGCACGCGCGACAGCTCGATGCCGAGCGCATGCGCGGGGCCGTCGCCTTCCTGCACCGGCAGCGCCGCGAACTGGTGTTGCTCGACGATCCCGAAGCGGATGCCGGTGTCGGCCTCGATTTCCTTCTGCAGGTTCTCCGCGAACGACTCGTAGCGCTCGGTCGCGATCACGGTGAGCGTGTTCACGCCGGGGTCGCGCACGCGCTCGCCGTCCTGGTCGACCGCGAGGCGCAGCCCGCGGCCGAGCGTCTGACGGCGCTCGCGTTCGGTCTGGATGTCGCGCAGCGTGCAGATCTGGAACACGTTCGGGTTGTCCCAGCCTTCCTTCAGCGCCGAGTGCGAGAAGATGAACTTCAGCGGCGTGTCGAACGACAGCAGCGCTTCCTTCTCGCGCATGATGAGCCCGTACGCGCGCTCGGCGTTCTCGCGCGCGGCGGCGCTGCTCTCGCTCGTGTCGGTCCAGCCGCCCTTGCGGTCGATCGAGAAGTAGCCGTTGTGCGCGCGCTCGACCTCGCGGGCGATGTCGACGCCGTCGAACAGCGCGCGATAGGCCGGCACCCGCGCGGCGCGCGCATATTCCTCTTCGAAGATCAGCGCGTAGTCGCCTTTCACCGGCGTGCCGTTCTCGTCGTAGCGGCGATAGCGCTCGACCGAGTCGACGAAGAACAGCGACAGCACCTTCACGCCGCGCTCGGCAAGCCGCAGCTCCTTGTCGAGATGCTCGCGGATCGTGCGGCGGATCATCTCGCGCTGCACCGCGAGCGTGTCGATGTCGCCGAACGCCTCGCCGAGCGACAGGAACGCGTCGCCTTCCGGATGGCGCAGCTCGACGTATTCGGCGCCCTTGACCGCATGCACTTCGCCGATGCGCAGCCCGGCGTACAGCGCGCGTTTGGTCAGCCGTTCGAGATCGTCGCCGTCGGTCGCGGACACGATCTGCCGCTTCACGCCGGCCGCGGTCGCCACGTCGAGCTCGATGCGCGCGCTGATCGCGCCGCGCCGGTTCGACACGCCGACGAGCCGCACGTACGGCTTGTTGTGCGCGTCCTCGACGATCGCCGACGCGATCTCGATCTGCTTGACGAGCTTGCGCTCGTAAGCGTCGACCGCGTCGAGCCGATACACCATGTGATGCCGGTCGACGTGGGTGGCCGAGTAGCGCAGCGTGCAGAGCGGCGCCATCGCGGCGAGCGCCTCGCGGCCGCGCCCTTCGAGGCCGCCGTCGACGCTCTGCGGCTCGTCGACGATCACGATCGGCCGCGTCGCGCGGATCAGGTCGATCGGCTTCTCGCCGCCGGTCTTCTCGCTGTCCTTGTAGAGGTTGTTGATTTCCTTCTTGTTGATCGCGGCGACGGTCATCACCATGATCTGGATCGCCGCGCTCGCCGCGAAGTGGCGCACCTGGCCGAGCTTCGCCGAGTCGTACAGGAAGTAGTCGTACGGCACGCCAGCGTACAGCGCGCGGAAATGATCCTCGGTGATCGACAGCGTCTTGTGCACGCCTTCCTTGATCGCGATCGACGGCACCACGATCACGAACTTCGTGAAGCCGTAGCGGCGGTTCAGCTCGAAGATCGTGCGCAGGTACACGTAGGTCTTGCCTGTGCCGGTTTCCATCTCGACGGTGAAGTCGCGCGAGCCGGGCTGGCCGGACGGCGGCAGCCCGCCGCGCAGCTGCACGTCGGCGAGGTTGCGCGCGAGCGCGTCGTCGGTCAGCGACAGCCGGTTGCCGACGCCTTGCTCCGACACCGCGAAGCCGAGCGAGCCCTGCGCGGCGGCCGTCGTGCCGGGCGCGGCGTTCGCGAGCACGCTGAAGTCGCCGCGATACGATTCCTGGCCGCGAAACAGGTCGCAGACGGCGTCGATCGCGTCGCGCTGGTAGTCGAGATCCGCTTCGAAATGCAGCCGCATCAGAGGCTCCGCACGCGCTTCACGCCGTGCTGCTCGAGCAGCGCGGCGAGATTGAGCTTCGCGACGTCGTCGACGAAGCCGCTGTCGCGGAACAGGCACGTGACGTCGCGCGTCGCGCCGGTCGCATCGAGCAGCTCGACGATGCCGTCGGCGAGCGGCCCCGCGTCGTCGCGCGACATGCGCGCGTCGAAGCACGCGACGATCGCGCGGCCGATCAGGTGCACCGTCTTGCCGGCCACCTGGTGATGCTCGACCGGCGTGCACAGATCGAGGCCGAGCTTGAGCGTGAGCTCGGCGAGCAGGTCGTCTTCGCTGCGGCCGGTCTTCACGTGCTCGACCGACGCGAACAGCGCATGGTCGAAGTCGTCGCGGCGCGGATCCCACTCGATCACGTTGGTGGTGTCGAGGCGATACACGCGAAAGCCGAGGTCGCCATAGCTTTCCGGATAGTCGCGCGCGACCTGCTGCGCGGCGCGGCGCAGCCGCTCCTTGGTGACTTCGGCGAGCGTCGCCGGCTTCTTCAGCTTCGCGCAGAAATCGGCGGCCGCCTGCTGCGCCTTGTCGCGGCGGTCGAGCGCCTCGGGCAGCTGCACGAGGATGTAGCGGCGTGCGCCGCCGTCGGTCGCGTTCACCTGCATCACCGCGTGGCCGGTCGAGCCGGAGCCGGCGAAGCAGTCGAGCACGATGTCGTCGCCGCGCGTGCACCAGCCGATCACGGCCGCCGCGAAATCGACCGGCTTCGGCTGGTCGAACGGGATGCCGAGCGCCTTCAGCAGCGCGTCGTCGGAGCCGGCGAACGGCAGCACCGACGGCACGTTCTCGTACATGTTCTCGTCGAGGTAGTAGATCCGCTGCGGCTGGGTGGTCTCGTCGGGGCCGAATTCGATCTGGCTGCGCTCGATCAGCGCCTGCATCGTCGCGGGCGGATTGCGCCAGCCGCGCGCCGGCATCGCGCACGGCTTGCCGGTGACCGGGTGGATCAGCGGCGTGAAATACTCGTCCGGCGCCTTCTTCTTGTTCGGCCACGCCATCGACACGAGCCGGTACACGCGCCCGTCGGCGGACAGCCGGTCGTACATCACCTCGCCGCCGGACAGGTTGGTCTGCGCCTTCATCCACGCGCGGTACGCCTTCTGCGCGTCCTTTGCGTTGCCGCTGCGGTACACGGCGTCGTGCGCGGCATCGAGCATGCGCTGCGCGTTGCGCTTCGGGCGCTTCAGCGGCGCCTGTTCGAGCAGCGTCTCGGCGTTGCGCGCGAACAGCACCAGCGACTCGTGCTGGTACGCGATGCCGCGCGCGTCGCCCTTCGGATTGCGCTTGTCCCACACGGCCACGCCGAGCTCGTTCTCCTCGCCGAAGATCTCGCGCAGCATCAGCACGAGCGCATGCACCTCGTGCTCGTCGATGTGCACGGCGATCAGCCCTTCGTCGGACAGCAGCGCGTGCGCGAGCTTCAGCCGCGGATACATCATGTTCAGCCAGTCGGTGTGGAACCGGCCGTTCGCCTCGGTGTTGGTGCTGCGCTTCACGCCGGCGTCGGTCTGGCCCGTCATCGCGAGGTAATGGCGGATGCTGTCGCTGAAGTCGTCCGCGTAGACGAAATCGCTGCCGGTGTTGTACGGCGGGTCGATGTAGACGAGCTTCACCTTGCCCGCGTAGCTCTTGTGCAGCAGCTTCATCACGTCGAGGTTGTCGCCCTCGATCACGAGATGGCGCGTGTCGTCCCACGCGACGCTGTCGTCGGGGCACGGGCGCAGCGTGCCGGTCGACGGCGTGAGCGCGGCCTGGCGCGCGCCGCGCTTGCCGTGCCAGTGGAAGCCGTAGCGCTCGTCGGCGGCGCCGACGGTGTGCTCGCCGACCAGCGCCTTGAGCACGTCGACGTCCACCGACGCGCCGTGCGGGCCTTCGGTCACGAGTTCGGGGAACAGCGCCTTCAGGCGCGCGACGTTGTCGGCGGTGAAATCCGTCGACATCGCCAGCGGGCTCGCCGCATCGAGTTTCTGCATCGTCTTTTCCATCGGAGCCCGGCCGCGTGCGCCAGGACATCGGGCGCAGTCGCGGCACCGGCGGCAAGGGCCGCCCGGGCAAACCCGAAACGCTAGCGAGTCGGTCGGCGCAGGTCAAGCACCGATGTGAGGCGAGCGTGCGCGCATCGGCCGGGAAACGCCCGTCGGGCGGCCCGCGAGGCGCGTCGGGGCGGGCCTCGCGGCCGGCGCACGACGCGCGGGTCGCGGCAGATGCGGTGCTGCGGCAGCGACGGCAGAAAAAAGGGGCACGGTCGACGCGAGGGCGTCGCCGTGCCAGCCGCGCGTATCGGGCGCGCGCGATACGGGGCCGGGCGGCCCCGGTCCGGTCAGAAGCGCGTGCGAATCCCCGACGTCAGCTCGAGCTGGTTCTTCGCGCCGAACGTCGACGCCACCGTGTAGCCGCCATGCAGCTTCATGTAGTCGCCGGCGAGGTACACCTCGGTGCGCTTGCTCAGGTGGTAGAACACCGACCCGTAGAGCGTCTCCTTGAAGCCGTTGCCGACGCCGCTGGTCAGGCTGAACGCGCCGAGGTTGGCGTTCGGCACGAAGCCGTCGGCGTTGTATGCGGCGTTCTTCACGCGCATCTGCTGGTAGCCGAGCTCGTAGTCGAGCGGGCCGCGCGGTGCGATCTTCATCGACACCGTCCAGGAATCGTCGTGGCGCTGGCCGAGCGAGCCCTGGTCGCCGTTGTAGCGGAAGTAGCCGGCGTTCAGGCGCACGATGCTGAACGCGTAGTTGCCGCCGACCGAGAACGTCTGGTTGGTGAAGCCGCCGTGGTTCACGTGGTTGTAGAAGCCGGACACCGCGAACGGTCCGCCGTTGTAGCCGAGCGCGACCTGGTACGCGGAGCCGGTCGCGAACGCGGTCGAGTTGCTGAACTGGTAGCCGGCGCTCGCGAAGATGCCGTTGCCGAACACCTTCTTCCACGCGACGCCGTTGTTGTAGCGCGTGCCGGTCGGGCCGGCCGCGTAGAAGATCATCTGCTTGAAGTTGTTCGAGTTGGTCCAGCCGCCTTCCTCGGTCGTCAGCTTCGCGGCGCCGTACGCGTCGCCGTAGATCGCCGAGGCGTCGCGCGCGATCGTGTTCTGGAAGCCGGCCGTCAGCTTGCCGAGGCGCGGATCCTCGACGCCGACCCACGCGTCGCGGTCGAACAGCTGGCCGTCGTCTTCCATCTGGCCGTTGGCGACCACGTATTCGCTCTCGAGGCGAAAGATGATCCTGGTGCCGCCGCCGATGTCTTCCGCGCCGCGCAGGCCCCAGCGGCTGCCGCTGAACCACGGCTCGCCTTCGTTGCCCATGCCGATCACGTGATTGCCGTTCGCATCGGCGTGGGTCCGGTAGGTCGGAAAGCTCAGGTCCATCAGCCCGTACAGCTGCACGCTCGACTGCGCGTGCGCGTGGGTGCCGGCGCAGAGGCCTGTCGCCGCGATGGAAAGGGCAAGGGTGGTTCGTTTCAAGATCGTCTCCTCCGGGCTGCCGCATTGAAGTCAATTCGTTGGCGGTACGAAACGTACGCCGCATGGTGACGGCCGCATGGGGCCGACGCGTAGCATCGTAGAAGGTGCAATCCTTCACGTCGCTTTCCCGCGGCAAGCATCTGCGTCGGTGAAAACACCGAAGCCGCGACGAAGGCAGGTCGCGCACGCGAGCGGCGGCGAGCCGCGCGATGCATCGCCGGGCCGGGGGTGAATTTCCGTACTACGAATGGTCGCGCGAGGCGCGTGAGGCAAGAGAGCGCGCGCGTCAGTGCTGCGCGGGCTTCGCGCGCAGGATATAGCCGAGGCCGCGCAGCGTGATGATCTCGGCCGTGCTGCCCGCGAGATGCTTGCGTAGCCGGTGGATGTAGATGTCGATCGCATCGGCGCTCGGCTCGTCGTCGAGCGCGAACACGCTGTCCATCAGCCGCGCCTTCGACACCGTCTTGCTCTGCTGCAGCATCAGCGTTTCGAGAATCGCATGCTCGCGGCGCCGCAGCGCGAGCAGCGCGTCGCCGCAGCGGAACTCGCGCGTGCCGAACGCGTAGACGAGGTCGCCGCACACGAGCTGCGCGGTGCCGACGCCGGCCCGTCGCCGGATCAGCGCGCGAATGCGCGCGACCAGCTCGCGCGATTCGAACGGCTTGACCACGTAGTCGTCGGCGCCCGCGCCGAAGCAGTCGACCTTGTCGTCGACCGAGCCGTGCGCGGTCAGCATCAGCACCGGCACGTTGTCGTTGCGGCGCCGCAGCCGCGCGAGCACTTCCTTGCCGCTGATGCCGGGCAGCCGCATGTCGAGCAGCACCGCGTCGTAGCGCTCCGTCTTCAGCACCGTGTCGGCGCGCTCGCCGTCGCCGACGCAGTCGACCGCGAAGTCCTCGCCGCGCAGCAGGTTCACGATCCAGTGCGCGAGTTCGGCATTGTCTTCGACCAGCAGCAGTTTCATGGCGATTCGTATCTTCAGTCGTAAGCGGGCAGCCGCACGGTCACGACGATACCGCGATTGCCCGGGCCCGGCGCGAGCACGGCGCTGCCGCCGTGCGCCTGCGCGATCTCGCGCACGATCGCGAGGCCGAGGCCGGAGCCCTCGGTATCGGCCGACACGCGGTAGAACCGCTTGAACACGTGCGGCCGCGCCTCGGCCGGAATGCCGGGGCCGTCGTCGATCACGTCGAGCACGACCGCGTGGCCGTCGCGGCGCGCGGCCACCGTCACGCAACCGCCCGGCTGCGTGTAGCGCACCGCGTTGTCGACGAGGTTCGACACCAGCGCGCTCAGCAGGCTGTCGCTGCCGGCGACGTCGAGCCGCTCGCCGAGATCCGCGCCGAGGTCGATCGCGCGCCGCTGCGCGAGTACGATCGCTTCCTCCAGCACGCTCGACACGACGGCCGCGAGATCGACGCGCTGCGTGAGCAGCGTCGACGGCGTGGCTTCCGCATGCGCGAGCAGCAGCAGCTTGTCGGTCACGTCGGCCATCTTGCGGCTGCTGCGCTGCATGCTGTCGAGCACCGCCGCCAGCTCGCGGTCGCCGTGATCGCGCCGCCGCGCGTACTGGATCTGCGTGTCGAGCACGGCGATCGGCGTGCGCAGCTGGTGCGCGGCGTCGGCGATGAAGCGCCGCTGCGTCGCCGTGTGCGTGTTGAGCCGCGCGATGCACTGGTTGATCGCATCGACGATCGGCCGCAGCTCGTGCTGCAGCCGCTCCGGGCGGATCGGCTCCAGCTCCATCGGCCCGCGGTCGGCGACGTCGTCCTTCAGCTTCATCAGCGGCCGCAGCTCCAGCGTGAGGCCGAGATAGACGAGCACGATCGCGAGCACCAGCATCAGCGACAGGCGCAGCAGCTGCGGCCGCCAGATCGTCGCGACCATCGCGTCGTACGAGCGCGCCGTCTTCGCGACGACGACCGTGACCGTCTCGACGCGTCCCTCGTCGTACAGCTGGCGATCGTATGCGACGGCGCGCAGCGGCACATGCTCGAGCGTCGTGTCGTACAGCGTCGGCTCGGCGCGGTGCCGCGCCGGTGCATCGAGCGCCGGGTTGCCCGCGAGCAGCCGGCCGTGGCCGTCGATCACCTTGTAGAACACCGAGTCGCGCGACGGCGACTCGAAGATCTCCAGCGCGGCCGGCGGCACGTCGGCGACCGGCAGCCCGTTGCGCCATTCGACGTCCTCGCCGATCGTGCGCGCCGATGCGATCAGCGCGCTGTCCTGCACGAGCGCGGCCGTGCGCCGCGCGGTGTCGTACGACATCGCGCCGGCGATCAGCACGAAGGCCGCGAGCGGCAGCAGCAACCACCATAGCAGCCGCCCGCGCAGGCTGTGCGCCATGGCGTCTCCTCAATGCCGAACCGCGCCGGGGCGGCCGGCGCGGTTCGTGGATGCGGTCGGCCGGGCGCGGCTCAGAACGCGGCGGGACGCCATTTCAGCAGGCGCTTCTCGATCCGCGTCAGCAGGTAGTCGGCGGCCAGCGCGACCACGGCCAGCACGATCATCGCCGCGAACACACCGCTCGCGTTGAACGCGCCCTGCGCGGTGGAGATCAGCAGCCCGATGCCCTGCTTGGAGCCGAGGAATTCGCCGACCACCGCACCGACCAGCGCGAAGCCGAAGCTCACGTGCAGGCTCGCGAGAATCCAGCTCAGCGCGGACGGAATCACGACCGACGTGGTGATCTGCCGGCGCGACGCGCCGAGGATCTGCGCGTTCGCGATCAGGTAGCGGTCCGCTTCGCGCACGCCCTGGAACGCGTTGCCGAACACGACGAAGAACACCATCACGACGGCCAGCGCGATCTTCGACGCGATCCCGAGGCCGAGCGCGATCACGAACACCGAGCCGAGCACGACGCGCGGAATCGAGTTCGCGATCTGGATGTACAGGCCGAACACGTCGGCCATCAGCTTGTTGCGGCCGAGCACGATGCCGCAGATCACGCCGGCGACCGAGCCGATCACGAAGCCGATCGCGGTTTCCTCCAGCGTGACCCACACCTGCGTGAGCAGCGGGCCTTGCGACGTGCCGTTGACGAACCAGTCCTGGATCTGCTCGAAGATCAGCGACGGCATCGAGAAGAAGAACGGATCGATCCACTTCAGGCG
This sequence comes from Burkholderia sp. WP42, assembly GCF_000745665.1. Lineage (NCBI taxonomy): Bacteria > Pseudomonadati > Pseudomonadota > Betaproteobacteria > Burkholderiales > Burkholderiaceae > Burkholderia > Burkholderia sp. WP42. Next base: position 268,043 of record NZ_JQJT01000010.1, on the reverse strand, counting down.
CGCGGCGAGCTCCCAGCCGCCGAGCACGACGACGAGCACGGCGATGCGCAGCGCGACGATCAGATTGCGCCGGCGGCGCAGCCGGCGTTGCGCGGCGCGCTCGTCGTCCTCGAGCGTGGTCGCCGGCAGGGCGGTGGGGGGAAGCGTCATGTCGGTCATGCTCCTGTCCTTGGCGGTGGGTCGCGTGCGCGGGCGGCGCAGGCGTCAGCCGATCTGCACTTCTTCGCGCAGGTCGTGCCAGATGTCCTTCGAAATCTCGATGAAGCGCGCGTCGTAGCGCACCTCCGACGTGACGCGCGGGCGCGGCAGGTCGATCTCGTACACGCGCTTGAGCGTCGCAGGGCGCGCGGTGAGCACGAACACGCGGTCGGCGAGCGCGATCGCCTCCTCGAGATCATGCGTGACGAACACGACCGAGCCCTTGTTCGCCGACCACAGCTGCAGCAGCTCGTCCTGCATCAGCGTGCGCGTCTGCATGTCGAGCGCGGAGAACGGCTCGTCCATCAGCAGGATTTCCGGCTGGTTGATGAAGGTCTGCGCGAGCGCGACGCGCTTGCGCATCCCGCCCGACAGCTGGTGCGGGTAGTGCTTCGCGAACTTGTCGAGGCCGACCTTGCGGATCCATTCGTCGGCCTGCGCGTAGGCGACGTCCTTCGAGCGGCCGCGAAACAGCGGGCCGGCCGCGACGTTGTCGATCACGTTGCGCCATGGAAACACCGCGTCGGCCTGGAACACGAAGCCGATCCGCGGGTCGATCCCGTCGACTGGGCGGCCCATCACGCGCACCTCGCCCGACGCCGGTTTCAGCAGCCCGGTGATCAGGTTCAGCGTGGTCGACTTGCCGCAACCGGTCGGGCCGACGATCGCGATGAACTCGCCGCGCGCGACGCTCATGCTGAATTCGCGCAGCGCCACCGTCGCGCGGCCTTCCGGCGAAATGAAGCGGCACGACACGTTGCGAAACTCGATCGCCGGTGTGCTCGGGGAAACTGCCTGGTTCATCGCATTCGTCCTGCGGGTGAAGAGGGCGCCGCAGCGGCGGCGCCGGGCCGGTCAGCCGGGCCTGCGGTGCCCGCCCGCCGGCAGCCGGCCGCCGGCGCGGGCACCGCGCGCGTTCATGGCGCGCTCATTGCGCACTCATTTGGCATTCACGAAGTCGTTGGTGTAGGTGCGCGCCAGATCGATGTGCTTGCCCTTCACCGACGGGTTGAACGCCGACAGCACCTTCAGCACGGTCGCCGGGCCGTCGGCCGGCATCTTCGCGTCGGCCGTGTACATCGGCAGCGACGCCTTCAGCGCAGCCACGTACAGCGCCTTGTCCTTCTGGTAATCGGCCGGCATCTTCGCGGCGATCTCCTCGGCGCTGTGCGTGTGGATGAACTGCATCGTCTTCGCGAACGCGTGCGCGAGCTTGCTCGCTTCCGCCTTGTGCGAATCGGCCCACGCGGACTGCACGTACAGGCTCGCGGCCGGATAGGTGCCGCCGAGCGCGGCGCGCGTGCCTTCGACGGTGCGCATGTCGACCAGCACCTTCGCGTCGCCCATCTTCTCGAGCGCGGACACCGTCGGCTCGGTCGTCATCCCGGCGTCGATGCGGCCCTGCTTGATCGCGGCGATGAAGCTCGCATCGGCGCCGACCGGCAGCATCGTGTACTGCGTCGACGGCACGCCGCGCTGCAGCGCGAGGTATTGCGTGAGGAAGCTGGTCGACGAGCCGAGGCCCGTCACGCCGAGCGTCTTGCCTTTCGCATCGGCCATCGTCCTGAACGTCGGCGCGGCCTTGGTCGACACCATCTCGACCTCGCCGGGCACCTGGCCGAACACGGCGATCGCCTTCACTTCCTTGCCCTTGCTCTGCAGGTCGACCGTATGGTCGTAGAAGCCGACGACGCCCTGCACGGCGCCCGCCAGCAGCTCGTTCTCGGCATCGACGCCGGCCGGCTGCGACAGCAGCTCGACGTCGAGCCCTTCGGCCTTGAAGTAGCCGAGTTCCTGCGTGAGCCGCGCGGGCAGATAGATGAGCTTGGCGATCCCGCCGACCATGATCGTGATCTTGCCGCCGTCGTCGGCGAGCGCGGGGTGAGCGGCGAGCGCGCAGCTCAGGCTGGCTGCAACGGCGAGGGTGCGCAGGATGGGTCGCATCGGGTCGTCTCCTTCGTTGTATTCGTATGGCGCGATGCGTGGCGCATCGTCACGACGAGTATAGGGACGCGAAGCCTTCCGCAACCTTTCGCGACACGGCGATTCGGTTAGGGGTTTTCCAGCAAATGGGGCGGGCGCGGCCGCGTCAGCGCCAGCCCTGCAGCACGCGGCCGATCCCGTCGAGGCCCATGTCGAACAGGTGTGACACGAACGGCACGAGGTTCGGGATCATCAGTTGCACGAGCAACAGCCCGACCAGCATCGTGACCGGGAAGCCGATCTGGAAGATGCCGATCTGCGGCGCCGCGCGGTTCAGGATGCCGAGCGCGAGGTTGGCGATCAGGAGCGCGGCGACGACCGGCAGCGCGAGCAGCAGCCCCATCTGGAACACGGTCACGCCGAACGCGGCGAGCGTATGCCAGCCGGGCGCGTGCAGCAGCTCGGCCGACACCGGCAGCGTCTGGAACGACGCGGCCAGCGCCGCGAACACCTGCAGATGGCCGTCCACCGCGAGGAACGCGAGCATCGCGACCGCATTCAGGAAGCGGCCCATCACCGGCGTCGCGCCGTTCGAATGCGGATCGAAGAAGGTCGCGAAGCCGAGCCCCATCGACAGCCCGATGAAGTCGCCGGCCGCCTCGACGGCCGCGAACACGAGGTGCATCGTGAAGCCCATCGACACGCCGATCAGGAACTGCGTGACGATGATCCAGATGCCCTGCGCGGAGAACACGGTCACGCCGGGCATCGCGCCGAGCGTGGGCGCGACGACCAGCGCCATGAACGCCGCGAGGCCGATCTTCACGCGCATGGGCACCGCCCCGTGGCCGACCAGGGGCGCCGTCGCGACGAGCGCGAGCATCCGCACGAACGGCCACAGGAAGGCGGTCAGCCAGCCGTTGAGCTGCGCGTAGGTAACCGAGAACATCGCGGGGAAGCGGGGCCGCGCGGGCCGCTCAGCCGGCGCCGAGCGTCGCGACTTGCAGCAGCGTCTGCCGCAGGTAGTCGAGCATCGTCGTCAGCATCCACGGGCCGGCGATCACGAGCGTCGCCGCGACCGCGAGCAGCTTCGGGATGAACGACAGCGTCGATTCGTTGATCTGCGTCGCGGCCTGGAACAGGCTCACGACGAGGCCGACCGCGAGCGCGACCAGCAGCAGCGGGGCGGCGAGCAGCAGGCCGACCATCATGGCGTGGTGCGCCAGCGTCATCACCTGTTCGGGTGTCATCGCGTCTTCCTCCGCTTACGTGAAGCTCTGCGCGAGCGAGCCGATCAGCAGCTGCCAGCCGTCGACCAGCACGAACAGCATCAGCTTGAACGGCAGCGACACGGTGGACGGCGACACCATCATCATCCCCATCGACATCAGCACGCTCGCGACCACCAGGTCGATGATCAGGAACGGAATGAAGATCGTGAAGCCGATCTGGAAGCCCGTCTTCAGCTCGCTCGTGACGAACGCCGGCACCAGCAGCGACAGCGGCACGTCCTCCGGCCCCTGCATCGGCGCGGCCTTCGAGATCTTCGCGAACAGCGCGAGATCGGTCTCGCGGGTCTGCTTCAGCATGAAGCCCTTGAACGGCGCGACGCCGCGCTGCACGGCCTGCTCCATCGGCAGCGAGCCGTCGGAGAACGGCTTGTAGCCGTCGTTGTAGGCCTTGTCGAGCACCGGCGACATCACGAAGAAGGTGAGGAACATCGCGAGGCCGAGCAGCACCTGGTTCGGCGGCGTCGTCGCGGTGCCGAGCGCCTGACGCAGCAGCGACAGCACGATGATGATGCGCGTGAAGCTCGTCATCATCAGCAGCATCGCCGGCAGGAACGACAGCATCGTGAGCAGCAGCATCGTCTGCACGCTCAGCGAATAGGTGGTGCCGCCGTTCGGGCCCGGGCTCGTGTTGAACGCGGGCAGGCCGGCCGCCTGCGCGCACGCGAGCGCGGGGAAGAGGCCGAGGATCAGCACGGGCGCGAAGCGCGCCGCGTGACGCAGGAAGTCGTGTTTCATCGGAATGCGGGTACGGATGGGTGACGCGGCGCCATGTCAGCGCTCCTTGCCGCGCCCGAAGCGCTTCGCGGCTTCGCCGGCGAGCGCGTCGCGAAACCGCGCGCCGAACGAGCCGGACGCGTTCGCGTCGGCGGCGCCGGCGCCGGGCGACGTCGACACGACGGCCGCGTCGGGCGCCGAGCCGGCCGGCAGCGTATGCAGCAGGCGCACGTTGCCCGGCGCGACGCCGAGCACGAGCCAGGTGTCGCCGATCTCGACGATCGTCGCGCTTTCCTTCGCGCCGAGCCCGACGCTCGACACGACCTTCAGCGGGCCGCCGCGCCGCGCGGGCTGGAACCCGAAGCGGCGCGCGAGCCACGCGCAGCCGAACACCAGGCCGATCACGACCGCGAGCCCGACCAGCGTCTGCAGCACCGCGCCGACGCCGAGCGACGGCGCGGCCGAGCCGACCATCACGCTCGACGCGATCGAACCGGCGTGGTTCACCGCGTTCATGTCGGCCGCGCCGGCGCCGCTGCTCGCGAGCGCCGCCGCCCCGGCCAGGAGGGCCGGGAGGGTGGCGACGGCGAAGCGGTGGGCGCGGCGGGCGGCCTTCACGACGTTCACCGATTCAGCTTCCGGATGCGTTCGGCCGGCGTGATGATGTCGGTCAGCCGGATGCCGAACTTGTCGTTGACGACCACGACCTCGCCCTGCGCGAGCAGGCAGCCGTTCACGAGCACGTCCATCGGTTCGCCGGCGAGGCCGTCGAGCTCGACGACCGAACCCTGCGCGAGCTGCAGCAGGTTGCGGATCGCAATCTTGGTGCGGCCCAGCTCCACGGTCATCTTGACCGGGATGTCGAGAATCATCTCGATGTCGTTGTGCGTCGAACTCGCCGCGGCCTTCGACAGCGGCTGGAACACGCCGGCGCCGGTCGCGCCGGCCACCACCGGCTGCTCGTTCTGCTCGGCGAGCGCGGCGGCCCAGTCGTCGAGGCCCTGTTCTTCGTCCGCGGCAGGCGCTGCCGCTGCCGCCGGCGCGGCCGGGGCCGCCGCTGCGGCCGATTCCGCGAGCGCCGCGTCGGCGAGGGCCTGCGCGTCGAGTTCGGGCGTCGTCGTGTTCAGCTCACTCATATCCACCTTCCTTCATCGTGTCGCCCGCGCTGATCATCTTCTGCACGCGCAACGCATATTGACCATTGAAAATGCCGTAGCCGCATTCCATCACCGGCACGCCGTCGACCTTGGCGGTGATCGTGTCGTCGATCTCCAGCGGCAGCACGTCGCCTGCGCGCAGGTTCAGGATCTTCTCGAAGGTCGCCGGGATTTCCGCGAGATCCGCGGTCAGCTCGACCTCGGCCGACTGCACCTGCTGCGACAGCACGCGCACCCAGCGGCGGTCGACTTCGAGCGCCTCGCCCTGGATCGGCGACGACAGCACGTCGCGGATCGGCTCCACCATCGAATACGGCATGCAGATGTGCAGCGTGCCGCCCGTCGGCCCGAACTCGATCGAGAACTGCGTGACGATCACGATCTCGTTCGGCGTCGCGACGTTCGCGAACTGCGTGTGCATCTCCGAGCGCACGAATTCGAACTGCAGCGGCCGCACGCTCTTCCACGCGGTCGTGTAGTGCTCGAACACGAGGTTCAGCAGCTTGCCGATGATCCGCTGCTCGGTGGCCGTGAAGTCGCGGCCCTCGACGCGCGTGTGAAAACGCCCGTCGCCGCCGAACAGGTTGTCGACGACGAAGAACACGAGGTTCGGATCGAACACGAACAGCGACGTGCCGCGCAGCGGCTTCACGTGCACCAGGTTCAGGTTCGTCGGAATCGGCAGGTTGCGGGTGAACTCGCTGTACTTCTGCACCTTCACCTGGCTCACGGAGATTTCCGCCGTGCGCCGCATGAAGTTGAAGATGCCGATCCGCAACAGACGCGCGAAGCGGTCGTTGATGATCTCGAGGCCGGGCATCCGGCCGCGGACGATCCGCTCCTGCGTCGCGATGTTGTAGGGGCGAACGCCCGACGTGTCGCGCTGCTCGTCGATCGAGTCGGTTTCGCCGGTGACGCCCTTGAGGAGGGCATCGACCTCCTCCTGGGACATGAACTCCTGGTGGCCCATGCGCGCTCCTTTTGCGGCCGCGTTACTGGACGACGAATTCGGTGAACAGCACGGCGTCCACCTTCGCGCGCTGGTTACCCGGCTGCGTCGGTTGCTCGACCAGCTCGCGCAGCTGCTTCGCGAGCAGTTGCTTGCCGTCCGGCGTCGCGAGCTCCTCGGGATGCTTGTTCGACAGCGCGAGCAGGATCCGGCTGCGGATCTCCGGCATGCGCGCGGTCAGCTCCTCCTGCGCCTTCGGGTCGGTCAGCTTCAGCGACAGCCCGACGCGCAGATAGTGCTGGATGCCGTCGTCCGACTGCAGGTTGACGGTCAGCGGGTCGAGCGGGAAGAACACGGGCGCCGCGAGCGGCGGCGGTTCGGCCGGCGCGCTCGAATGGCCGACGCCCGCCTTGCTCAGGAACACGTACATGCCGCCGGCTGCGGCGGCGGCCGCGCCCAGCGCGATGACGGCGATCAGCGCGATGCGCTTGAACTTGCCGGACGAAGCCGGCTTGTCGGCAGGCGGGTTTGCAGTCGTGGAGGCCATGTGAATGCGTGCGTGGTGTCTCGTAGCATGCATTGTTCGGCATCCGGGCCGAAGCCGATGGGCGGAAAAGAGGGGGGAATTACGGCTATCTCAGCAGATTGTCGGCCGGCTGCGGGGGCGCTTCGGCTCGATTCGGCGCGGGGAGGGTGGCGGAGCGGCGGGGGAACGGTGAAGGGCCGCGGCGCGGCGGCCGGCGGCAGGCAGGACCGGGCGGCGATGCGGACGGCCGGCCGCCCGCACGGGCTCGGTGCCTGCTCAGATCGGCAGCAGCGACAGCAACGGCGCGATCAGCACCATCGCGACGCCCGCGATCATCATCGTGAGGCTGGACACGACGCCTTCCTCGCTGCCGATCTCGCGCGCCTTCGCGGTGCCGACGCCGTGTGCGGCCGCGCCGAACAGCGCGCCGCGCGCGAGCCGCGTGCGCATCGGCACCAGCGCGAGCACGAGTTCGCCGAGCAGCATCCCGCAGATGCCGGTCGCGATCACGAACAGCGCGGTGAGGTCCTTCGGCGCGTGGATCTTGTCGGACACCGCGAGCGCGAACGGGGTCGAGACCGAACGCGTCATCAGCGAGCGCTGCAGCTCGGGCGACAGGTGCAGCAGCTTCGCGAGCAGCAGCGAACCGCACACGCCCGCCGCGATCCCGACCGCGACACCGACCGACAGCGACAGCCAGTGGCGGCGGATCAGCTCGCGGTATTCGTAGATCGGCACCGCGAACGCGATGGTCGCCGGGCCGAGCAGCCACATCAGCCAGCGCGTGTCGCGGAAGTACACCGAATACGGGATGCCGGTCAGCACGACCAGCAGCGCGAGCACGCCCGGCACGAACACCAGCGGCGAGAACAGCAGCGTCTTGCGGTACGCGTAGAGCCGCTTCGACGCGAAATACAGCGCGACCGTCAGCACGAAGCAGCCGATCGAGATCGCGGTATTCACCTGGTCGACGCTCAGGCGCGACAGCAGCGCATGCATGACGGGCTCCGGCTCAGTGGACCGACACGCTCGCCAGACGCGCGCGGCGGCGTTCGGCGAACATGCGTTGCGCGGCGAGCCGGCGCTCGAGCTTCGCGGCGAGGTCGACCGCGACGGCCACCGCGACCATCACGAACGCGGTGCCGGCGAGCATGACGAGCGCGATGCGCCAGCCGTCCTCGCGGAACAGCCCGCCGTACTGGACGGCCGCGACGGCCGCCGGCACGAAGAACAGCAGCATGTCGGACAGCAGCCAGTTCGCGCCGTCCTTCACCCATGCAGGTGCGACGCGGCCCGAGAACAGCAGCACCAGCAGCACGGCGAGCCCGACCACGCCGGACGGCACCGGCAGGCCGACCGCGCGCACGGCCCAGTCGACCGCCAGCCACAGCACGCCGAGCGCGGCGGACTGCAGCGCGATGCGGCCCGTGCGCGTGAGCTTGCCCGGCGTGGCGGGAAGGACGGCGACAGACGCGGTCGAGTGGCTCATGGCTGGCTCCTGCAGAGATTCGGTTGATGCTAGGAGTATAGGGTTTCCCCTAACCATAAATAAAATGACTTGTCTCTATCCTTATCATTCCAGTTCGGAATCCTGTCTGTAGATGCTGCACCAATCTGGGGAGAAGCGATGGAATTGCGCGCGCTGCGGTACTTCGTCGAAGTGGTCCGCCAGCAGAGCTTCACGGCGGCGGCCGACCGGCTGTTCGTCACGCAGCCGACCATCAGCAAGATGGTGAAGGCGCTGGAGGACGAGATCGGCTCGCCGCTGCTGCTGCGCGACGGCCGGCAAATGGTGCTGACCGACGCGGGCCGGATCGTGTTCCAGCGCGGCCAGGACGTGCTCGCCGCGCAGGCGCAGCTGCAGTCGGAGCTCAACGATCTGGGCACGCTCGGGCGCGGCGAGCTGACGATCGGCATTCCGCCGCTCGGCGGCTCGTTGTTCACGCCGATCATCGCCGCGTACAAGCAGCGCTATCCGAACATCGAGCTGAAGCTGTTCGAGCAGGGCGCGCGGATGATTGAGGCGGCGCTGATGTCGGGCGAGCTGGAGCTGGGCGGGCTGCTGGAGCCGGTCGATCCCGGCACGTTCGAGCGGCTGCCGATGGTGCGCGCGCCGCTGTGGCTGGTCGCGCCGCGCGAGTCGCGCTGGGAGGACCACACGGCCGTGGCGCTCGCCGACCTCGCGCGCGAGTCGTTCGTGTTCTACGCGGAAAGCCTCGCGCTGCACGACGCGGTGCTCGACGCGTGCCGGCAGGCTGGCTTCACGCCGTCGATCGTGAGCCGCAGCGGCCATTGGGACTTCATGGCGGCGCTGGTGCACGCGGGCGTCGGCATCGCGCTGCTGCCCGAGCCGTACTGCCGGCGGCTCGATGCGCGGCAGTTCACGTGCCGGCCGATCGTCGAGCCGGAAATCACGTGGGCGATCGCGCTCGGCTGGCTGAAGAAGGGTTATCTGTCGCACGCGGCGCGCGCGTGGCTCGAGGTTGCGCGCGCGACGCTGCCGATCGCGTCCGGCGATGATCTCGCCTTCGGCGGGCTGCTCGCGCGCGAGTGATGCGGGCCGGGACATCGGCACGCGGCGGCCGTGCGGCTCATGCGTGCCGTGGGCGGTGGGCGTGGGCGACGTGTGCGGCCCGCGGCCGGCGGCCGGGCACGCGACGCCGGCCGCCCGCGGCGGGGCTCAATGCCCCATCGACGGCCCCGCGCCCTTCTTCGGCTTCGTGATCCACACGAGCGCCGCGAGCGCGATGAACACGCCGGCCGACAGGTGGAAGAAGTCGTTGGTCGCCATCATGAAGCCCTGCTGCGTGACGAGCTGGTTGAGCTGCGCGTTGGCCGTCTGCCCGACGACCCCGAGCTGCGCGAGCGCGGCCTGGTAGTCCGTCGTGTTCTGCGCATAGACGCTCACCGATTCCGCGAGCCGCGCATGGTGGTAGATCGCGTCGTTCTCCCAGAACGTCGAGCTGGCCGCGGTGCCGATCGCGCCGGACAGCGTGCGCAGGAAGTTCGACAGCCCCGACGCGCTCGCGAGCCGGTCGTCCGAAATGCTCGACAGCGTGATCGTCGTCATCGGCACGAAGAAGCACGCGACGCCGATCCCCTGCACGAGCCGCGGCAGGATCACGTGGTTGAACGGCACGTCGAGCGTGAACGTCGAATTCCACACCGACACGATCGCGAACACGATGAACGCGAAGCTCGCGACCATCCGCAGGTCGAGCCGGTGCATGTTGCGCCCGATCAGCGGCGACAGCACCAGCGCGAGCAGCCCGACCGGCGCGGTCGCGAGCCCGGCCTTGCCGGCCGTGTAGCCCATCACCGTCTGCAGCCACAGCGGGAAGATCACGACCGAGCCGAAGAACGCCATGAAGCCGAACGAGATGATCAGCGCGCCGAGCGCGAAGTTGCGGTCGCGGAACAGCGACAGGTCGACCACCGGCTCCTTCTCGGTGGCCTCCCACACGAGCATGAACGCGAGCGACACCACCGCGATCAGCGCGAGCGCGACGATGAAGCTCGAGTTGAACCAGTCGCGGTCCTTGCCGAGGTCGAGCATCATCTGCAGGCACGACACGCCGATCACGAGCAGCGCGAGGCCGATCGCGTCGATCCGCTGTTTGCTCGTGCGGGTCTCGCGGCCGCGCAGCAGGAAGTACGCGCAGGTCGCCGAGAAGATCCCGATCGGCAGGTTGATGTAGAAGATCCACGGCCACGTGTAGTTGTCGCTGATCCAGCCGCCCAGCAACGGGCCGAAGATCGGCGCGACGATCACCGTCATCGCCCATAGCCCGAGCGCGAGCCCGCGCTTCGCGGGCGGGTAGCTGCGCATCAGGATGGTCTGCGACAGCGGCACCATCGGCCCCGACACGAGGCCCTGCAGCAGCCGGAACGCGATCAGCGTCTCGAAGTTCGACGCGAGGCCGCACAGCGCCGACGCGATCGTGAACGCGAGCACCGACAGCGTGAACAGCCGCACTTCGCCGACCCGCCGCGCCAGCCAGCCGGTCAGCGGCACCGCGATCGCCGATGCGACCGAGTACGACGAGATCACCCACGTGCCTTCGCTGGTCGCGACGCCGAGGCTGCCCGAGATGGTCGGCACCGCGACGTTCGCGATCGACGTGTCGAGCACTTCCATGAAGGTGCCGAGCGCGAGCCCGACGGTGAGCAGCGCGAGCGCGCCGCCGGTGAGCGGCGCCGGTTCGGCGGCAGGGGACGCGGCAGATGCCGTGGTGGTGGACATCGGAATCTCCTAGACGCGACGCGCGCAACGCGTCGGCACAAGGCGCGGGCACACGGAACCGTGCGGCGCGACCGGGTGGAACGAATGAAGGGGCGCGCGGGGCACCTGCACGGTCATCTTCTGCCCAGACAGACAAATAAGCGAATGCTTAAACCGGAACATCGGGCCTCCGCGCTCAACAGTGGGGTTCGTCGGATTCGTCGGGCTTCGGGCAGCCGGCGTCGCCGGGGCCGTTCGCGATGAAGCGCTGCAGCAGGCCGGTGAGCGTCGCGAGCTCGTCGGCCGAGAAGCCGGCCAGCTGCGCGTTCAGCGCGGTCGCGATCAGCGACGGCAACGCCCGCGCCGCCTCGGCGCCGCGCTCGGTCAGCGTCAGCTCGATTACGCGGCGGTCCTGCTCGCTGCGCGCGCGGGCCACCAGGCCCTTGCGCTCGAGACGGTCGAGCATCCGCGTCATCGAGCCGCTGTCGTACGACATCTTGCGCGACAGCTCGAACGGCGTGCGCGCATAGCCGCGCGACAGCAGCAGGATCACGCCGATCTGCTGCGCGGTGAGGTCGTACGGCTCGAGGGCGCGATCCATCCGCTCGACGAGCGCCTGCCGAGCCTTGGTCAGGAAATAACCGAGGCTCGTTTCCAGCTCGATGGTGTCGGGATCGTAAAGGCCGCCGTTCATTGCGATTGCGCGCAGCAACAGTGCGTTTCAGGACAAAACGCGCCCAGTATCTTGAAAAATGATTGCTTGGTCAATATTATTTCAGGCAACCAGTTACGACGTGCATGTCGCACCGCCGGAGACTATGTTCTGACCGCCGCGCCCGCCCTGCCGGGCACCCGAGGATGTTCCCCATGCTGTTCCTGAAAAACGCCGCCGGCGCACTGCGCCGCAACCTGACCGATACCGCTCATCATGCGTTCGCCGGCCCGCACCGCGGCTGGAAGATCGCGCTGTACGTGACGATGCTGGTGGTGCCGGGCGGCTCGCTCGCGGCGCTCGGGTTCGCGTGGTTCGATCATCGGCGCCAGCGCAGCGCGAAACGGGCCGGCCGCGCCGGGCACCGCACGACTCAGACGGCGGCACCCGACCCATCGCCATGGCGGCCCGCCGCCGATCCCCTGCCGGTGCCCGCGCGCTGCCACTGACGCGGCGCGGCGCCCGCCGTCGCCGTTGCCTTCGCCGTTGAATCGGCCCGCCGCAACGCGCGGTGCGGTCGGCGCAGCCGGCCCGTTTTGCACGCAAGCCCGCCGTAACGGCCGGTAAACCGGCCTTCCGCACCGGTAACACATGCGCGCGGCCGCGCACCTTACCCTTACGGCTGCGCAGCTTTCCCGCCGTCAGTTACCATTTGTCCGCCAGCGGCTGAACGTCCGCACCGCGCGCCTTGCGCGACGCCGCTCGCCGGCCGCCGCACCCAGACAGGAACCTCACGATGCCGTACGCCTCCTTCCCGCGCGCCTTTCGCCCGCTGAGCGCCGCCGTTGCCGTTGCAACGGCCGTGCTGCTCGCCGGCTGCGCGGTCGGGCCCGACTATCACCGGCCCGACACGACGATTCCCGCCGCGTTCAAGGAAGCGCCGGCCGGCTGGAAGGTCGCGCAGCCGGCCGACCGGGCCGATCGCGGGCCGTGGTGGTCCGTCTACGGCGATTCGCAGCTCGACGCGCTGATCGGCAAGCTCAACGCGTCGAACCAGACCATCGCGCAATCGGCCGCCGCGTACCGGCAGGCACGCGCGCTCGTGACCGAGGCGCGCGCCGCGTACTTCCCGACGGTCGGGCTAACGGCGTCGGGCACGCGCTCGCGTACGGGACGCGCGTCGTCGTCGTCGGGCTCGTCCACGTTCGGCGGCGGCTCGGCGATCGGCAACAGCTACAGCGTCGGCCTCGATGCGAGCTGGGAGCCGGACCTGTGGGGCAAGGTGAGCCGCAACGTCAGCGCGCAGCGCGCCGGCGAAGCGGCGGCCGCGGCCGATCTCGCGAACGCGCGGCTGTCGCAGCAGGCGCTGCTCGCGCAGACGTACTTCCAGCTGCGCACGTCCGATGCGCTGCAGAAGCTGCTCGACGACACGGTGAAGTCGTACGGCGACTCGCTGAAGCTCACGCAGAACCAGTACGCGCAGGGCGTGGCCGCGCGCGCCGACGTGATCCAGGCGCAGACCCAGCTGCAGAGCGCGCAGGCCGCGTCGATCGACAACGGCGTCGCGCGCGCGCAATACGAGCATGCGATCGCGACGCTGATCGGCGAACCGGCATCGACCTTCTCGCTGCCGCCGAACCCGCTCGCCGAGGAGCCGCCGGTCACGCCGGTCGACGTGCCGTCCGCGCTGCTCGAGCGCCGGCCCGACATCGCGGCGGCCGAGCGCCGCGCGGCCGCCGCGAACGAGCAGATCGGCGTCGCGATCGCCGCATTCTTTCCGACGCTCACGCTGTCGGCCAGCGGCGGCTTCCAGAGCTCGGTATGGTCGCAGCTGTTCACGCTGCCCGCACGGTTCTGGACGGTCGGCCCGCAGCTCGCGGCGACGCTGTTCGACGCCGGCCTGCGGGCCGCGCAGACCGACGCGGCCCGCGCGACCTACGATCAGGACGTCGCCGCGTACCGGCTCGCGGTGCTCACCGCGTTCCAGGACGTCGAGGACAACCTCGCGTCGCAGCGCATCCTCGCGCAGGAAGTCGACGTGCAGCGGCAGGCGGTCGCGAGCGCCGAGCAGGCGCTGGCGATCGTCACGAACCAGTACAAGGCCGGCACGGTCGCCTATCTGAACGTGCTGACCGCGCAGACCACCGCGTTCACTGCGCAGCAGAAGCTCGCGACGCTCGGCGGCCAGCGGATGGTGTCGTCGGTCGGGCTCGTGAAGGCGCTCGGCGGCGGCTGGGATACGTCGGACATGGCGCGCGAGACGGGCGGCATGGCGGCGCCCGCCGCGATGCCGGCGTCCGGCGCGACGGCCGCCGCGCCGCTCGCGCAGCAGTAACGGGAGCCGCGGCGCGGGCCGCGGCGGCTCAGCGCATCGCGTCGCCGAAGATCAGCGACACCTGGTTGTTGCCGATCGGATGTCCGAGCAGGTTCAGCAGCCCCGCGAGGTTCGCCTGCTGCTCCGGCGCCGCGTGCGCGGTGCCGCGGAACGACCCGTGGCCGGGGCCGAAGCCGCCGTGTCCGTCGAGGAACAGCGGGCCCTGCGTGGTCGACAGGTCGAGATCGGCGTCCGCGCCCTTCGCCTGCAGCACCGCGCGGTACGAGCCGAGCGGCTTCACGCGCGACACGCGCGAACTCATCGAATCGATCGTCACCGTCAGCTGGCCGAACGCGTTGTTGCCGATCAGCCGCCAGTCGGTCCAGCCGAGCCGCACGTCGCCCTGCAGGTCGAGCGTGTTGAACGGCGTGCCGAGCCCGGCGAGCAGCGATGCGGGCACGGCCATCGCACCGGCCGACAGCACCGCGCCGCGCCACGTCGCGTCGAGCGTGACGGCATCGGGCATCGCCTCGGTCTGCCGCATGCGCATCTGCACGCGGCCGGTCAAGAGCGGCCAGAAGCGCGTGGTCCATTCGACGCGGCCCGGCAGCAGCGTGGCGGCGCTCTGGTCCGCGCCCGGCGCCAGCATCAGCGTGCCGGAGCCGTGCCACAGCGAGCCGTCCGGATCGACGAGATTGACGTGACCGCCGGTCGCGCGCGCGAACTGCGGCGCGATCCACGCGGCCGGCGCGAGCGCGACGAGCGTGGCGGCCGTGGCCAGCGCGCCGGCCGCCAGCCACGGCAAGACGGCGACGAGCCGCCTGAGTGCCGGCCGCATCGGCCGGGCGTCGCTTGTTTCGTTCACTGCGTCATTTCTGCATCGAGGGTTGCATCACGGCCGTCAGGTCGACCTGACCGTCATCCTTCAGTGCGGTGGCGTGCGCTTCGCCGACCTGCACCTTGAACTGCCGGCGCGCATCGTCGAGCCACTGCGTCCATGCCGGGAACGACACGTTCTTCATCTGGACCTGCACGCCGTTGCCGACCACCTGCACCTGCGCGCCCTGCAGCCCGTGATCGGACAGCGACGCGGTGAGCGCGTCCTTCAGCGCGAGGCCGGTCGGCGCGACGCCCTGCGCGGCGGCGGTCAGCGACTTCGCCTCGTTGGCCTGCGCGGTCATCTGCGCGAGCTCGCGGCGCAGCGTCGGCAACTCGTGCTGGATGCGCGCGCGGCCTTCCTGCGCGGGCGACCACAGCACCGAATACGCGATCGCGACGGCCAGCACCGTGCCGCCCCAGCCGAGCAGCGTGCGTTCCCGCGGCGTGCGCTCGCCCCAGAACTGGGCCAGCGTCTCGTTCAGTTGTGCGGTGTTCATGAGCGGCTCCGGATCGTCCATTTGCCGGTGCTGCTGTCGACTTCGCCGGCCAGCCCGTTGCGCGCGAGACGCTGCGGGAAATCGGGGTCGACCTTGACCTCCGGCTTGAAGCCGACGTCGAGCCGCCGGTCGTGATAATCGAGCGAGGCGATGCCATTCTGCGGCAGCGCGCCCATCGAGCGCGACAGCCCGCTCGCCAGCGCGAGGAAATCGTTCGGCGACAGCTCGCCGGCCGCGAGCCGCAGCTGATCGAGCTGGCGCTGCATCTGCGCGGGCGGATCGAGCACGGTGGTCGTCTTCGGGAACGCGGACAGCAGCGTCTCGGTGATCTGCGCCGACAGCGCATCGCGCTCGCGCGACAGCTTCCACCAGTGCAGGTTCATCCCGATCACCGCGACGCCGAGCGTCGCCGCCACGAGTGCGATCGGCACGCGCAGGCGCTTCACCGTCGCGCGATCGAAGCGCCACGGCTGCGATTCGAATTCGAACTGGCAGAGATCGAACTTCTCGTCGAGCGCACGCCGCGCGAACACGTCGAACGCCAGCGGCTGCGCCCCGGGCAACAGCGCGGCGTCGCTGCGGCCGACCGACGCGAGGCGCGGCTCCGCGCCCGGCTCGCCGAGTTCGTACAGTTCGACGTCGGCGCCGCCCGCGAGCGCGGCCAGCGTGCCGCCCGCGCGGGCCGCGGGCGCGGCGAAACCTTCGCCGAGCGCACCGCGCGCGATCGCGAATTCGTAGCGCGGCGCCACGGCCGCCCCCGGCTGCGCGCCGGCTTCGACGAGCGCCGGTTCGACCGTCGTCGCGAGGCCGAGCACCGCGGCCACCGGCGCGGGCCGTGCGAGCGGCGCGGCGTCGGCTGCGAGTGCGGCGGCAGGCGCGGCGTCGCCGTCGGCGGGCAGGGCGGCGTCGGCCGTGCTCGCGCGCGGCGCGGGCAGGCAGCGCGTGGCCGGCACCGCGCTCAGGTGCCGGTGGCCGGCCGCGATGAACGCGTCGCAGATCGTGCGGAACCACGCGCGATCGACGACGGCCAGCACGCGGCGGCCGTCGGGCAGCGCGACCGGATCGAGCGCGATATGGCAGCCGAGCGGATCCTGGATCAGCTGATCCTCGACGATGTTGGGCAGCGCCTGGCGCAGCTTCGGCCCCTTGAGCGGCGGCACGGTCGCGGCCAGCAGCAGCACGTCGCGCGCGGCGACGATCAGCACCGTCGCGTTCGCGCGCGGCAGCAGCGCGAGCGCGGCGCGGCCCGCGCGCTGCACCTGGCCGGCCTTGTCCACGAGCGTGAACGACAGCTCGGGCCACTGCCATTCCTGCAACGGCACGGCCGGCTCGCGCGGCGGCAAAGAAACAATCAGCGTGCTCAAGAGCTCCTCTCCCGAATGGCGTCGTTATAGCTGGTCGCGGATGCGCACGACCCGCGTCGAATGCGTGGTCGGATCACGATACACGAGCGAGGTGCGATCGACCTCCGCGCGATCGTGCTGGATCCGGCCGTGCACGATGAAATAGCTGGAATTGACGTCGACGAGGCTCGAGTCGATCGTCGCGTTCGGCGCACCGGCGCCGCGCAGCGCGAGCTGCACGTCGCCGGCGTTGCGGAAAAACACCGTCTCGCGGCGCGACACCAGCGCCTGCGCCGACGACACGCTCATCCCCGGCACCAGCGCGGCGATCACCTCGGCCGGCGCGGTGTTCATGTTCACCGGCGTCGTGGTCGGCAGCACGGTGACGAACGGGCGCAGCCGCGCGATCATCTCGGACGTCACGCCGTCGACGTCGAGCAGGCTGTCGACGCTCGTCATCACGAGCGGCGCCGGCCCGCGCTCGGTGTCGGACATGCCCGGTTCGTCGGTGAAGTTGCCGGCCATGTCGCCGCCGGGCACCGGCGCGGTCGCGGCCGTGCCGGCGCCGGGCAGCGCCGGCGTCTGGAAGCGCGTCGCCGAATGCATCAGCCCGGCGCGCATCTGCAGCGCGATCCGCTTCGCGAGCGCGCCGTCGTAACCGAGCGTCGCCAGCAGCCGCTGGAACGCCTGCAGCTGCGTGACGTTGAGCTGCAGCACGCCCGGCGCCGGCGACGACACGAGATTGCGCAGGTTGTACTTCGCCTGCGCATCCTCGATCGAGCCGGAGATGTAGGTGTCCTCGCCGCCGTTGTCGTTCGGCGCGCCGATCCGGCCGAGGAAGTCCGACAGCTTGGTCTTCGCGATCGGCACGGCCCAGATCCCGCCGAGATAGGTGATGCCGGGCGCCGTGTCGGCTTCGGAGCGCAGGATCATGCGCGTCCAGTCGAGCGCGCCGCGCGCGACCCACTGCGCCTGCGCGAGCACGCGCTGGTTCTCGATGCGGCGGATCTGCACCTGCTGGCGCCACAGCATCCCGGAGACAAGGATCGCCGACAGCGCGACCACCAGCAGCGCGGTGATGATCGCCGCGCCGCGCTCGCGCTGCGCGCGCGCGGCGAACCGGAAGCGGGAAGGGCGGGCGCGCATCGTCATTCCCCGACCAGGAAAATGCGTGTGACCGGCACGCGCAGCGACGTCGCGCCGATGCTGACCTGCAGGCCCGTCACCGCGCGCGCGGGCGGCGCGTTGCCGATCTGCGGCACCTTCAGCGCGTCGTTGTTCTGCGCCAGCGCGTCGTTGGCCGTCTGCAGGTTGGTGGTCCAGCCCACGCGCGGCACGTACAGCTTCGCGTCGATCGCGCCGACGCCGCCCATCAGCGCGACCCAGCTCCAGCCGTCGACGCTGCTGTCCTTCAGCACGTCGCGCAGGCGGTTCGCGTCGTCGAGCGGCGGCGATGCGTAGCGCACGACGCGCCCGCCGGCGATCCGGTAGCGGACCACCTGCAGCCGCGGCGCGGCGCCCGGCACGTCGAGTTCGCGCACGATCTGCAGCGTATTGCCGGCGACGCCGATCGCCGGCTGGCCGGCTTCGTCGTCGGTCGCGGCGAGCCGCGCGTCGATGCGCATCTGGTCGAACATCTGCGCGAAGACGCGCTCGTCCTCCATCGCGGAGGCGACCTTGTCGCGGCCGCGCATGATCTGGTCGAGCCCGCGCCACGCGAGGATCGCGACGACCGCGAGGATCGCGATCGCGATCATCAGCTCGATCAGCGTGAAGCCGCGCACGCGCCGCGAGGCGGCGGCGCGCGCCGGCTGGCGGCGCGGCGGCGCGTCAGAGCGGACGGCTGGTTTCATTCGCGACCACCGTCACCATTTGTGCGAGCACGCCGGCGCGCCCCGGCATGCTCACCGACACCTGCACGCGCCGGAACACCGGGTTCGGCGTGCTGCTCACGCGCTGCGTGCACACCAGCTGCACGTTGCCCTGCGAGCAGTCGAAGCTCTGCTCGCCGACCTCCGGCCACGCATGCGCGAGGCGCAATTGCGCCAGCGCGTTGTCGGCGCTCCAGCCGGCGAGCAGCCGGCGATGCAGATCGGAGGCGTTGGTCGCCATCGTGCCGACCGCGCGGATCGACGCGGCGAGCGCGACCGCGATGATCGCGAGCGCGACGAGCACCTCGATCATCGTGAAGCCCTGCGAGGAAGCGGCCGGGAAGCGCAGGCGACGACGCATCGTCATTGCACCTCGTAGCGGCCGTTGCCGGTGCCGACGATCGTCGCGCTGCCGGCGGCGGAATGCAGCGTCACGCGCACCGGCGTGTCGATGCTTTCGGTGCCGAACACGACGCGGCTCGCGCGCGTGTCGGAACCCGGATAGTCGATATCGGCGCCCGTCACGCCGCCGTCCCAGTCGCGCGGACGCAGCAGATCGTCGCGCAGCGTGCGCCAGCCGTCGGCCGAGCTCACGTCGAACCGGAAGCCGTGCGCGGTCGGCTGCCACGCGATCGGCCGCGCGCGCACCTGCGCCTCGTCGCCGGCCGACTCGAACAGCAGCGCGATGCGCTGCGCTTCCTCGCGCAGGTCGGTGCGCGGATTGCGCGTGAGCGACAGCGACGCGAGCGACACCAGCAGGCCCGCGATCACCAGCACGACCAGCATCTCGAGCAGCGTGAAGCCGCGCGCCTGCGCGCGTGCGGTGCGGCCGCGCACGCGGCCGGCGGCGCGGCGTGCGGCAGCGGGGCGCGACGGCGTGCGAGGGGCGGGCATGAGGGGAAGAATGCGGCGAAGGCGGGAGCGGTCAGCGCGGGCTTACTGCCACGACCCGATGTCGGTGTCGTTGCCGTCGCCGCCTTCCTTGCCGTCGGCGCCGTAGCTGAACACGTCGATCTCGCCGTGCACGCCCGGATTCAGGTACTTGTACGCGTTGCCCCACGGATCGTTCGGCAGGCGTTCGAGATAGCCGCCGTCCTTCCAGTTGTTCGGGATCGGATCGGTCGTTGGCTTCTGGGTCAGCGCGGTCAGCCCCTGTTCCTGGCTCGGATAGCGGCCGTTGTCGAGACGGTACAGCTTGAGCGCCTGCATGATGGTGCCGATGTCCTGCTTCGCGGCGATACGGCGCGCCTCGTCGGGACGGCTCATGATTTTCGGCACGATCAGTGCCGCCAGGATCCCGAGGATCGCGACCACCACCATGATCTCGATCAGCGTGAAACCGCGCTGACGGCGCACGGCCGCATTACGGCGAGTGATCCACGTTTGCATGACTACCTCTTTCCAAAAAATGTCGTCGATTGAGTGACGCACCCTGCGCATCGCGGCCGCATACCTGACGGCAGGCTTCCGATACCCGGGGCGCGGAGCACGCATTGTAAGGCGCGCATCGCCGAGGGCTTTCACTCAACGCAAATTTCATATAGATCCGTACAATAGCGCGCATGAACGCGCTCTCGATCCGGATCCTCTCCCTCGCCCTCTTCGCGGGTTTGTGCGCGACGGCCACCTACTGGGTCGTCACGCTGTCGGCCCGCGAAGCGCCGCTGCCTGCCGCCGCCGCGCGGCTGCCGATCCGCACCGAGGACGCCGCCGCGCTCTTCGGCGGACAGCTCGACAAGAATCCCGTGCAGGACATCCACCTGTTCGGCATTCTCGCGCTCGATCACGGCGGCGCCGCGATCGTCGGCATCGGCGGCGAACCGCCGCGCGCGGTGTCGCTCGGCGCGGAGCTCGCGCCCGGCGCGAAGCTCGCCGAAGTGCGCAGCCGCTCGATCATCGTCGACCGCAACGGCGCGCGCGCCGAAGTCCAGCTCCCGGCCAACACGCCGTCCCCCGCGATCTACATGCGCTGAGCGGCGCCGGCGCACGCGCCGGCCACGCCGTCACTGCACCATGTTGTTCAGCTCGATGATCGGCAGCATCACGGCCAGCACGATCACCAGCACGATCCCGCCCATCGCGAGGATCAGCAGCGGCTCGAGCAGGCTCGTCAGGAACATCGTGCGCCGTTCGAGCTCGCGCGCTTCGCCTTCGGCCGCGCGGTCGAGCATCGTCGTCACGTCGCCGGTCGCTTCGCCGGAACGGATCAGGTGCACCAGCACCGGCGGAAACGTCTTCACGTTGTTCAGCGCGCGCGACAGCGCGGAGCCTTCGCGCACGCGCACGATCGCATCGTCGATGTTCGCGCGCATCGCGCGGTTCGACAGCGTCTCGCCGGCCGCCTGCAGCGCGCGCAGGATCGGCACGCCGGCCGCGGTCAGGATGCCGAGCGTGCTCGCGAAGCGCACCGTGTTGTAGCCGCGCACGAGCTTGCCCGCGAGCGGCGCGGTCAGCACCCAGCGGTCGAACGCGAGCCGCGGCCCGGCGCGCGACAGCGTCGACTTCACGATCCACACGACGAGCGCGACCGCGATCAGGATCGCCCACCACCAGTGCCGCACGAACTCGGACAGCGCCATCATCACGATCGTCAGCAGCGGCAACTGCTGCTTGGTGCTCGCGAACACGTTGACGACCTGCGGCACGACGTAGCTCAGCAGGAACGTGACGATGCCGAACGCGATCAGCGTGACGATCCCCGGATACGTGAACGCGAGCAGGATCTTCTGCTTGAGCGCGTTGCTCTGCTCGATGTAGTCGGCCAGGCGCGACAGCACGATGCCGAGCTTGCCCGTATGTTCGCCGGCGGCGACGAGCGCGCGGTAGATCTCCGGAAAATCGCGCGGATGCTGTCCGAGCGCATTCGCGAGCGAATGGCCGCCGAGCACTTCGGCGCGGATCGCGGCCATCAGCTCGCGGATGTAGTCGCGCTCGGCCTGCTCGGTGAGCACGCCGAGCGCCTCGTCGAGCGGCAGCCCCGCGATCAGCAGGCTCGCGAGCTGGCGCGTGAGGATCGCCTGCTCGCGCTGCGACAGCTTGCGGCCGAACGCGAGGCGCTGCGAACGCGCGCCGCGCGTCGCGCTGGCGGCCGGCTCGACCACGAGCGGCGTGAGCCCCTGCGTGCGCAGCTGGCCGCGCGCCGCGCGCGCGCTGTCGGCGTCGATCACGCCTTTCTGCGCACGCCCCGCCGAGTCGATCGCTTCGAAACGGAATGCCGGCATCGCGCTATGCGCCTCCCGTCACGCGCAGCACTTCCTCGAGCGACGTCGCGCCGGCCGCGAGCCAGCGCTCGGCATCGTCGCGCAGCGTGCGCATGCCTTGCGCGCGGCCGGTGGCGAGGATCTCCGCGTCGGCCGCGTTGCGATGGATCAGCGAGCGGATCGCATCGTCGACCACCAGCAGTTCGTACACGCCGCGCCGGCCCGTGTAGCCCGAATGGCCGCACTTGTCGCAGCCGACCGGATGCCACACGCTGCGGCCGTCCTCGTGCCGCTCTTCCTTGCAGACCGGACACAGCTGGCGCACCAGCCGCTGCGCGAGCACGCCGAGCAGCGACGACGCGAGCAGGTACGGCTCGACGCCCATGTCGGTCAGCCGCGTGACGGCCGACGCGGCGTCGTTCGTATGCAGCGTCGCCAGCACCAGGTGGCCCGTGAGCGATGCCTGCACCGCGATCTGCGCGGTTTCGAGGTCGCGGATTTCGCCGATCATGATGACGTCCGGATCCTGGCGCAGGATCGAGCGCAGCGCGCGGGCGAACGTCATCCCGATCCGCTCGTTGACCTGCGTCTGGCCGATGCCGGACAGGTCGTATTCGATCGGATCCTCGACCGTCATGATGTTGGTCGTCGCCGTTTCGAGCCGCGACATCGACGCGTACAGCGTCGTCGTCTTGCCGGAGCCGGTCGGCCCCGTCACCAGCACGATCCCGTGCGGGCGGGCGATCAGCTTGTCGAACTGGACGAGCGTGTCGCGGCCCATCCCGAGCGCTTCGAGGTTCAGGCGCTGCGCGTCCTTTTCCAGCAGACGCAGCACCGCGCGCTCGCCGTGCCCGGTCGGCAGCGTCGACACGCGCACGTCCACTGGGCGGCCGCCGACGCGCAGCGTGATGCGGCCGTCCTGCGGCAGGCGTTTTTCGGCGATGTCGAGCTGCGCCATGATCTTGATCCGCGAGATCAGCGCGCCGTGCAGCGCCTTCTTCGGGCGCACGACGTCGCGCAGCGTGCCGTCGACGCGAAACCGCACGACCGACGCATTCTCGAACGGCTCGATGTGGATGTCCGACGCCTGCTCGCGCGCGGCCTGCGTGAGCAGCGCGTTGATCATGCGGATGATCGGCGCGTCGTCTTCCGATTCGAGCAGATCCTCGACTTCGGGGATGTCCTGCATCAGCCGCGACAGGTCGACTTCGCCTTCGACCTCGCCGACGATCTGCGCGGCGCTGCCGTCCTGGCGCGCGTACGCGTGGTTGATCGCCTGCGCGAGCTCGTCGGCCGGCACGCGCTGCACGACGATCGAACCGAAGTTGCGGGCGATCTCGGCGAGCGCCGCGTCGCTCGTGCGTTCGCTGATCCACACCTCGAGCGTATCGTCGAGCTGGTGCGCGATCAGCACCTGGCCGCTCTTCGCGAAGCCGTACGGCAGCAGGCGGGCGGCGAGCGGCGACGGCGGCTGCCGTTCGCCCGGCGCGCCGTCCTGGGGCGCGGACGCGAGCACGTCGCTCACTGCGAGGCTCCCGGCGTGGCGCTCAACGGTTGCTGCGGCACCGTCTGCTGCGGCACGCTTTGCGGCTGCACGGGCGTCTGCTCCGGCAGCGGCTGGGCCGGGACCGGCGCGGCCTGACGCTGCATCTGCTGGCGCCGCATCTTGTCGAGATCGAACAGGTTGCCGGCCGGCGTGCCGCCCTGGCTCGGACCGAGCGGCATCGGCGGGACGATCGGATCGTCCTTGTCGCGCATCACGTTGTTGTCCGACTTGTATGCGCCCGTCACGCCCTGGATGTAGTCGTAGCGGTTCGCGGTGACTTCCTGCGCGACGTTGCGATCGCTGATGATCACCGGCCGCAGGAACACCATCAGGTTGGTCTTCGCGCGCTGCTTCGATTCGGAGCGGAACAGCTGGCCGATCCACGGGATGTCGCCGAGCAGCGGCACCTTGCTGTTCGACACCTGGTAGTTGTCCTGCATCAGGCCGCCGAGCACGATGATCTCGCCGTTGTCGGCGAGGATCGTCGACTGGATCGAGCGCTTCGTGAAGGTCGGCCCAGTCTGCGCGCTGGTCGTGCCGGCGACGACCGCCGAGTCTTCCGTATACAGCTGCAGCTTCAGGATGCCGCCGTCGGTGATCTGCGGCTTCACGTGCAGCGTGAGGCCGACGTCGCGACGGTCGTACGTGTTGAACGCGTTGCTCGTCGTGCCGCTCGTCAGGTTCGAGTACGAGCCGGTCGCGATCGGCACGTTCTGGCCGACGACGATCTTCGCTTCCTCGTTGTCGAGCGTGATCAGGTTCGGCGTCGACAGCACGTTCGCGTCGCTCACGCCGGCGAAATATTGCAGCAGCGCGCCGAGGCTCTGCACGCCGAACAGGTTGTGCAGCCAGCCGATGTTGAGGCCCTGCGTCAGCGTGCCGAGATTGGCCGCGAGGCCGGGCGTGGTGGCGCCGGCGGTGCCGGCCGTCAGATTGACGATGCTGTTGCCGAGCCCGGACGTCGGGTTCAGGTTCGTGCCGCCGAGGAACTGGCCGCTCGCGACCTGCCACTGAATGCCGAGGTTGCCCTGCGTCGTCGAATTCAGCTCGACGATCAGCGCCTCGATATAGACCTGCGCGCGCCGCGCGTCGAGCTGGTCGATCACCGAGCGCAGGTTCCGGTAGACCGGATCGGATGCGGTGATGATCAGCGAGTTGGTCGCCGCGTCGGCCTGGATCATCCCGCCGGGCTGGTTGTCGTCGCCCTTGTCCTTGTCGCCGCCGAGCAGGCCGGCGCTGCCCATGCCACCGCTGCCCGATGCGCCGCCGCCATACGCGGACGAAGACGAACCGCCGAGGCCGCCCGACGGCAGCGGCGGGGTGCCCGACGTGCCGGTCGAGAAGTTGCCGCTCGACGACGAGCCGCCGTTCTGGTTGAAGCTGTTCGCATCGTTCGACGACGCCGACGAGCCGCTGTCGTTGCCGCCCTTGCCGAGCATCCCGCGCAGCGTCTTCGCGAGCTTCACCGCGTCCGCGTTGCGCAGCGGAACCACGTGCATGTTGCCCGGCACCGCGCTCGGCGCATCGAGCTGCTGCACGAGGCGCTTCGCCGCCGCGAGGCGCGACGCGCTCGACGCGCGCAGCAGCAGCGAGTTGGTGCGCGGATCGGCGGTGACCGACACCTTCAGCGTCGCGTCGCTGTTGCCGATCGCACCGGGGTCGAGCATCTTCTGCAGTTGCGCGGCCAGGTCGATCGCGTTCGCGTTGCGCAGCGGCACGACCTGCACCTGCGCGCCCGCGGCGCTGTCGACGCCGGCGATGATCTGCGCGATGCGGCGCACGTTGTCCGCATAGTCGGTCACGACGATCGTGTTGTTCGCCGGGTACGCGGTGACCGTGTTGTTCGGCGAAATCAGCGGGCGCAGCACCGGCAGCAGGTTGTTGGCCGATTCGTTGTGCAGCTCGAACACCTGCGTGATCACCTGATCGCCGCGCGCTTGCGGCGTGTTGCCGACATAGGTCGGCACGCCTTG
Organism: Burkholderia sp. WP42; assembly: GCF_000745665.1. Lineage (NCBI taxonomy): Bacteria > Pseudomonadati > Pseudomonadota > Betaproteobacteria > Burkholderiales > Burkholderiaceae > Burkholderia > Burkholderia sp. WP42. The sequence continues at coordinate 242,787 of NZ_JQJT01000010.1, read as the reverse complement.
CAGCTTCGCATCGGCCTCCGGCACGACCTTCAGCACGCCGTGGTCCTGCACCAGCGCGAAGCCCTGCATGCGCAGCGCCGACTGCAGCGTCTTCAGCGCCTGCTCCTCCGGCACCGGCCGCTCGGCCACGAGATTGAGCTGCCCCTTCACGCGGGGATCGACGATGATGGTCTTGCCGGTCGCGGCGCCGATCGCCTTCGCGACCTGGTCGATGTCCGCATTCACGAAGTTGAGCGTGACCTGAGCGTAGGCGGCCTGGGAGACGATGATGCCGGCGACCACCAGGGTCGTGGCGATGCGCCGCATAGCGAAGCGAGTTCTTGTCATGGATGAATGGGTCGATGCCGGCTCAGGCCACTTCCGGCGGTAGTGCTGGGATCCAAGTCCTAAAGGCGCGACATTAGCAGTTTTTCATGTCCGAAATATCACATTGATCCGAAGACTGTCTCACATACGACATCTTGCTGGCGCAATGTATGCAGAATGTAATATTTTCGGCATCACTGCGAGATTCCGGCCGTCATCGCCTTGTCGCGCTATCGAGATCGACACGGAAATGCGGTATAAACGGTCTGCCGTCCGTCGGATGTCGCCACGTGACGGTCTGTCGGTATGATACGGGCGACGCGTTTCCAGTCGTACGCCGAACAGACACGGGTTTTCCCGAGCATTTCACCTATTCGTCACCGCTTGCGCACTATGAACAGACGGTTCGCTTCGATCGCGCTGATCGCCGCCGGCGCAGGGTTCGCCTGCGGCAACGCTCGCGCCGATTGTTTCGACGAAGCCGCCCGGTATCAGAAGGTCAATCCGCTGATCCTGCGCGCGATCGCGTGGCAGGAGTCGCACAACCGGCCCGACGCGCTGAACAAGAATACGAACGGCTCCGTCGACTACGGGCTCATGCAGATCAACTCGATCCATCTGCAGACGCTGTCGCGTTACGGGATCGGCCGCGACACGCTGATGGAGCCGTGCAAGAACGTCTACATCGCCGCGTGGCATCTGCGCCAGAAGATGAATCGCTACGGCAACAGCTGGCAGGCGGTGGGCGCCTATCATTCGGAAACGCCGTCGCTGCGCGACAAGTATGCGCGGCAGATCGCCGGCATCCTGTCGCAGTGGAAGCTGCTGCCGCAGCAGTGACGCCGCGGCGCGCAGCCGCTCGGCCGGCGCGCGTTTGATGCACAATGCGGACTCACGCCGCCATGTCGACCGGCCCCGCGGGCCGATCGCGCCCCGCAAGGGCGCCGCGGCCGCTTTTTCATCCTTTCCGTTGGTGCAAATCGTTATGAATCCGGCAATGAACCAGCCGTTGCCCGTCACCGTGCTGTCCGGTTTCCTCGGCGCCGGCAAGACCACGCTGCTCAATCACATCCTCGCGAACCGCGCGGGCCTGAAGGTCGCGGTGATCGTCAACGACCTCGCGGCGGTCAACATCGACGCGTCGCTCGTGCGCGATGCGCAGGCGCTGTCGCACGTCGAGGAACGGCTCGTCGAGATGTCGAACGGCTGCATCTGCTGCACGCTGCGCGACGATCTGCTCGTCGAGATCCGCAATCTCGCGGCCGACGGCCGCTTCGATGCGATCGTGATCGAATCGACCGGCATCGCCGAGCCGATGCCGATCGCCGAAACCTTCACGTTCGTCGACGACGACGGCGCCTCGCTGTCGAGCGTCGCGCGGCTCGACACGCTCGTGACGGTCGTCGATGCGTACAACTTCCTGCGCGACTACGGTTCCGACGATGCGCTCGCGACGCGCGGAATCGCCGCTTCCGACGAAGACGATCGCACGCTCGTCGAATTGCTGATCGAGCAGATCGAATTCTGCGACGTGCTGGTGATCAACAAGGCCGATCTCGTCGGCGCGGACGAACTCGCGCGCCTGCAGCACATCCTCGCGCGGCTGAACCCGCGCGCGCATCAGGTCGTCTCGACGTTCGGCAACGTGCCGCTCGACGAAGTGCTGAACACCGGCCGCTTCGATTTCGACGAGGCCGCGAATGCGCCGGGATGGCTCGCGTCGCTCGATCACGATCATACGCAGTGCGACGATCCGGACTGCCACGATCCGCATCATGCGCACGTGCACGGCGAAGCGGACGAATTCGGCATCGGCAATTTCGTTTACCGCGCACGCCGGCCGTTTCATCCGGCGCGACTCTGGGCGCTGCTGCATCAGGAATGGCCGGGTGTGCTGCGCAGCAAGGGCTTCTTCTGGCTCGCGACGCGCAACGACATCGCGGGCTCGCTGTCGCAGGCGGGCGGCGTGTGCCGACACGGGCCGGCCGGCCTCTGGTGGGCCGCGCAGGATCGCGCGGAATGGCCGGAAGACGACGAATTGCTCGCCGAAATTCGCACGGAGTGGCAGGGCGATCTCGACGATCGCTCGATCGGCGATCGCCGTCAGGAGCTCGTGCTGATCGGCATCGGGCTCGACGCCGATGCCTGGCGCGCGAAACTCGACGCGTGCCTGCTCACCGATGCGGAATTCGCGCTGGGCGCCGAACAATGGGCCGCATTCGACGATCCGTTCCCGGCGTGGGACGTCGACGAGCATGATGACGACGATCCCGACGGGCAGATCGTGCATGCGTAACACGCGGTAAACACGCTGCTGGCAAGCGGCCGACACAACGTTAAATCTTGCAAGCGCGGCGCACACTGTGGTGAAAATGCCGCGCGCGCCAAACAAAAAACCCGCCGGAAGGCGGGTTTTTTTCTGGAACGAGCGCGGTATTAACGCTTGTTGACGGCGTCCTTGAACGCCTTGCCAGCCGTGAACTTGACCGTCTTGGCTGCCGGGATCTTGATGGTTTCGCCCGTCTTCGGGTTGCGGCCCGTACGTGCTGCGCGCTTGCCCGAACCGAAGCTGCCGAAGCCGATCAGCTGAACCGCATCGCCCTTCGACACGGCTTTCTTGATGACTTCGAGCAGCGTGTCCAGCGTTTCGCCGGTTTGAGCCTTGCTGGCGCCCGTTTGGGCGGCGACGGCGTCGATCAGTTCCTGTTTGTTCATTAAGGTTCCTTTTTCAGGTTAGGTTTGACACGAACAGCGCGAACGCGCCGATTATACGTGCGCGAACCGTGCCGTCGAGAGACAGACTCCGACGACACAGCGCCGAATCCTGGCCCGCGCGACGCGCCGTCCGGCTTGCCGGCGGCCACCCCGCGGTACGGCGTTGCTATGATAGCGCAGCGCAAACCCAATAACGACAAGGGTTTCAAAGATTTTCATCGGTATTTCGCCGAATGAATCGTCGATTGCCCATTTTTTGACCTGCGCCAAGCGCAGAGGATACGCAGCTCGCTCCACGCGCGCGCCAGCTCGTTGGTTTTTGCCAACGCGGCGCGCCGGGCGTCCGCGCAATCCCTTGCCAGGCTTGGCCGCCACGCTTTTTGTTTCGCATGCCCGACCGACTCGTCCCGGCCACGCTCGCGTTTCGCGACGACGGCACCCTCATCTCGCCCGAGTACGGCGACATCTATTACAACGTCGCCGGTGCGTTCGCGCAGGCGAACTACGTGTTCATCGCCGGCAACCGGCTGCCCGCACGCTGGCAGGGCAGCCGCACGTTCACGATCGTCGAGACGGGGTTCGGCACCGGCACCAACTTCCTCGCGACCTGGGCCGCGTGGCGCGACGACCCCGCGCGCTGCGAGCGGCTGCATTTCGTGTCGTTCGAGAAGCATCCGTTCACGCGCGACGACCTGCGTCGCGCACTTTCCCACATCGTTGCGGGCACAACTTTGTCGGAGCAGGCGGCGCTGCTTGCCGATGCGTGGCCGCCGGCCGTGCCCGGTTTTCATCGGATCGAATTCGAAGGTGGACGCGTCGTGCTCACGCTCGCGCTCGGCGATGCGCGCGAGCTGCTGCCGAAGCTGGTCGCACGCGCGGACGCGTTCTATCTGGACGGCTTCGCACCGGCGAAGAACCCGGACCTCTGGTCGGCCGACGTGTTCCGCGCGCTCGCACGCGTCGCGGCCGACGACGCGACGTTCGCGACGTATTCGAGCGCAGGCGTCGTGAAGCAGGCGCTCGTCGAAGCGGGCTTCGCCTATCGCAAGATGCCGGGTTTGGCCGGCAAGTTCGCGATGCTGGTCGGCGAATACGCGCCGCGGTGGCGGATGCGCCGGCACGAGCCGCCGCGCGCGTTGCCGGTGGCCGCGCGCGAGGCGATCGTGATCGGCGCGGGCCTCGCCGGATGTGCGCTCGTCGAGCGGCTCGCCGCGCGCGGCTGGCACGTCACGCTGATCGAGCGACACGCGCAGATCGCGAGCGAGGCATCGGGCAATCCGGCCGGCGTGTTCCATCCGCTGATGACGCGCGACGACAACGTCGCGAGCCGCCTCACGCGCAGCGGTTTCCTGCATGCGCTCGCGCGCTGGCGCGCGCTCGAGCATGCGGGCCACACGTTCGCGCGCAGCACGCGCGGGATGATCCATCTCGCGGAATCGGCCGACGACTTCGTGCGAATGCGCGATGCGTTCGACGCGCTCGGCGCACCGGCCGACCATGTCACGCTGCTCGATGCCGACGCCGCGCGCGCGCATCTGAATCTGCCGGTCGCGCACGGCGGCCTGCTGTTTCCGCACGGCGGCGCCGTATGGCCGGCCGGACTCTGTGCCGCCCAGGTCGCCGCGGCCGGCGAGCGCGTGACGCTGCGCACCGGCACCGAGGTCGCGCGGCTCGAACGCGACGGCGACACGTGGCGCGCGATCGGCGCCGACGGCGCGACGATCGCCGAAGCGCCGGTCGTCGTGCTCGCGAATGCCGGCGACGCGGTGCGGCTCGCGGGCCTGCGGCATGTCGCGCTACAGCCGGTGCGCGGCCAGTTGACGCTGCTGCCGCCCGGCACGACGGCGCCGCTGCCGTGCCCCGCGATCGGCGACGGCTACGCGGTGCCGCTCGACGACGGCACGCTGCTGATCGGCGCGACCTTCGAACCGGACGACGTCGATCCTGAGATTCGCGACGCCGGCCACCTCGAAAACCTCGCGCGCATCCGGCATCTGCTGCCGGGCCTCGTCGGCGACGTGCCGGACGTCGATACATTGCGCGGGCGCGTCGCGTTTCGCTGGGTCGTCGCCGATCGCGTGCCGCTGATCGGCCCGCTCGCGGACGAAGCGCAGGCCGCTGCCAACGCGCGGGCGCTGAGCGGTGCGAAAGCGCGCGACCTGCCGCGCACCGCCGGCCTGTACGGCGCGTTCGGCTTCGGTTCGCGCGGCCTCGTGTGGGCGTCGCTCGGCGCCGAGCTGATTGCGTCGCAACTCGAAGGCGAGCCGTTGCCGCTCGAGCGCGAGCTCGCCGATGCCGTCGACCCCGCCCGGTTCCTGATCCGCGCCCTGCGCGGGCGCAAACTCGGCTGACCTGGCTGGCCCATGCCTCACAGTCCCGCGATTCGCCCGCGCAAACTTATCCACGCACCGCTGTGGATAACTGCGCGGAATCCGTACGCAGTCCGTGTGCAATCACAGTGGACGTAAACTGGGTAACTCGCACAGCCGCGATGCGGCCCGAAAGTTGCTCAACTCGAACCGCTGTGAGCAAACAGCGTGTGCAACGGGTTACGCGCACGCCAATGCCTTGATCTTTCTACACAAACCGGCGTTATCCACAGAACTGTGCGTGCCTTGTTAACTTCTACTACGTATGTATACGAGTAAACAGTTGAAACCAAAGACCTGTGGCGCCTCACAGCGCCGCGAGTCGATCGGGCGGGTTCCGGAACGAAAAAGCTGTGGCACAATCGGTTTCCTTCGCGTTCGTCCGGCCCTGCGCCGGACATGCATCAATGGAACGGTCGGCACGATTTCGAATCTGAATCTTCGAGACTGCGCAGTCCGTTCACACACCAGGCCGACAATCCAGATCGGCAGCCTGTACGACACTCCGCCGGATGGCGGAAGAGGCGGATCCCATGTCCCGCCGTCGTCGACCACAACAATCACATTCGGGGCGATACCCAGCCGGCGTGCATCTCATTTCTGACGCTTGACCCCGCGCCGCTGGCGATTGCTTCCAAAGGAGAAGTCACCACGATGAAGTCGGCGTTCTCATTTCTGCCCAACTGGCCGCTCGCGCCGGATGCCGTGTTCTGGGCCGGTCTCGCGTTGTTTGCGGCCGGTCTGTGTGGCGAGCTGTGCTATCGCGCCTGGCGGCTGCCGCGCATCACCGGCTATGCGGTGATCGGTCTGATCGCCGGGTCGCTCGGATTCGGCGTGATCGACGCGAGTACCGACGAAACCTCGCGTCTGCTGATCGACGTCGCGCTCGGCCTGCTGCTGTTCGAGCTCGGCAGCCGGCTCGACCTGAAGTGGATTCGCCGCAATCCGTGGCTGATTGCGTCGAGCCTCGCCGAAGCGACGCTGACCTTCGTGCTCGTGCTGTTCGTGATGCTCGCGCTCGGCGTGTCGGGCATGGTCGCGCTGGTGCTGTCGGCGATCGCGATCGCGACCTCGCCGTCGATGGTGATCCAGCTGAAGACCGAACTGCGCGCGGAAGGGCAGGTGTCGCAGCGGCTCATCACGTTGACCGCGCTGAACAGCGTGTATGCGATCGTGCTGACCAAGCTCGTGACGAGCTGGCTCCATCAGGAAGCGTACGGCAACGTGTTCGCGACGATCCTGCAACCGGTGTATCTGATCGCCGGTTCGTTCATCGTCGCCTATCTCGTTGCGCGCGCATGCAATTACCTGTTCCGCCACATGACCTCGACGATGCGCGACGAGCACTCGTTCGTCGCGCTGTTCGGGCTCGTGATGCTGGCGATCGCGGTCGCCCAGGCATTGAAGCTGTCGACGCTGCTCACGCTGCTGCTCGCCGGCATCATCGTGAAGAACCTCGAAGCGCGTCCGCAGCTGTGGCCCGAGCACTTCGGCACGGCCGGCTGGCTGCTCACGGTGGTGCTGTTCGTGCTGACGCTCACGTCGTTCACGTGGGGCGACATCGCGCTCGGCGGGCTGCTCGCGATCGTGCTGATCGTCACGCGGCTCGTCGCCAAGCTGGCGGGTGTGGTCGCGTTCGCGAAGCCGAGCGGGCTCGGGATGAAGCAGGGCGTCGCGCTCGGCATCGCGCTCACGCCGATGTCCGCGCTGTCGTACCTGCTCGTCGACGACACCTATCAGATGTATCCGAATTTCGACCCGCACCTGCGCGCGATCGTGATGTGCACGATCGTGGTCCTGCAGCTCGTGAGCCCGTTCGTCGTGTACCGCTGCCTGTCGGCGGTCAGCGAACGCAGCGACAGAAACTGATTCCGGAACCCGCCATGGCACTCGAAACCTTCGTCAATTCCGAACCGTTCACCTTCGGCGTCGAGCTGGAGATCCAGGTCGTCAACACGCACAACTACGACCTGACCAAGGCCGCGTCCGACCTGATGCGGCTGATCCAGGGCGAGACCTTTCCGGGCAACATCACGCCGGAAATCACCGAAAGCATGATCGAGCTGTCGACCGGCATCTGTCATTCGCACGAACAGGCGCTCTCCGAGCTGCACGCGATCCGCGACGTGCTCGTGAAGGCGGCCGACCAGCTGAACGTCGGGCTCTGCGGCGGCGGCACGCACGCGTTCCAGCAGTGGAGCGACCGGCAGATCTACGACGCGCCGCGCTTCCAGTACATCTCGGAGCTGTACGGCTATCTCGCTAAGCAGTTCACCGTGTTCGGCCAGCACGTGCACATTGGCTGCCCAGACCCGGACAGCGCGCTGTTCCTGCTGCATTCGATGTCGCGCTTCATTCCTCACTTCATTGCGCTGTCGGCGTCGTCGCCGTTCGTGCAGAACGTCGACACCGGCTTCCATTCGGCGCGCCTGAACTCGGTGTTCGCGTTCCCGCTGTCGGGCCGCGCGCCGTTCGTGCTGACCTGGGACAGCTTCGAGGAGTACTTCACGAAGATGGTCAACACGGGCGTGGTCAACTCGATGAAGGACTTCTACTGGGACATCCGGCCGAAGCCCGGCTACGGAACGATCGAGGTGCGCGTGATGGACACGCCGCTGTCGGTCGACCGCGCGGCCGCGATCGCGTGCTACATCCAGACGCTCGCGCGCTATCTGCTGACCGACCGGCCGCTGAAGCTGTCGGAGGACGACTATCTCGTCTACACGTTCAACCGTTTCGAAGCGTGCCGCTTCGGGCTCGAGGGGACCTGCGTGAATCCTCAGACGGGTGAGCGCCGCACGATCGCGGAGGACATCCTCGACACGCTCGACCGGATCGCCCCGCACGCGGCGGCGCTCGGCTCGCGCGCGGCCCTCGACGAGATCGGTGCGCTAGCGAAAGCGCGCGTAAATGACGCGTCGTGGTTGAGAACCGTTTTCAAACAGGAGAAGTCGCTGAACGAAACGGTCAGACAGCAGTGTTTGCGCTGGCGCGAATGAAAAAATGTTTTGCAGATTGCAGGCTCGACCGCGCGGCGATTCACTGAACGGTATTCGCCGCCATTTCGGGCCAATCGCGTCCCCAGTGTTCCTCAAAATCTGTGGATAACCCGATATTCCGCTTCAAAGTCAACGCTCTGCGCACTGGATAACCCCTTCGTCCGGTATCGCCAGACAAATGTCCGATCCGGACACGAAAATGTTTGCGCGTTTTGTCGCACCACCCGCGGCAATTGGCGGCACAACGAAAAGTTACGGTTATCGAGGTATTCCCCACAGAATGCTGTGGATAACTTAGCTGTACGATTTTCCGCTCTCGCTTAGAATGGCGACTCTGCGGACACCGGAACGACGGGTCTCTCACCGGTCGCCGCGAATGCGACCGCCGCGTGTGCCTCGCGACGGCCGTGTTGACGCTCCTCGGTGGGCGTTTATTTTGAGATAGACATCGGATCTCCACACTACGGCTGCTCGGCATCCGGGCGGCGGCAAAGCGAAAAGACTATGAGCGAAGGCGTTTACGGGAATCAGGCTTCGGGACGTGTGACCCACAGCTTGCTGCGATTGAGCACGGCCATGCGGAGCCAGGCGTGGGATTGGGCGGAGGGCGCAGGCCTCACGCCGACGCAGGGCGAGATCCTCGTGCTGCTGCTGCAACGCAAGGGGCCGATGCGCCTCGGCGAAATCGCACGCGAGACGCAGCTCACGGCCGCGACCACCAGCGATGCGGTGAGCACGCTCGAGACGAAGGGGCTCGTCGAGAAGCGTCGCGCCCTGGACGACGGCCGCGCGCTCGCGGTGCGTTTGTCGGCCCGCGGCCGCACCGCGGCGAAGAAGGCGCTGCAATGGCCGGAGTTCCTGTCGAAAGCGGTCGGCAAGCTCGGCGCGGACGAGCAGGGCGCGCTCTACCGCGCGCTGCTGAAGACGCTGCGCGAGCTGCAGGTGGCCGGTGCGACGCCGCCGCAGCGCATGTGCCTGACGTGCGCGCACTTCCAGCCGGGCAAGCAGTCGAAGAAGACCGTGCACCACTGCGCCGTGTTCGACCAGGCGATGACCGACAGCGACCTGCGCCTCGACTGCTCGGGGCACGAAGAAGCCGACGTCGCGACCCAGAAGAAGACCTGGAAGGTATTCGCCGGCTGAAGTCCGCCGATCGACCGGGAGGCCGATGATGCATGCCGAAGTGGTGGCGATCCGCCACGTGCATTTCGAGGATCTCGGCAGCTTCGAGCAGGTGCTCGGCGAACGCGGGCGCCGCGTGCGTTACGTGGACGTCGGCGCGTCGCGCGTCGAGGTGCTCGACGCGCTGCAGCCGTCGCTGCTGGTGCTGCTCGGCGGGCCGCTCAGCGTGTACGACGATGCGCAGTATCCGTCGATCGCGCCGCTTGCGGCGCTGGTGCGCCAGCGCATTGATGCGGGCCTGCCGATCCTCGGCATCTGTCTCGGCGCACAGTTCATCGCCCGCGCGCTCGGCGCGCGCGTCTATCCGGCCGCCGAGAAGGAACTCGGTTGGGCGCCGCTCGCGCTCACCGACGCGGGCCGCGCCTCGCCGCTGCGTCATTTGGACGCTGCGGCCACCTCGATGCTGCACTGGCACGGCGACACGTTCGACCTGCCGGGCGGCGCGATCCATCTCGCATCGACACCGGCGTGCCGCCACCAGGCGTTCGCATGGGGCCGGCATGTGCTGGCGCTGCAATGCCATCCGGAAATCCGCACCGACCGCTTCGAGCCCTGGCTGATCGGCAATGCCGGCGAGATCGCGGCGACGGCCGGCATCGACGCGTGTCGTCTGCGGGCCGACACCGCGCAGCACGGCCCCGCGCTCGAGACGGCCGCGCGACGCATGTTCTCGGAGTGGCTCGACAGCGTCGGGGTGTGATCGCGCGCGCGGCACCGCTGGCACCGCGCGATCGGCGAGCCGGCACGCGGCGCAGTGCTGTTCCCACATCTGCGGCAACCCCCTAGCTGACCATCCGCTTACTGACCAACCGCCCGCCTGCACGCGCGCGACGTGCGTGCTACGCTGATCCGCTCTTTCCTCTGCACGCGAGCGGCCTCCATGACTGCGTTGTTTTCCCCGTTCACGCTACGCGGCGTGACGCTTCCGAACCGGATCGTGATCTCCCCGATGTGCCAGTATTCGGCCGAACGCGGCGAGGCGACCGACTGGCACATGATTCACCTCGGCCATCTCGCGCTGTCCGGCGCGGGCCTGCTCTGCATCGAAGCGACCGCGGTCGAGCCCGACGGCCGCATCACCGCCGGCGACCTCGGCCTGTGGGACGACGCGACCGAAGCCGCGCTCGCGCCGGTGCTCGCGGCGATTCGCAAGCATTCGCCGGTGCGCGTCGCGATGCAGCTGTCGCATGCCGGCCGCAAGGCCTCGAGCGAGGTGCCGTGGAAGGGCGGCCAGCTCGTCTCGGTGGCCGACGGCGGATGGCTGCCGCATGCGCCGTCGGCCGTGTCGCACAAGGACGGCGAGACGCCGCCGCTGGCCCTCGATACGGCCGGCCTGAACCGGATTCGCGACGCGTTCGCGGCGGCGGCGAAACGCGCGGCGCGGCTCGGCATCGACGCGATCGAGGTGCATGCGGCGCACGGCTATCTGCTGCATCAGTTCCTGTCGCCGCTCGCGAACCGGCGCACCGACGAGTACGGCGGCTCGCGCGAGAACCGGATGCGCTTTCCGCTAGAGATCTTCGACATCGTGCGGGCGGCGTTTCCCGACGATCGGCCGGTCGGCGTGCGCGTGTCGGCGACCGACTGGGTCGAAGGCGGCTGGGAGCTCGACGACACGATCGCGTTCGCGCATGCGCTGAAGCAGCGCGGCTGCGACTGGATCGACGTGTCGTCCGGCGGGGTGTCGCCGTTGCAGAAGATTCCGCTGTCGCCGGGCTATCAGGTGCCGTTCGCGCAGGCCGTGAAGCGCGCGGTCGGGATGCCGACGGTTGCGGTCGGCCTGATCAGCGAGCCCGCGCATGCGAACCGGCTGATCGAGGCCGGCGACGCGGATTTCGTCGCGATGGCGCGCGCGATGCTGTACGACCCGCGCTGGCCGTGGCATGCGGCGGCCGAGCTCGGCGCGCAGGTGTCGGCGCCGCCGCAGTACTGGCGTTCGCAACCGCGCGAGCACAAGGCGTTGTTCGGCGACGTCGCGTTCGGCCAGCGCTGACGCTGAACGTCGTGCGCGCGACGTCGCGCGATGTTGAACGAAGCAATCTCGAACGTGTAGCATGCGGATGATTCGCTGCATGCCCGGACGCGGCACCGTCGGTGCCGCGTTTTCGTTTGGCGCGACGCAGGGCCGTGAGCACGGCCGTCTTTCATTCAAGTCGACTTCACAAGGATTCGTTCGATGAGTTCACGCAGGATCGCGGTGCGCCGCTCGGGAATACACGGCAAGGGCGTGTTCGCGGTGGAGCCGATCAAGGCCGGCGAGCGCGTAGTGGAATACAAGGGCGAGCGGATCTCGTGGAAGGAAGCGCTGCGCCGTCATCCGCACGATCCGAACGACCCGAACCATACGTTCTACTTCGCACTCGAAGACGGCGGCGTGATCGATGGCAAGGTCAACGGCAACAGCGCGCGCTGGATCAACCACTCGTGCGCGCCGAACTGCGAGGCCGAGGAGATCAAGGGCCGCGTGTTCGTCCACGCGCTGCGCGACATCGAGCCGGAAGAGGAGCTGTTCTACGACTACGGCCTCGTGATCGACGAGAAGCTGACGAAGAAGCTCAAGCGCGAATACGCGTGCCATTGCGGCGCCGAGACGTGCCGCGGCACGCTGCTCGCGACGCCGGACGACGACGGCAAGAAGAAAAAGAAGAAGGACAAGAAGGACGGCAAGGCCGAGTCCGGCGCGAAGGACAAGAAAAAGAAGAAGTGATCGACGCGCCGCGCGAGCTCGCGCGGCTGCTTCGCCGGCGGGCCTTGTTGCTGCGTCGCTGCGGGGCTGAGCCGGCTCGATGGCTTTGACGGCTTCGCCGGGTTCGCTCGAGATCCGCTACCCGCGCGTTACGCGCCGCTCAGTGCGTCGGCACGGCCGCCGGCGTTTCGCTCGCCGGCTTGCTGGTTCGCTCGGCGAGCGGCACCCGCACCACGAAGCGCGAGCCGCCTTCGGGTGCATCCTCGTACGACACCGTGCCGCCGTGCATCGCGATGATGTCGTGCACGATCGCGAGGCCCAGCCCCGCACCCGTCTCGACGCCGTTGCCGCTTTGCGCGTCGCCGCGGAAGAAGCGCTTGAACAGGTCGGCCTGCTGATTCGCCGGCACGCCGGGGCCGTTGTCCTCGACGACGATCTCCGCGGCCGGCAGGCCGTCGTCGAGCGTGCCGCGCGCGACGTTCACGGTGATGCGCGCGCCGTCCGGCCGCGCGAGCGGCACGTACTTCAATGCATTGTCGAGCAGGTTCGCGATGACTTCGCGCAGCAGCACCGGATTGCCGCGCACGTTCAATGTTTCGTCGTCGCCGGGCTCGTCGCTGCGCTGGAAGCCGAGATCGACGTGCGACGCGAGCGCGCGCGGCACCCACTCGGCGCCGGTCTCGAACGCCATCGCGGCGAGGTCGACGTCGACGAAACGCGCAACCTGTTCGCCCGGCTCCGCGCGAGCGAGCGACAGCAGCTGGTTGGACAGCCGCACCGCGCGATCGGCAGCCGCGCGCAGTTCGCGCACGGCCGTATAGGTCTGCTGCGGATCGCGCGCGACGGCCGCCTGCTCGGCATGCAGCTTCACCGCGGTGAGCGGCGTGCGCAGCTGGTGCGCGGCGTCGGCGATGAACTTGCGCTGCGCGTCGAGCGCGGTCTTCAGGCGGCCGAGCAGCGCGTTCATCGCGCTCGTGAGCGGCCGGATTTCGAGCGGCACGTCGGTCTCGTCGACCGGCTCCAGCGACGTGTGGGTCTGCCGGTTCAGCGAATCGGCGAGATGCGTGAGCGGGCCGAGCTGCTGGTTCACGACGCGCCACACGATGCCCCAGCCGGCGAGCAGCAACAGCAGCAGCGGCATCATGATGGCGACCAGGAATTCGGCGGCGATCCTGTAGCGGTGCCGCACCGGCTGCGCGACTTCGACGACCATCGGCTTGCCGCCCTCGACGTCTTCGACGCGTACCTGGGCGACGCGCACCGCGCGATTGTCGTACTCGGCCTCGAACACGTACGCGTGATGCATGCGGCGCACGTTGATGCCGCGCAGCGGCAGCTTCGGATCGCCGGCGAGCTCCTGTTCGCCGTCGCTGATCCGGTAGATCAGCGCTTCGGCCGGATCGGAGAACATCGCCTGCGCGAGCGGCGGCACGGTGAACGGCGCGTCGGGGCCGGCGATCTGGATCTGTTTCGAGATGGCGGTGGCGAGATCGGCGAGCGAGCGGTCGATCACGTGCTGCGTGTATTGCCACGCGAGCCAGTAGGCGATCAGGCCGCTCATCAGCGCGAGCATCGACAGCGGCGCGGCGAGGCGCCGCAGCAGCGAGCGGCGCAGGCTGGAGGTCACGGCCGGATCAGCAGACATTTCGACGGGCAAATGGATGAGCGCCGCTCACGGGGAGCGGCGCGGTCGGGCACCGGACGGCGACGGGCGACTGGCAACGGCGCGGTGCGACGCACCGGCCGCAGGCGGCCGGCCGGCGCGCCCGGCCGCTCAGACGCTGGCGGTCTGGCGGATTTCCTGCAGCAGGTAGCCGAAGCCGCGCACCGTGACGATTTCGACGCGGCACTGCTCGAGCTTCTTGCGCACGCGGTGCACGTAGACTTCGATCGCGGTGTCGCCGAGATCGCCGCCGAAATGCGTGAGGTGATCCTGCAGCTGCGCCTTGCTGACCACGCGGCCGTGGCGCAGCAGCAGCATTTCGAGCACCGCGAATTCGCGCGGCGACAGCTCGAGCGGCTTGTCGTCGTTGAAGATGCGGCGATCGACGCCCGACAGCCGGACGCCGCCGAGCGACACTTCCGGCCGCGGCATGTCGCTGTGCGGGCCGCTGCGGCGCATCACCGCGCGGATGCGCGCTTCGAGCTCGGCCGGCTCGAACGGCTTGAGCATGTAGTCGTCGGCGCCGGAGTTCAGGCCCTGGATGCGGTCGTTCAGTTCGTCGCGCGCGGTCAGCACGATGACCGGCGTGTGGCGATTGGTCTGGCGAAAGCGGGTGAGCAGCGTCATCCCGTCGATACCCGGCAGGCCGAGGTCGAGGATCACGAGTTCGTGGCGGTTTTGTGCCAGCGCCTGTTCGGCAAAGATGCCGTCATGCACCATGTCGACGGTAAAGCCAGCCTGCTCGAGGCTGCTCTGGATACCGCGTGCGATGGGGCGGTCGTCTTCGATCAGAAGGAGTCGCATGAAGTTCGCTCAAGTACAATGGGTTGGCGGTTCAGGCACGCGGACAGCACGACGCCGTTTCCACAGGGGCGCCGCATCGCCTGACATCAAGCATGGCGGCCAGCGAACGAACAAATTCAATCATGTCCGATATTTCGATTCACGACCTCGAAGCCGCGATCAATTTCTGGCGCGCCCGCTCGCCATCCAGCGGCGACGAACTCAAACTCTGCGAAGAGGCCAGCGCGCTCTCCAAGCCGTATGCGCTGCTGATTGTACAGCGCGGAAGCGCGCTGCAACTGGAAGGTTTGGACCCCAAGGCGCGGAATGCGTTCGAGACTTACGTGCGCCTTAAGGATGGCTTGGAAAGCTGAAGGCTTTCGCTCAATACATCCTAGAAAACGTTCAGCGAAATGAAAAGTTGACGCGCCGCGCGGCAAAACCGGCGCGGCGGCTCGCGCAACGTGTCAGGCCGCCGGCAGCGTGTGCGCACACACGCGGTCGATGAATTGCGCGAGTTCGATGTCGCGCTCGGTCAGCCCGTCGGCGTCGTGGGTCGACAGCGTCACGTCGACGCGGTTGTACACGTTGAACCATTCCGGATGGTGGTTCATCTCCTGCGCCTTGATCGCGACGCGCGTCATGAAGCCGAACGCCTCGTTGAAATCGGCGAAGCGCAGGCTGCGCTGGATCGCGTCGCGGCCCGGCACGGCCGTCCAGTGCGGCAGGCCTTCGAGCCGCGTCTTGCGTTCTTCGGATGTGAGCTTGTGGATCATGTTGCACCTCGTTCGGTAGCGGCGCTCGCGCGCGGCACACGCCGCGCGGCAAAGCCGGCTCCGGTCATTGTTTCATAGTTGGGCGGCGCGCATCGCGGCCGGCGCCGGAGGCTGCCGGCGTCCGCGGCTGGATCATGCCTCATGCGTCATGCGTCGTCGTCGTCGGGCCAGCCTTCGCCGGTGCCGCGCTGAAGCACGACGTCGGTATCGAGCACCGCGTCGGCGGACAGCTCGGGCAGCGCGGCGAGCCGCTCGGCCAGCGCACGCGCGTCGACGTCGGCCAGCGCGAACAGCTGCGCGAAGTCGTCGATCACGAAGTAGGTCTTCTGGAACGTGTCGATCCGGTACTTCGTGCGCATCACGCGCTCGAGGTCGAAGCAGAGCCGGTTCGGCGCCGCGCTCTCGACGCTGTAGAGGCTCTCGCCCTTGCTCGACACGATTCCCGCGCCGTAGATCGACAGCCCGTTGGTGCCGCGCGGATCGCGGATCAGCCCGAACTCCACCGTATACCAATAGAGACGCGCGAGCCGTGCGAGCGCCGCGTCGTCGTCCGCGACCGCGAGCGCGGTACGCCCGTAGGCCTGCATGTAGTCGGCGAACACCGGCTCGATCAGCAGCGGCACGTGGCCGAACAGGTCGTGGAAGCAGTCGGGCTCCTGCAGATAGTCGAGCTGGTCGGGGCGGCGCATCCACCAGGTGACCGGAAAGCGCCGGTGCGCGAGATGCTCGAAGAACACGCGATCGGGCACCAAGCCCGGCACCGCGACGATCTCCCATCCGGTGGCCGGCTTCAGCTGGCGGTTCACGTCAGCGAACGACGGCACGCGGTCGGCCGGCAAGCGGATCTTCCCGAGCCCGCCGATGAACGCGTCGCATGCGCGCCCGCGCAGCAGCGCCGCCTGGCGCGCATACAGCTGCTGCCATACCGCGTGATCGACCTGGCCGTAGCGTTCGAGCGGCTGGTCGATGGTGAAATCGGCACGGGTTTCGAGGCCCGCGTCGAACTGCTCCTGCAGTTTCGCGGTGACGACGCTGGACATGGTGACGCTCTGCATGCTTGGGTGAATGACCATGCGAGTGTAGAGCGGGGCGCGCGCGTGATGGGCGCAAAGATGGCGTCGATTCTCCATCCGATGCGATAATCCCGCATCATTTCATCGTTTTGTGCGGAGGGCATTCATGCTGGAACTCGACCACTTCGATCTCGCGCTTCTCGATGTGCTGCAGCGCTTCGGCCGTGCCACGCATCAGCAGCTCGGCGAGGAGGTGCCGCTGTCGCCGTCACAGATCGGCCGGCGGCTGCAGCGGCTCGAGGCGGCCGGCGTGATCGAAGGCTATCGCGTGATGTTGCGGCCGGAAAAGCTCGGCCTGGGCGTCACCGCGTTCACGAGCCTGAAGCTCAAGCATCACGGCGATTCGATCATCGAGCAGTTTCAGCAGCAGATCGACGTGCTGCCCGAGGTGCTCGAGTGTCATGCGGTGGTCGGCGACGCCGACTATCTGCTGCGGATCGTCGCGCCCGATCTGAACGCGCTGTCGCAGTTCGTGATGAAGAAGCTGATGCGCGTGCCGGGCGTCGACAGCGTGCGCTCGAACATCGTGCTGACCACGTTCAAGCGCAACGGCGCGCTGCCGCTCGCGCATCTGGCGCCCGGCGCGGCGTGATCGAGCGGCAGGGCGGTGATGGCGGTGCCGCCGCCACATGACGCGCCGGCGGCGGTCATGCCGCCATTATTGTCGCCGCTTATGCGGCTTCCGATTGAGCGTCGGCGTTCAGCAGATCGACGTACGCGACCGCGACGAGGTCCTCCTGCGCGACGCCCAGCTGCGCGAACACGCGATGCGCTTCGGCTTCACCGTCGGCTTCGTCGTCGGGGGCGAGCACCACTTCGAGTTCGATGAAGTCCCCGAGGCCGTCGACGCGATCGAGGTGAATACGCGTGCGGCCCGCCAGATAGACGTGCCGTTCCTTGGTCACGATGCCGCGCGTGGTCAGCGCGGTCGCGAGCAGCGCATGCATCGCGTCGGGGTTCGTCACCGGGCTGCGCGTGTAGTACGACGCCTTCGGGCCGTCACGGTCGTCGCGCTGGTAGAAGATCAGTTCGGCCGGCGTGCCGTCCTCGAAGCGGCGCAGCTTCAGCCGGCCGCGCGGCACGTCGTAGAAGAAGTCCTGCTGACGGTAGAACAGCGGCGCTTCGGTCGCGAGCGTCGCCGCCTGTTCGCGCAGCCGGTCGAATGCGCGGGCGCGGGCTTTGATCTCGATGTTGCGGGCCATGCGGATCTCCTTCGGTCAGGGGGCTCGCGGTGTGCGAACGCACAATCTAGCAAAAAGCTTGCGACGGTGGCATGACGCGCGGTGGCCTCATCTCGCCCACTGCGCGTCGATCAACCGCAGCGCGGCGGCGATGGCCGGTTCGTCGCGCCGCTCGGCGAGCGTCACGAACGTGAGCTCGGTCGGCACCGTCACCTGTTCGACGATCGTCAATGCGTGCGCGTGCGCTTCGGCCAGCGCGGTCGAATCGCGCGCGAGCGTCAAACCGATCCCCGATTTCACGAGATCGAGCATCGATTGCTCCTGATCGACCTCGGCGACCTTCACCGGTTGTGCGCCCGCGGCCGCGAACCGCCGCGTCAGCAGCCGATGATGGGCGGACGCCGGCGGCGTCCAGATCCACGGCAGCGCGGCCAGCGCGCGCCAGTCGTGCGCGCGCTGCACGCGCTCCTTCCAGCCGGCCGGCGCCAGCACGCGGTACTCGAAATGGGTCAGCGTGACCGTGTGGAACAGGGCGTCGTCGCGCGGATCGTCTTCGCCCGGCCGGCCGATGTAGTAGCCGACGTCGAGCGCCGCGCCGCGCACCTGTTCGAGCACCCAGCCCGACATCCCGTGCCGCAGCGCCGTTTCGATCTGCGGATGCGTTTCGACCAGTGCGCGCAGGAAGCCGCCGAGCCGCAGGAAACCCGGATCGAGGATCGTGCCGATCCGCAGCCGGCCGCGCACCTCGTGCCGCAGCGCGGCGGCGGCGCGCTCGACGTCGACGGCCGCGGCGAGCGCGCGCTCCGCGTGCGGCAGCAGCGTCTGTCCGTCGCGGGTGAGCGCGAGCCCGCGCGACGTGCGCGTGAACAGCACGACGCCGAGCGCTTCCTGCAGATGCTTGATCTGCAGGCTGACGGCCGGCTGCGTCAGGTGCAGCTGCACGGCGGCGCGCGTGAGATTGCCTTCACGGGCGACCGTCGCGAACGCGCGCAGCAGAGTGAGATCCATCGTCGTGATATGAGTGCGGCTTATAACGCAGTTCAGCATAACTCATTGGATCGGCAGCGCGCGGCCGGAGTACGCTGCAACGATCGCGTCGCTCCGCGGCGCACTATGCTGAAAAAGGCGCGCGGCACGCCCCGCGCGGCGCACAACAACTCAGGAGACACGTCGTGACCACTCAACGCACGCTCGAGGGCGAATTCGATTACGTGATCGTCGGCGCGGGCACGGCCGGCTGCGTGCTCGCGAACCGCCTGACCGAAGATCCCGACATCCGCGTGCTGCTGCTCGAAGCGGGCGGCAAGGACGATTACCACTGGATTCATATCCCGGTCGGCTATCTGTACTGCATCGGCAATCCGCGCACCGACTGGCTGTACAAGACGCAGCCCGAGGCGGCGCTCAACGGCCGCGCGCTGTCGTATCCGCGCGGCCGCGTGCTCGGCGGCTGCTCGTCGATCAACGGAATGATCTACATGCGCGGCCAGCGCGAGGATTACGACGGCTGGGCGCAGGAAACCGGCGACGCCGGCTGGTCGTGGGACAGCGTGCTGCCGATCTTCAAGCGCAGCGAGGACCATCACGCCGGCGCGAGCGACGCGCACGGCGCGGGCGGATACTGGCGCGTCGAGAAGCAGCGGCTGCGCTGGGAGATTCTCGAATCGTTCGCGCAGGCCGCGCAGCAGACGGGCATCCCGGCCACCGACGATTTCAACCGCGGCGACAACACCGGCGTCGGCTATTTCGAAGTGAACCAGAAGCGCGGCGTGCGCTGGAATACGTCGAAGGCGTTCCTGAGGCCCGCGATGGCGCGCCCGAACCTGACCGTGATCACCGGCGCGCACGCGCAGCGCGTGGTGTTCGACGGCCGGCGCGCGGTCGGCGTCGAATACCACGGCGGCGGCGTCGACTACGTCGCGCACGCGCGCATCGAAGTGCTGCTGACGTCCGGCGCGGTGAATTCGCCGCAGCTGCTCGAACTGTCGGGCATCGGCGCGGGCGCGCGGCTGCAGGCGCTCGGCATCGACGTCGTGCACGATCTGCCCGCGGTCGGCGAAAACCTGCAGGACCACCTGCAGCTGCGGATGGCGTTTCGCGTCGACGGCGTGCGCACGTTGAATACGCGCTCGGCGAACTGGTGGGGCAAGCTGATGATCGGCGCCGAATACGCGCTGCTGCAGCGCGGGCCGATGTCGATGGCGCCGTCGCAGCTCGGCGCGTTCGCGAAATCCGATCCGGACGACCCGGCGCTCACGCGTCCCGATCTCGAATATCACGTGCAGCCGCTGTCGCTCGAGCGCTTCGGCGAGCCGCTGCACCGCTTCAACGCATTCACCGCGTCGGTCTGCCAGCTGCGGCCGAGCTCGCGCGGCAGCGTGCATATCGCGAGCGCCGATCCGGGCGTCGCGCCGTCGATCGCGCCGAACTATCTGTCGACCGATCACGATCGTCACGTCGCCGCCAATGCGCTGCGGCTGACGCGCCGCATCGCGTCCGCGCCGGCGCTCGCACGTTATCGCCCGCAGGAGATTCTGCCGGGCACGCGCTATCAGACCGAAGCCGAGCTCGTCGAAGCGGCGGGCGCGATCGGCACGACGATCTTCCATCCGGTTGGCACCTGCCGGATGGGGCGCGCCGACGACGAACGTGCGGTGGTCGACAGCCGGCTGCGCGTGCGCGGGATCGCGGGGCTGCGGATCGTCGACGCGTCGGTGATGCCGTTCATCACGTCGGGGAACACGAATTCGCCGACGTTGATGATCGCCGAGCGCGCGAGCGACATGATCCGCGAGGATCGCCGCACGGCGCGCGACGCGACGCAGGTGCGCACGGAAGCGGCGATGACGCCGGCGTGATATCGGCGTGATATCGGCGCCACACGCGCGGCGGCCGCGTGTCTGCGGCGACCTTCGAGCTATGCGGCGAAACGGGTTCGCATATGCGGCGGTTGGAAGCGCGCGCGTGCGAACGATCACGTTGAACCCGCGCATGGGTCACGATCGGCGACGTGGTCGCGATGACCTGACGCGCGCTGTTTTCACAGGCACGCGCCGTGCGCAGCGTGGTCGCGGAGCGCGCACGTGTCGAACCTTCGCGCTCCACCGCGTGCGATATGGCGGCCAGCCCTATAAGTGCAAATCCCGATGATTGCACTGCACCAACGAGGCGACAATGTCCCGCAGTGTGCATACGCGTCGGCGCGGGGAGACCACCCTCGACGTGTAATACGGCGCCCGGGGGCGGCCCGCCGATCCGCGGCGCCGATCGCGATCGCCAGTGCGACGCTCCCCGGTGCTTCGCCCGACTTCGTACGGAAGGGAACATGATTCTCGGCGACACGATTCTCGAAACACGCGGACTGACGAAGGAATTCAGGGGCTTCACTGCCGTCAACGGCGTCAACCTGCGCGTGCGCCGAGGCGCGATCCACGCGTTGATCGGACCGAACGGCGCGGGCAAGACCACCTGCTTCAACCTGCTGACCAAGTTCCTGACACCCACGGCCGGCCAGATCGTCTTCAACGGTATCGACATCACCGGCGAGCGGCCCGCGCAGGTCGCGCGCCGCGGCATCATCCGTTCGTTCCAGATCTCTGCGGTATTCCCGCACCTGAGCGCGCTGCAGAACGTGCGCATCGGGCTGCAGCGCGCCCTCGGTACCGAATTCCATTTCTGGCGCAGCGAGCGCACGCTGCGGCGCCTCGACGATCGCGCGATGGATCTGCTCACGCAGGTCGGCCTCAGCGATTTCGCGCACGTGCCGACCGTCGAGCTTGCATACGGCCGCAAGCGCGCGCTCGAAATCGCCACGACGCTCGCGATGGAGCCCGAACTGATGTTGCTCGACGAGCCCACGCAGGGGATGGGCCACGAGGACGTCGATCGCGTGACCGCGCTCATCAAGAAAGTCGCGGCCGGCCGCACGATCCTGATGGTCGAGCACAACATGAACGTGATCGCCGGCATCTCCGACACGATCACCGTGCTGCAGCGCGGCGAGGTGCTTGCCGAAGGCTCGTATGCCGAAGTGTCGAAGAATCCGCTGGTGATCGAGGCCTACATGGGCAGCGCCGACGCGGCGCTCGCAGGGGCGCACGCATGAAGCACAGCGAACGGGAGGAACGCGAATTGAGCGGCGTCGAAAGCGGCGCGCCCGCGCTGGAAATCTCGGGCCTCGAAGCCTGGTACGGGGAATCCCACATTCTTCACGGCGTCGATCTGACCGTGCATCGCGGCGAGGTCGTCACGCTGCTCGGCCGCAACGGCGCGGGGCGCACCACGACGCTGCGCGCGATCATGGGGCTCACCGGGCGCCGCAGCGGCTCGATCAAGGTGGCCGGCAACGAGACGATCGGCCTGGCGACGCACCGCATCGCGCATTTCGGTGTCGGCTATTGCCCGGAGGAGCGCGGCATCTTCTCGAGCCTGTCGTGCGAGGAGAACCTGATGCTGCCGCCGCCGATCGGCCCGCGCGAGCACGCGATGTCGCTCGACGAGATCTACGCGATGTTCCCGAATCTCGCGTCGCGCCGGCAGAGCCAGGGCTCGCGGCTGTCGGGCGGCGAGCAGCAGATGCTCGCGGTCGCGCGGATCCTGCGCACCGGCGCGAACCTGCTGCTGCTCGACGAAATCTCGGAAGGCCTCGCGCCGGTGATCGTGCAGGCGCTCGCGCGCATGATCGTCGCGCTGAAGGCGCGCGGCTATACGGTCGTGATGGTCGAACAGAACTTCCGCTTTGCCGCACCGCTCGCCGACCGCTTCTACGTGATGGAGCATGGCCGCATCGTCGAGCATTTCCGCTCGTCCGAACTGGAAGGAAAGATGCCGATCCTTCACGACCTGCTGGGGGTGTGACGCCGCCCCGTCTCACTTGCCGCTGGCCGTGGCGGCGCACGAACAACCACAACGCATCAGAACAACAGGAGACGTCAATGAAAATGAAGACCCTCGCACACGCGTGTCTCGCGGTCGCGACCGCAGCATTCAGCGCCGGCGCGGCACATGCCGCCGACAGCGTGAAGATCGGCTTCATCACGGACATGTCGGGGCTTTACGCGGACATCGACGGGCAGGGCGGCCTCGAGGCGATCCGCATGGCGGTCGCCGACTTCGGCGGCAAGGTGCTCGGCAAGCCGATCGAGGTCGTCTACGCGGACCACCAGAACAAGGCCGACATCGCCGCGTCGAAGGCGCGCGAATGGATGGATCGCGGCGGGCTCGACCTGCTGGTCGGCGGCACGAACTCCGCGACCGCGTTGTCGATGAACCAGGTCGCGGCCGAGAAGAAGAAGGTCTACATCAACATCGGCGCGGGCGCCGACACGCTGACCAACGAGCAGTGCACGCCGTACACGGTCCACTACGCATACGACACGATGGCGCTCGCGAAGGGCACCGGTTCGGCCGTGGTCAAGCAAGGCGGCAAGAGCTGGTTCTTCCTGACCGCCGACTATGCGTTCGGCAAGGCGCTCGAGAAGAACACGTCGGACGTCGTGAAGGCGAACGGCGGCCAGGTGCTCGGCGCGGTGCGGCACCCGCTGTCGGCGTCGGACTTCTCGTCGTTCCTGCTGCAGGCGCAGTCGTCGAAGGCGCAGATCCTCGGCCTCGCGAACGCGGGCGGCGACACGATCAACTCGATCAAGGCCGCGAAGGAATTCGGCATCACCAAGACGATGAAGATCGCCGCGCTGCTGATGTTCATCGACGACGTGCACAGCCTCGGCCTCGAGACGACGCAGGGTCTCGTGCTGACCGACAGCTGGTACTGGAACCGCGACGCCGCGTCGCGCCAGTGGGCGCAGCGCTACTTCGGCAAGATGAAGAAGATGCCGTCGAGCCTGCAGGCGGCCGACTACTCGTCGGTGACGACCTACCTGAAGGCCGTGCAGGCGGCCGGCACGACCGACTCCGACAAGGTGATGGCCGAGCTGAAGAAGCTCAAGATCAGCGACTTCTACGCGAAGGGCTACATCCGTCAGGACGGCAGCATGATCCACGACATGTACCTGATGGAAGTGAAGAAGCCGTCCGAGTCGAAGGAGCCGTGGGATTACTACAAGGTGCTCGCGACGATCCCGGGCGACCAGGCGTTCGGCACCAAGCAGGAATCGCGCTGCGCGCTGTGGAAGTAGGCGCGGCGTAGCGGCGCTGCGGCGGTTCCGACGGCCCCGGCGACGTGGCCGCCGGGCCGTGCATGCGCGCCGGCCTGAAGGTTGCACGCGCAACCAAACTCATACTGACGGCTAAGTCGATGGAAATCTTTGGCATTCCGTTGCCGGCGATGCTGAGCCAGTTGCTGCTCGGCCTCGTCAACGGCTCGTTCTACGCGATCCTGAGCCTCGGGCTCGCGGTGATCTTCGGGCTGCTCAACGTGATCAACTTCGCACACGGCGCGCTGTTCATGCTGGGCGCCATGCTCGCGTGGATGGGGCTGTCGTACTTCGGCCTGCCGTACTGGGCGATGCTCGTGCTCGCGCCGTTGATCGTCGGCGCGTTCGGGATTGCGATCGAGCGCTCGATGCTGCGCTGGCTGTACAAGCTCGATCACCTGTACGGGCTGCTGCTCACGTTCGGCCTCACGCTGGTGGTCGAAGGCGTGTTCCGCTCGATCTACGGTTCGTCGGGCCAGCCGTACGACGTGCCCGCGCAACTGTCGGGCGCGACCAATCTCGGCTTCATGTTCCTGCCGAACTACCGCGCGTGGGTAGTCGTCGCATCGCTCGCGGTGTGTCTCGCGACCTGGTTCGTGATCGAGAAGACGCGTCTGGGCGCATATCTGCGCGCCGGCACCGAGAACCCGAAGCTCGTCGAGGCGTTCGGCGTGAACGTGCCGATGATGATCACGCTCACCTACGGCTTCGGCGTCGCGCTCGCGGCGTTCGCGGGCGTGCTCGCGGCGCCGGTGATCCAGGTGTCACCGCTGATGGGCCAGCCGATGATCATCACCGTGTTCGCGGTGGTCGTGATCGGCGGGATGGGCTCGATACTCGGTTCGATCGTCACCGGGCTGCTGCTCGGCGTGATCGAGGGCTTCACGCGCGTGTTCTATCCGGAAGCGTCGGCCACCGTCGTGTTCGTGATCATGGCGATCGTGCTGCTGTTCCGTCCGGCGGGCCTGTTCGGCAAGGAAAAATGATGCAGAGAAAAGTGCTTTACGGCGCGTTGCTCGCCGCGCTGCTGGCGGCGCCGTTCATCGGCGCGTATCCGGTGTTCGTGATGAAGGTGCTCACGTTCGCGCTGTTCGCGGCCGCGTTCAACCTGCTGATCGGCTATACGGGGCTGCTGTCGTTCGGCCATGCGATGTTCCTCGCGAGCGCCGGCTACGCGACCGGCTACACGATCCAGACGCTCGGCTTCACGCCGGAGCTCGGCGTGCTCGCCGGCACGGCGGCGGCCACGCTGCTGGGGCTCGTCGTCGGCCTGTTCGCGATCCGGCGGCAGGGCATCTATTTCGCGATGATCACGCTCGCGTTCGCGCAGATGGTCTACTTCATCTACCTGCAGGCGCCGTTCACGCACGGCGAGGACGGGCTGCAGGGCGTGCCGCGCGGCCACCTGTTCGGCGTGCTCGACCTGTCGAACGACGTCACGCTTTACTACGTCGTGCTTGCGGTGATCGTCGCCGCGTGTGCGTTCATCGTGCGGGTCGTGCATTCGCCGTT
The DNA here is from genome assembly GCF_000745665.1 of Burkholderia sp. WP42. Classification (NCBI taxonomy): domain Bacteria; kingdom Pseudomonadati; phylum Pseudomonadota; class Betaproteobacteria; order Burkholderiales; family Burkholderiaceae; genus Burkholderia; species Burkholderia sp. WP42. The sequence continues at coordinate 217,390 of NZ_JQJT01000010.1, read as the reverse complement.
CGGCCAGGTGCTCGTCGCGATCAAGGAGAACGAGCCACGCGCGATCTCGCTCGGCTACGACACCGACCGCTTCAAGCTGCTCGCGTTCATCCTGTCGGCCGGGCTCGCCGGGCTGGCCGGCGCGTTGAAGGTGCTGGTGCTCGGCTTCGAGACGCTGTCCGACGCTTACTGGACGATGTCGGGCCTCGTCGTGCTGATGACGCTCGTCGGCGGGATGGGCACGCTGTTCGGGCCGCTGCTCGGCGCGGCGCTGATCGTCGCGCTCGAAGACCGGCTCGGCGACATCGGCGAGTGGCTCGCATCGCTCACGGGCGTCGGCTGGTTCCACTCGCTGGGCGAATCGGCGACGATCGTCACCGGGCTGATCTTCATCGCATGCGTGCTTGCGTTCCGGCGCGGCATCGTCGGCGAGATGGTCGCGCGCGTGAAGACGCTGCGGCCGTCCTGATCGCGTTGCATTCGGTGCGCGGCGGCGTTGATGCGAAGCACCATCCGGCGCCTTGCGCAGAGGCGTTTTGCGCTCGCCCGGGCCGCGCCGCACGGCCAGATTGCTGCCCCATTTTCGTGCGGCGATGCACCATAGGGGTAAATGCTAAGTTGTCGCAGGGTGAAAGGTCCTTTAATCTTCGTTTCAGTTCTGATGCACCGCGAAACGAATTTGCAGGTGGAGAACGAGGAGACAATCGAGGCACAAAGTGCCCGGACCCCAAAGCGCTGTTGGACGGAATCCAACAGCGCTTTTTCATTTGCGTGCGCGAATTTGCATCGATGGTGCATGGCGCGCATCGCCCTCAATGCGCGCCATTTCGCGCGCTCGCATCGCACCGTTCATCCCGCCCCGTATTTTCTTCGATCCTGCTGTCGAGCTGTCGACGGCTTGCGCGCGCCTGCGCGCGGTTCGGGCTTACCCGGTTGGCGTGCATGAAAGGCGTCCGTTACACTCGGCTTTCGCCGACCGGGCGGTCGGGAAAATCGGTCGGCAGTTCTCCTACGAGCGCAACGCAGAACAGGGAGTACGGTTGGATGAGACGCGCAGGACGTTGGATCGCGGTATCGCGTACGGTCGAGGGCGGCCGTTCGGGAGCAGGGCGGCGCGGGCTTCTTGCGGCTTGCGGGCGCCGCCGGGCGAGTGCGACGTCCGTTGCCGCGGGAAGCACCGACAACGCGCAGGTTGGCGCGGTGCTCGCCAGATCCGATGCCTCGTTCACCGTCGCATGAGCGGCCGATTGCGGCCTTTGTTCGCCCCTGGCGACGGCGCCGCACCGGGCGCGTTGCCGCCGTCGTTGCGCGTGCATCGCGGCCGCTTCGCCGCTTCTGTTTTTCGCTTGCTTCATTTCGACGACATCGCCGTCGCGCATCGTTGCGGTCGAATGGCCGTTCTGCTGTGCGCGACGATGCCTCGCGGGAAAACGAGCGTAGGCGCGGCACAGCGGGATAGTTAAATTATTAAATTGTTTGAGGACCGGGAGCCGCCAGAGCGACCCGCGGATTTTTCGAGCAGCGTTTGGAGACAACGTAAATGAAAATGAATCGATGGATGGAGGCTCTGCTTGCGGCTGGCCTCGTGTGCGCGGCGGCGACGGCGTCCGCCCAGGTGAAGATCGGCGTGACGCTGTCGGCCACCGGGCCGGCCGCATCGCTCGGGATCCCGGAGAAGAACACGATCGCGCTGCTGCCGAAGGAGATCGGGGGCAAGAGCGTCCAGTACATCGTGCTCGACGACGCGTCCGACACGAGCCGCGCCGTGCAGAACGTGCGCAAGCTGATCGACGAGGATCACGTCGACGCGATCATCGGTTCGTCCGTCACGCCGAACTCGCTCGCGATGCTCGATCCGGTGTCGCAGGGCAAGACGCCGACGATCTCGCTGGCCGCGAGCGCACAGATCATCGCGCCGATGGATGCGAAGCGCGCATGGATGTTCAAGGTGCCGCAGAACGATCAGCTGATGGCCGACGCGATCGCCGACTACATGGCGAAGCACGGCGTGAAGACCGTCGGCTTCATCGGCTTCGCCGATGCATACGGCGACAGCTGGTACAACACCTTCAACGCCGCCGCGGCGAAGAACGGGCTGAAGGTCGTGTCGAACGAGCGCTACAACCGCACCGATGCGTCGGTGATGGGGCAGGTGCTGAAGCTGATGGGCTCGACGCCGGACGCGGTGCTGATCGCCGGCTCCGGCACGCCGGCCGCACTGCCGGCCAAGACGCTGAAGGAGCGCGGCTACAAGGGCAAGGTGTACCAGACGCATGGCGTCGCGAACAACGACTTCCTGCGCGTGTGCGGCAAGGATTGCGAAGGCGAGATCCTGCCGGCCGGCCCCGTGCTCGTGACCGACCAGTTGCCCGATTCGAACCCGGTGAAGAAGCCGGCGCTCGGCTACAAGGCGGCGTACGAGAAGGCCTACGGCGCGGGTTCGCTGTCGACCTTCGGCGGCCACGCATGGGACGCAGGGTTGCTGCTGCAGCGGGCGATTCCGGAGGCGCTGAAGAAATGGCAGCCGGGCACCGAAGCGTTCCGCGAGGCGCTGCGCGCGTCGCTCGAGAGCGTGAAGGATCTGCCGGTGTCGCACGGCGTGATCAACATGACGCCGACCGATCACAACGGCTTCGACACGCGTGCGCGTGTGATGGTGCAGATCGTCGACGGCAAGTGGAAGCTGCAGGCCGAGTAAGCATCACGTGAAACTGGCGGGCCCGGTGGGAACGGCACCGGGCCCGCCGCATGTTTTCCGGAACACCGCGGAACGGCGCGCCGCGTTCCCGCCATGCCGTTTCCGCTTGCGGGGCGTTGTCCCGTCACCGATTCTTCGCAGCATTCTCGATACACGAAACGTATGGATCTCTCGATTGCGGCGATCCTCGCGCAAGACGGCATCACGACCGGCGCCATTTATGCATTGCTGTCGCTGGCGCTCGTGCTGGTGTTTTCCGTCACGCGAGTGATCTTCATTCCCCAGGGCGAATTCGTCGCCTACGGTGCGCTGACGCTCGCGGCGCTGCAGGCGCAGAAATTTCCGGCCACCTGCTGGCTCCTGTTGGTGATGGGCATCGCGTGCTTTCTGCTCGAAGCGGGCGGCCTGATCCGCCATCGCGAACGCCGTCATCAGCTCGGCCGGACGCTCGCGACGCTCGGCAGCCGCTACGTGCTGCTGCCGCTCGCCATGTTCGCGCTCACGCGCAACTTCGCCGCGCAGCCGCTGCCGATGCTCGCGCAGATCGCGCTGACGCTGGCGATCGTCGTGCCGATGGGGCCGTTCGTCTATCGGCTCGTGTATCAGCCGATCGCCGAAGGCACGACGCTGCTGCTGCTGATCGTGTCGGTCGCCGTCCATTTCGCGATGGTCGGGCTGGGGCTCGTCATGTTCGGCGCGGAAGGCTCGCGCACCAACGGATTCACCGATGCGTCACTCGCCCTGGGCGGCATGACGGTGTCGGTGCAGAGCATCGTCGTGGTCGCGACCGCGCTGGTGCTGATCGGCGCGCTCTACGTGTACTTCGGCCGCACGATCGCCGGCAAGGCGCTGCGCGCGACGTCGGTGAACCGGCTCGGCGCGCGGCTCGTCGGGATCGGCACGACCGAGGCCGGGCGGCTGGCGTTCACGCTGGCAGCCGGGCTCGGCGTGCTGTCCGGCATTCTGGTCGGCCCGCTGACGACCATCTACTACGACTCCGGCTTCCTGATCGGGCTGAAGGGTTTCGTCGGCGCGATCATCGGCGGTCTCGTCAGTTATCCGCTCGCGGCGGCCGGCTCGCTGCTCGTCGGCGTGCTCGAGTCGTATTCGTCGTTCTGGGCGAGCGCGTACAAGGAAGTGATCGTGTTCACGCTGATCATCCCGGTGCTGCTGTGGCGCAGTTTCGCGACGCCGCATGCGGAAGATGAAGAGGAGTGACGCGATGACGACGATGGTACGCAACAAGGCCTTCTGGGTGTTTCTCGTGGTGCTGTTCGCGCTGCCGGTGCTGCCCGGCGCGCTGCAGGTGCCCGAATACTGGATCACGCTGCTCAACTACATCGGCCTCTACGCGATCGTCGCGATCGGCCTCGTGCTGCTGACCGGCGTCGGCGGGATGACGAGCTTCGGCCAGGCCGCGTTCGTCGGCATCGGCGCGTATGCAACCGCGCTTCTGACCACGCGCTACGGCGTGTCGCCGTGGCTCGCGCTGGTCGTCGGCGTCGTGCTGACGGCGCTGGTCGCGCTGCTGCTCGGCGCGGTCACGATGCGGCTGTCCGGGCACTTCCTGCCGCTCGGTACGATCGCATGGGGCCTCGCGCTGTTCTACCTGTTCGGCAACCTCGAACTGCTCGGCAAGTACGACGGGATCAGCGGGATTCCGGCGCTGAACCTGTTCGGCGTCGCACTCGAAAGCGGCCGCAGCCTGTACTTCGTGATCTGGGCCGTCGTGCTCGCCGCGATCGTGTCGGTGCAGAACCTGCTCAATAGCCGGCCGGGCCGCGCGATTCGCGCGCTGCGCGGCGGCGGCGTGATGGCCGAGGCGATGGGCGTGAACACCGCCTGGATGCGCGTGGTGATCTTCGTCTATGCGGCGGTGCTCGCCGCGGTATCGGGCTTTCTTTACGCGCATCTGCAGCGCGCGGTGAACCCGACGCCGTTCGGCCTGAACCACGGGATCGAATTCCTGTTCATGGCCGTGGTGGGCGGGGTGTCGCACGTGTGGGGCGCGGTGCTCGGCGCCGCGATCCTCACCGTGCTGCAGGACTACCTGCAGACGCTGCTGCCCAAGCTGCTCGGCTCGGAGGGCAACTTCGAGATCATCGTGTTCGGCGTGCTGATGGTCGTTCTGCTGCAGTACGCGCGCCAGGGCGTATGGCCGTTCGTCGCGAAGCTGTTTCCGCGCGGGCCGCGCGCCTATGCGCCCGAGCACGCCGATCCGTTGCCGCAGCGGGCGAAGCCGGTCGCGGGCGAGCCGCTGCTCGTGGTCGATCGCGCGCGCAAGCAATTCGGCGGGCTGGTGGCCGTGAACGACGTGAGCTTCGACGTGAAAGCGGGGCAGATCATCGGGCTGATCGGGCCGAACGGCGCCGGCAAGTCGACCACGTTCAATCTGGTGACGGGCGTGCTCAAGCCGACCGGCGGCGCGATCACGTTCCGTGGCGAGCGGATCGACGGGCTCACGTCGCGGCAGATCGTGCGCCGCGGGATCGGCCGGACCTTCCAGCACGTGAAGTTGCTTCCGACGATGACGGTGCTCGAGAACGTCGCGATCGGCGCGCACCTGCGCGGTCATACCGGCGTGTGGCGCAGCATCGCGCGGCTCAATGCGCACGAGGAAGCGCAGCTGCTGGCCGAGGCGGCGCAGCAGATCCGCCGTGTCGGGCTCGAAAAGCACATGTACGACGAAGCGGGCGGCCTCGCGCTGGGTCAGCAACGGATAGTCGAAATCGCCCGCGCGCTGTGCTGCGATCCGACGCTGCTGCTGCTCGATGAGCCGGCCGCCGGGTTGCGCTATCAGGAGAAGCAGCAGCTCGCCGAGCTGTTGCGGCGCCTGAAGGGCGAGGGGATGAGCGTGTTGCTCGTCGAACATGACATGGATTTCGTGATGAACCTGACGGACCGGCTGGTCGTGATGGAATTCGGCACGAGGATCGCGGAAGGGCTGCCGCAGGACGTGCAGCAGGATCCGGCGGTGCTCGAGGCGTATCTGGGCGGGGTGGAGTGATGGCGGACACGACGATGCCGATTCTCGAGGTACGTGGGCTGGCCGTGCGGTACGGCAAGGTCGAGGCGTTGTACGGCGCGGCGATCAAGGTCGGCGCGGGCCAGATCGTCAGCGTGATCGGGCCGAACGGTGCAGGCAAGTCGACGCTGCTGAACGCGATCATGGGCGCGTTGCCGGTGACGGGGCATGCGTCAGGCGAGGTCTTGTATCGCGGCCGCGACGTCGGCGCGTTGCCGATCGAGCAACGCGTCGCGCGTGGCATGTGCCTCGTCCCGGAAAAGCGTGAGCTGTTCAGCACGATGACCGTCGAGGATAACCTCGTGCTGGGCGCCTACCGCCGCAAGCAGGCGGGCGAGGCGAACTTTCTCGACCAGCTCGATCATGTCTTCGCGCTGTTTCCGCGGCTCAGGGAGCGACGCAGGCAGGCGGCCGGTACTTTGTCGGGCGGTGAGCGGCAGATGCTGGCGGTCGGCCGCGCGCTGATGGGCAAGCCCGACTTGCTCATGCTCGATGAGCCCAGCCTCGGGCTGGCGCCGCTGATCGTGAAGGAGATTTTTCACATCATCAGCGCGCTGCGCGGTACGGGCGTCGCGACGTTGCTCATCGAGCAAAATGCGCGCGCTGCGCTGCAGATTTCGGACTACGGCTATGTGCTCGAGACTGGCGAGTTTGCGCTGGAGGGCCCGGCGGCCGAGTTGGCACAGAATCCGCAGGTGATCGAGACTTACCTCGGGTTGGCGAAGAAATCGACGTGACGCCTGCTCGGGGAGCGGAGGCCGAACCGGGAAACGGACGGCGTGTTTCACGTGAAACACGCCGTTTTTGTTGGGCGGACCGGGAACGGAAGCGGGTGGGGATAAGAGTCTGCCCGTCTTATAGAAATACTGTGGCGTGAGCGGCGAACATCGCTCTACGTCGACACGGAGGTTAGGGCTATGGCGACGCGCTAGCGGCACAGGGGATAACTTGTTGCAGGCCGAGTGCAAGCGCTGTGAGAGCCACCGCAAGCTAACGAGGCTTCACAGAAATTCATGTATTTCCGCCCGACCAACGGCCGCGATGGCTCCTTTGAGCGTCACAGCACGCCACGGCGGTCGAAAAAACCGTCAAATGAACGCACCCTACCATTCGGACGGTCTTCGGCGCAAAAGCGAACCCGCTATAATTCGGCCCATACATTTCTCTGATAGGTTCGTGCGCTGTCCTGCGTACGGAATCCACCATGCTTTTTCCCACAGAATTTGACGTCATCGTCGTCGGCGGCGGGCACGCCGGCACGGAGGCCGCGTTGGCATCGGCCCGCATGGGTGCGAAGACGCTGCTGCTGACCCATAACATCGAAACGCTCGGCCAGATGAGCTGCAATCCGTCGATCGGCGGCATCGGCAAGGGCCATCTCGTGAAGGAAGTCGATGCGCTCGGCGGTGCGATGGCCGCCGCGACCGACGAGAGCGGTATTCAGTTCCGGATCCTCAATTCGTCGAAGGGTCCGGCCGTACGCGCAACGCGTGCACAGGCCGACCGCATCCTTTACAAGGCTGCGATCCGCCATCGGCTCGAGAATCAGCCGAACTTGTGGCTGTTCCAGCAGGCCGTCGACGATTTGATGGTCGAGGGCGACCGGGTGGTCGGTGCGGTCACGCAAATCGGCATCCGTTTCCGGGCGCGCGCTGTCGTGCTGACGGCGGGCACGTTCCTCGACGGCAAGATCCATGTCGGCTTGAACAACTACACCGGCGGCCGTGCGGGCGATCCGGCAGCCGTCCCGCTGTCGGCCCGCCTGAAGGAATTGAAGCTGCCCCAGGGCCGCCTGAAGACCGGCACCCCCCCGCGTATCGATGGCCGCTCGATCGACTTTTCGAAGCTCGACGAGCAGCCGGGCGACCTCGATCCGATCCCGGTGTTCTCGTTCCTCGGCCGCGCAGAGCAGCATCCGCAGCAGCTGCCATGCTGGGTCACGCATACGAACGAGCGCACGCACGACATCATTCGCGGTGGGCTCGACCGATCGCCGATGTATACGGGCGTGATCGAAGGCGTCGGCCCGCGTTACTGCCCGTCGATCGAGGACAAGATTCACAGGTTTGCGTCGAAGGAGTCGCACCAGATCTTCCTGGAACCGGAAGGGCTGACGACCAACGAGTTCTATCCCAACGGCATTTCGACGAGCCTGCCGTTCGACGTGCAACTCGAACTCGTGCACTCGATGCGCGGCCTTGAGAACGCGCACATCCTGCGCCCCGGCTACGCGATCGAGTACGACTATTTCGACCCACGTGCGCTGAAGGCGTCGCTGGAAACGAAGGCGATCAACGGGCTGTTCTTTGCGGGCCAGATCAACGGTACGACCGGCTATGAAGAGGCGGCGGCGCAGGGCCTGCTCGCTGGCCTGAATGCCGGCCGTTACGTGCAGGAAAAGGACGCATGGTGCCCGCGTCGGGATCAGGCGTACCTTGGCGTGCTGGTCGACGACCTCGTCACGCGCGGCGTGGCTGAGCCTTACCGGATGTTCACGAGCCGCGCCGAATACCGGCTGAGCCTGCGTGAAGATAATGCGGATATGCGGTTGACCGAGATTGGTCGCGAGCTGGGCCTCGTCGACGACGTGCGCTGGGACGCGTTCAGCCGGAAGCGCGACGCTGTTTCACGTGAAACCGAACGCTTGAAGTCGACTTGGGTGACGCCGAAGACGCTGCCGCCGGAAGAGGCGACCGCGCTGCTCGGCAAGCCGATCGACCACGAGTACAGCCTGGCCGAACTGCTGCGGCGGCCTGGTATCAGCTACGACGGCGTATGTGGGCTGAAGGGCGGTGAATGTGGCCCCGTGGAGCCGCTGGCCGATGAGCCGGTGCTGCTGGGTCAGATCAAGGAGCAGGTCGAGATCGGTATCAAGTATCAGGGTTATATCGAGCGCCAGGCCAACGAGATCGAGCGCAATGATGCGAACGAGAATACCCGCCTGCCGGATGGTATCGACTACCGTGACGTTCGCGGTTTGTCGTTCGAGGTGAGTCAGAAGCTCAACGAGTTCCGCCCCGAAACGATCGGCCAGGCCTCGCGTATCTCGGGTGTGACGCCGGCCGCGATCTCGCTGCTGATGGTGCACCTGAAGCGCCGTGGCCTCGGCCGCCGTAACGGCGCCGCAGCAGAAACGACCGAGCAGGGGGGCGATACCGTCCCGACGCAGCAATGACGGCGCGTCGCGCGCCGGCGGTTAATCGGGACGTACTTGAGCAGATGTTGATCGACGGCACGGCCGCGCTGGACATCGTATTGACGGACGCTCAGCGCAACCAGTTGCTCGACTATGTGGCGCTGCTCGGTAAATGGAACGCGGTCTACAACCTGACGGCGATCCGCGACCCGAGGCAGATGCTGATCCAGCACATCCTCGATTCGCTTTCCATCGTTCCGCATCTGCGCGGCCGCCCGGATGCGCGCGTGCTTGATGTGGGCTCCGGCGGCGGGCTGCCGGGCATCGTGCTGGCGATCGTCCAGCCGGGCTGGCAGGTTACGCTGAACGATATCGTGCAGAAGAAATCGGCATTCCAGACGCAAATGCGCGCCGAACTGAAGCTGACGAACCTGTCCGTCGTCACCGGGCGCGTCGAATCGCTGCAGCCGGGCTTCGAAGTGCCGGAAAAATTCGACATGATCGTATCCCGCGCCTTCGCGGATCTATCCGACTTCGTTAAACTTGCTCGTCATCTCGTCGCACCGGGCGGATCGATCTGGGCAATGAAGGGCGTCCACCCGGACGACGAAATTGCGCGACTGCCGGAAGGCAGCCGCGTGAAGCAGACGATACGATTGGCCGTCCCGATGCTCGATGCCGAACGGCATCTGATCGAAGTCGCCGTCGACGAAGCGAATTGAATGCGCGCGGATGCGCGCCGTTTGTTTGAAGGTAAGAGGAACACCCAACGATGGCAAAGATCTTCTGCGTTGCAAACCAGAAGGGGGGCGTCGGCAAGACGACGACATCGGTCAATCTCGCCGCAAGCCTTGCAGCGCAGGAGCAGCGCGTGCTGCTGATCGATCTCGACCCGCAGGGCAACGCGACGATGGGCAGCGGGATCGACAAGGCCGCATGCGAGTCGACCGTGTACGAAGTGCTGATCGACGGCGTACCGGTGTCGGACGCACGTGTGCGTCCGGAAGGCGTCACGTACGACGTGCTGCCGGCCAACCGTGAGTTGTCCGGCGCGGAGATCGAGCTGATCGGCATCGACAACCGCGAGCGCCGGCTGAAGGCCGCCCTCGAGCGCGTCGCAGACGACTACGATTTCGTGCTGATCGACTGCCCGCCGACGCTGTCGCTGCTGACGCTGAACGGGCTGTGCGCGGCGCACGGCGTGGTGATCCCGATGCAGTGCGAGTACTTCGCGCTGGAGGGCTTGTCCGATCTCGTCAACACGATCAAGCAGGTTCACGCGAACATGAACCGCGACCTGAAGATCATCGGCTTGCTGCGCGTCATGTTCGATCCGCGCATCACGCTGCAGCAGCAGGTTTCCGATCAACTGAAAGCGCATTTCGGCGACAAGGTGTTCGACGCGGTGATTCCGCGCAACGTGCGTCTGGCGGAAGCGCCGAGCTACGGGTTGCCGGGCGTCGTATTCGACCGTAACTCGCGCGGTGCGCAGGCATATCTTCAATTCGGTGCCGAGATGATCGACCGCGTGCGCGCGTTCGAGGTGTCGTGAGCCAGACATGAGCGAAGCGAGGAAGAAAGACATGAACGCGGTACCAAAGAAGAAGGGCTTGGGACGTGGCCTCGAAGCGTTGCTCGGCGGCAGTGCGGACATCACCGAAGCGGTGAAGATCGAAGGCGCTCCGAACACGCTTGCGCTCGGCAAGCTGCAGGCCGGCAAGTATCAGCCGCGCACGCGGATGGACGAAGGCAACCTCCAGGAGCTGGCCGCCAGCATTCGCGCGCAAGGCGTGATGCAGCCGATCCTGGTGCGGCCCGTTTCGTCTGATAAATACGAGATCATTGCGGGCGAGCGGCGTTTTCGGGCTGCGCGCCTCGCCGGCCTCGAAGAAGTGCCGGTGCTGGTGAAGGACGTATCCGATCAGGCCGCCGCGGCGATGGCGCTGATCGAGAACATCCAGCGCGAGGATCTGAATCCGCTGGAAGAGGCACACGGCATCCAGCGTCTGCTCGACGAGTTCGGTTTCACGCACGAGCAGGCCGCCGAATCCGTCGGCCGCTCGCGCAGCGCGGTGTCGAACCTGTTGCGGCTGCTGAACCTCGCGTCGCCGGTGCAGACGATGCTGCTGGCCGGCGATCTCGACATGGGTCACGCGCGTGCGCTGCTCGCCGTCGATGCGGCAACGCAGATCGCGCTCGCGCATCAGGTCGTCAACAAGCGCATGTCGGTGCGCGAGACCGAGAAGCTGGTCGCACACACGACGAAGGAAGCGCCGGCCGTGAAGGCGCGCGCGAAGGACGACGGCGGCCGCGACACGCGCCGGCTGGAGGAGGAGTTGTCCGACCTGCTCGCGTCCACGGTGAAGATCAAGCTCGGCCGCCGCGGCCGAGGGCAGGTGTTGATCGATTTCGGCAACCTCGATGCGCTCGAGGGCATTCTCGCGCGGCTGCGCGGTAACGTCGCAACTGAAGAGTGACGAGGTTCAATTGATCGAAAGCACGGGCGCGCCGGCGCCGCGCCGGTGGCTCGGCTGGCTTTTGCAGGAGCCCGTACTGACGGTCCTGGCCGTTGCGCTGATCGTTCTCGAATGGTTGCGTCCGCAACCGTTCGCGGTACTGGCCGGTCTGGTCGACTGGCAGACGGTGGTCACGCTCGCTGGCCTGTTGATGCTGACCAAGGCGCTCGAGCTGTCCGGTTGTCTGATGTGGCTTGCGCATCGCATCGTGCACCACGTGCACTCCGAGCGCGAGCTCGCGATGCTGCTGGTGATATTCGCGGCGGCGCTTGCGATGTGGCTCACCAACGATGTCGCGCTGTTCGTCGTCGTGCCGCTGATGGTATCGCTGCGTGCGTTGACGCCGCTGCCGTTTCGACGGCTGGTGATCGTCGTCGCGCTGGCGGTCAACGCCGGGTCCGTCGCGACGCCGCTCGGCAATCCCCAGAATCTGTTCCTGTGGCAATTGAGCGGCGTGTCGTTCGGCGGCTTCGTCGTCGCGCTCGGGCCGCTCGCGCTCGCGTTGATGGCGTTGCTGCTCGCGGTCACGGCGTGCGCGTTTCGTGCCAAACCGCTCGACTTGTCGGGCGACGTGCAGGCGGTGCCCGTGCAACGCATGCACGCATTGCTCGCGGCCGTGCTGTTCGGCGGCTTCGTGCTGCTCGCCGACGCGCACCATCCGGTGCCGGGCCTGATCGCCGTCGTGCTCGCGCTGCTGGCGGCGAAGCGCGACGCAGTCCTGAAAATCGACTGGCTACTGCTGTTGATCTTCGTGCTGATGTTCGTCGTGTTGCGCAGCGCGGCCGCGTTGCCGGTCATACACGACACGATTGCGAGCAGCCATCTCGATACGCCGTTGCGCGTGTTCGCCGCGGGCGCGGTGCTGTCGCAGGGCATCAGCAACGTGCCGGCCGCGATCCTGCTGTCGGAATTCACGCACGACTGGCGCGCACTCGCGTTCGGCGTCTCGGTCGGCGGCTTCGGTTTCGCGATCGGCTCGCTCGCGAACCTGATCGCCGTGCGTCTCGCGAAGGAGCCGCGCATGTGGCTGCCGTTTCACGCGGTGTCGATTCCGTTCGCGCTGGCGAGTGCGGCACTCGGCGCGTGGTTGCTCGTCCACGGTTGAGCGGCGCGGCCGGCGGCAGCGGCGACGCCGGCCGCCTGCAAAAGCGTGGCCGGGCAGGGCGGCAGCAGCAGCGATCTTCGAAACACCCCGCCTGTTGATAAGTGCGCCGATTCACAGTCGATCTACTGTGGCGACGCAACGCCGCTCGCCGCTTCATCTGCACGGCTGATCGCATTTCTTCGTGCTGCCAAGCGGCGCACGTCGGCGAGGTGCGGTTGTCGCGCAGCGCCGGCCGCTGCGCTTCCGTTCGTTCCGCCTTCGCGGAATTTCATCGCACTCAGCCCGCCGCGACGCCGCGTCACAGCCCCCATTTCCGGCCGTCAATTTCCGCTGAAACGCGCATTTCCGCCCGCGAAATGTGCGACGCGAAAAAAACACCTTACAACTGTCATCGTACGTCGTCGATTCGCGCGTTTTTCACATGATGAGGCGGCGTTTTACGAAGGTTTTTGTCGCGTCTAAAGCCTTGAATCACTTGCAACTATCGCTTACAATCGCCCGGATTTGTTAGCTAGGCACCCCTGAAAGCTTTCAGAAAGCTTGGGGCCGGGTTCAAGGATTTTGCGGAAGATTGCGATGGCGGGTCAGGCGCCGAACGACAGGCACGATGGTCCCCGAGCGCAACGCACCGCTTCAGCGGCCGGCGAACGGCGCGAATCCGACGGCGACGACTGGGATGCCGAGCAGCAAGATGACAACATCGTTCCGCTCACGCGGACGGAAGCCGAGAGGTTGTTCGGTCCGAACGTGAGCAAGCCGCCGCGCGTCACTCCCTACAAGGTGGTGATCGCGCAGGTGGTCTTGTCCCTGGTTGCAACGCTGGCGTGGTGGCTGTTTTCGAAGTCGCCGGGTGCCGCTGCGCAATCCGCGTTTCTGGGCGGGGCGATCGGCTGGGTGCCAAGCGCGTTGTTCGTGGCACGACTGAAGGCAGGTGGCTCGGCCACCGTGATGAGCTGGGTGATGGGCGAAGCCCTGAAGCTCGGCGTGACGATCGGAATGTTCGCCGCAGTGGCGTACGGCTATGCCGGCGTGCACTGGCCGGCGCTCCTCGTCACCTACCTCGTCGTGCTGAAGACGTACTGGATCGCGCTGGCCTGGCGGTAAGCAACAAGCAGCGTGCGGTTTTCGACAGGAACCGCACCGGCCCGTTCCCGCAATAGCGTATTGCGGAAACGGGGGAAACGATTTTCGACAATTTGGGTGGCATTAACGATATGGCAGCTAGCGAAGGCACGCGCGGTCCGGATCCGTCCGAGTACATTGCGCACCACTTGCAGAACTTTTCCACCTCGCATCAGACGTCGATTTTCGACATCCACGTCTGGAACATCGACACGCTGTTCTGGTCGATCGTGTGCGGGATCGTGACGATCGTCGTGTTGCGTCTGGCCGCCCGCAAGGCGACGTCGGGCGTGCCGGGCCGTTTCCAGTGCGCGATCGAAATGCTCGTCGAGATGGTCGAAGATCAATCGAAGGCCATCGTCCATGGCAATCGCACGTTCATCGCTCCGCTCGCGCTCACCGTGTTCGTGTGGGTCGCGCTGATGAACTCCCTCGACTTCCTGCCGGTCGACCTGCCGGGCCGCGTGATCGCCCTGCTCGGTCTGTCGGACGTGATTTCCCACCACCGCATCGTCCCGACGGCCGACCTGAACGGCACGCTCGGCATCGCGCTCGGCGTGTTCGTCCTGATGATCTACTACAGCATCAAGATCAAGGGCGCCGGCGGTTTCGTGCATGAGCTGCTGTCGGCGCCGTTCGGCGGCCACCCGCTGCTGTGGATCCCGAACCTTGCGCTGAACATCGTCGAATACGTCGCGAAGACCGTCTCCCTCGGCATGCGGCTGTTCGGCAACATGTACGCAGGTGAGCTGTTGTTCCTGTTGATCGCCCTGCTCGGCAGCATGTGGAGCTTCGGTGGCGACGCAACGTTCCTCGGCTTCGTTGGTCACGTGATCGCGGGCAGCGTCTGGGCAATCTTCCACATCCTGATTGTTCTGTTGCAGGCATTCATTTTCATGATGCTGACGCTGGTGTATCTCGGCCAGGCGCACGACAAGCACTAAGCGCGACGTGCAAACAAGAGTTTCCGTTTTAGTTTTTTAAATCTAAGTTCCAAGTCTTTTCTCAAAGGAGTGATCATGCAAGCTTACATCGCCAACATCCAGGGTCTGACCGCCATCGGTATCGGCATCATCATCGGCCTGGGTGCAATCGGCGCCTGTATCGGTATCGCGCTGATGGGTGGCAAGTACATCGAAGCCTGCGCACGTCAGCCGGAACTCATCAACCCGCTGCAAACCAAGATGTTCCTGCTGGCCGGCCTGATCGACGCTGCATTCCTGATCGGTGTTGGTGTCGCAATGCTGTTCGCGTTCGCGAACCCGCTCCTGTCGAAGCTCGCAGGCTAAGGTTCCTCGGAAATATGCGCACGGCGTGAGCCGGCGCAGGGCGGAACGGAGACTTGGGGCGCTGATCGAATGCAACTCGATGAGCGCCTTACCGTTTCATTTTTCCGGAATAGCAGATAAGGAAACACCGTGAATCTCAACGCAACTCTGTTTGCGCAAATGGTCGTGTTCCTGGTCCTCGCGTGGTTCACGATGAAATTCGTGTGGCCGCCGTTGATCAACGCCCTCGACGAACGTTCGAAGAAGATCGCCGACGGCCTCGCCGCCGCGGAAAAGGGCAAGGCGGAACTCGACGCAGCGCACAAGCGCGTGGACCAGGAACTCGCGCAGGCCCGTAACGACGGCCAGCAGCGCATCGCCGACGCCGAAAAGCGTGCCCAGGCGGTCGCCGAGGAAATCAAGGCCAACGCCCAGGCTGAAGCCGCCCGCATCGTCGCCCAGGCGAAAGCGGAAGCAGAACAGCAAATCGTGAAGGCGCGCGAAACGCTGCGTGGCGAAGTTGCCGCGCTGGCCGTGAAGGGCGCCGAGCAGATCCTGAAGCGCGAAGTCGATCAAACGGCCCACGCCCAACTGCTGAATCAACTGAAAGCCGAGCTCTGATCATGGCCGAACTTGCAACCATCGCCCGCCCTTACGCAGAAGCGCTGTTCCGCGTGGCCGAGGGCGGTGACATCGCCGCCTGGTCCACGCTCGTGCAAGAGCTGGCCCAGGTTGCGCATCTGCCGGAAGTGCTGTCGGTCGCGTCGAGCCCGAAGGTGACCCGCAAGCAAGTAGCCGAGCTGCTGCTTGTTGCGGTGAAGTCGCCGCTCGCGGCTGGCGCCGAAGCGAAGAACTTCGTGCAGATGCTGGTCGACAATCATCGCATCGCGCTGCTGCCGGAAATCGCCGAGCAGTTCGAGGCGCTCAAGAACGAACGTGAAGGTGCAGCCGACGCCGAGATCGTGAGCGCGTTCCCGCTGGAAGGCGCGGAGCTCGACAGTCTCGTCTCGGGCCTCGAACGCAAGTTCAAGCGCAAGCTGAAACCGACGGTCGAAGTCGATTCGTCGCTGATCGGCGGCGTGCGCGTGACGGTCGGCGACGAAGTGCTCGACACCTCGGTTCGCGCGCGCCTCGCATCGATGCAGGCTGCGTTGACCGCCTGAGCGCCACGCCGGCACGCAACAGAATTGACTATCAGGAGCGAATAATGCAACTCAATCCCTCTGAGATCAGCGAGCTGATCAAGAGCCGGATCCAGGGCCTTGAAGCGAGCGCAGACGTTCGCAACCAGGGCACCGTGATCTCCGTGACCGACGGTATCGTGCGCATCCACGGCCTGTCCGACGTGATGCAGGGCGAAATGCTCGAGTTCCCGGGCAACACGTTCGGCCTCGCGCTGAACCTCGAGCGCGACTCGGTCGGCGCGGTGATTCTCGGCGAATACGAACACATCTCGGAAGGCGACGTCGTCAAGACGACGGGCCGCATCCTGGAAGTGCCGGTTGGTCCGGAACTCGTCGGCCGCGTGGTCGATGCGCTCGGCAACCCGATCGACGGCAAGGGCCCGGTCAACGCCAAGCTGACCGACGCGATCGAAAAGATCGCCCCGGGCGTGATCTGGCGTAAGTCGGTGTCGCAGCCGGTGCAGACGGGCATCAAGTCGATCGACGCGATGGTGCCGATCGGCCGTGGCCAGCGTGAGCTGATCATCGGCGACCGTCAGTGCGGCAAGACCGCGGTGGCGCTCGACGCGATCATCAACCAGAAGGGCAAGGACCTGATCTGTATCTACGTCGCGATCGGCCAGAAGGCTTCGTCGATCATGAACGTGGTTCGCAAGCTCGAAGAAACGGGCGCGATGGAATACACGATCGTCGTCGCCGCTTCGGCGTCGGATTCGGCCGCGATGCAGTACCTGGCACCGTACGCCGGCTGCACGATGGGCGAATACTTCCGCGACCGCGGTCAAGACGCGCTGATCATCTATGACGACTTGACCAAGCAGGCATGGGCATACCGTCAGATCTCGCTGCTGCTGCGCCGCCCGCCGGGCCGTGAAGCGTACCCGGGCGACGTGTTCTATCTGCACTCGCGTCTGCTCGAGCGTGCGGCTCGCGTGTCGGAAGAGTACGTCGAGAAGTTCACGAACGGCGAAGTGAAGGGCAAGAGCGGCTCGCTGACGGCACTGCCGGTCATCGAAACGCAAGCCGGCGACGTGACCGCGTTCGTTCCGACGAACGTGATCTCGATCACCGACGGCCAGATCTTCCTGGAAACCGACCTGTTCAACGCAGGCATCCGCCCGGCAATCAACGCCGGCGTGTCGGTGTCGCGCGTCGGTGGTGCCGCTCAGACGAAGGTCGTGAAGAAGCTGTCGGGCGGTATCCGTACCGACCTCGCGCAGTACCGTGAACTGGCCGCATTCGCGCAGTTCGCATCGGACCTCGACGAAGCGACCCGCAAGCAGCTTGAGCGCGGCCGCCGCGTGACGGAACTGCTGAAGCAGCCGCAGTACCAGCCGCTGCAGGTGTGGGAACTGGCCGTGTCGCTGTACGCCGCGAACAACGGCTACCTCGACGATCTCGACGTCAAGCAAGTGCTGTCGTTCGAGAAGGGCCTGCGCGACAACCTGAAGACCAGCCACGCTGACCTCATCAAGCGCATCGAAGACACCAAGGACCTCTCGAAGGACGACGAAGGCGCGCTGCGCGCGGCGATCGAATCCTTCAAGAAGTCGGGTGCCTATTGATCCGCGAGTGACACAACGGGGCAGCGCGGGTGCTGAGGCGCCCGCGCCGCTCCGGTCAAGGAGCAAGCTATGGCTGGAATGAAGGAAATTCGCGGCAAGATCAAGAGCGTGCAAAACACGCGCAAGATCACGAAGGCGATGGAGATGGTGGCCGCATCGAAGATGCGCCGCGCGCAGGAACGCATGCGCGCCGCTCGTCCGTACGCGGACAAGGTCCGTGCCATCGCCGCGCACATGAGCCGTGCGAACCCGGAGTACCGCCACCCGTTCATGGTGGCGAACGACGGCGCGAAGACGGCCGGCATCATCCTCGTCACGACGGACAAGGGTCTTTGCGGCGGTCTGAACACCAACGTGCTGCGTGCGACGGTGCAGAAGTTCAAGGAGCTCGAAGAGCGGGGCCAGAAGGTCGAAGCTACCGCAATCGGCAGCAAGGGCCTCGGGTTCCTGAACCGCTTCGGCGCGAAGGTGATGTCGCAGGTCGTACACCTCGGCGACACCCCGCACCTGGACAAGCTGATCGGCGCCGTGAAGACGCAGCTCGATCTGTACTCGGAAGGCAAGCTGTCGGCCGTTTATATCGCGTACACGCGCTTCGTCAACACGATGAAGCAGGAAGCCGTGATCGAACAGCTGCTGCCGCTGTCGGCGGACCACTTCGACGCCAATGACGGTACGCCGGCCACGTCGTGGGACTACATCTACGAGCCGGACGCGCAGGCAGTCGTCGACGAACTGCTCGTGCGTTACGTCGAGGCGCTGGTGTACCAGGCCGTCGCGGAAAACATGGCGTCCGAGCAATCGGCGCGCATGGTCGCGATGAAGGCCGCGTCCGACAACGCGAAGACGGTGATCAGCGAACTGCAGCTCGTGTACAACAAGAGCCGCCAGGCCGCGATTACGAAAGAACTGTCGGAGATCGTCGGCGGCGCAGCTGCTGTTTAAGCGCGCGCCCGGACGACAACTGCGCCTTTGCGCGAGTAAAGAATCAGGTATTTAAAGGAAAAGCGATGAGTACTGCTGCTTTGGTAGAAGGCAAGATCGTACAGTGCATCGGCGCCGTTATCGACGTGGAATTCCCGCGCGACAGCATGCCGAAGATCTACGACGCGCTTATTCTCGATGGCTCGGAACTGACGCTCGAAGTCCAGCAGCAGCTGGGCGACGGCGTGGTCCGCACCATCTGTCTGGGTGCATCCGACGGCCTGCGCCGCGGCCTGACCGTGAAGAACACGGCCAAGCCGATTTCGGTGCCGGTCGGCAAGCCGACCCTCGGTCGTATCATGGACGTCCTCGGCCGTCCGATCGACGAGGCCGGCCCGATCGAAAGCGAACATACGCGTTCGATCCACCAGAAGGCTCCGGCGTTCGACGAGCTGTCGCCGTCGACCGAACTGCTCGAAACGGGTATCAAGGTCATCGACCTGATCTGCCCGTTCGCGAAGGGCGGCAAGGTCGGTCTGTTCGGTGGTGCAGGCGTGGGCAAGACCGTCAACATGATGGAGCTCATCAACAACATCGCGAAGGAGCACGGCGGTTACTCCGTGTTCGCGGGCGTGGGCGAGCGTACCCGTGAAGGGAACGACTTCTACCACGAAATGAAGGACTCGAACGTTCTCGACAAGGTCGCGCTGGTGTACGGCCAGATGAACGAGCCGCCGGGCAACCGTCTGCGCGTCGCGCTGACCGGCCTGACGATGGCTGAGCACTTCCGTGACGAAGGCCTCGACGTGCTGTTCTTCGTCGACAACATCTACCGTTTCACGCTGGCCGGTACCGAAGTGTCGGCACTGCTCGGCCGTATGCCGTCGGCAGTGGGCTATCAGCCGACGCTGGCTGAAGAAATGGGCAAGCTGCAAGAGCGCATCACGTCGACCAAGAAGGGCTCGATTACGTCGGTTCAGGCCGTGTACGTCCCTGCGGACGACTTGACCGACCCGTCGCCGGCGACCACCTTCGGTCACTTGGACGCAACCGTCGTTCTGTCGCGTGACATCGCTTCGCTGGGTATCTACCCGGCGGTCGACCCGCTCGACTCGACGTCGCGCCAGATCGACCCGAACGTGATCGGCGAAGAGCACTACACGATCACGCGTCGCGTTCAGCAAACGCTGCAGCGCTACAAGGAACTGCGCGACATCATCGCGATTCTGGGCATGGACGAACTGTCGCCGGAAGACAAGCTGTCGGTCGCACGTGCGCGTAAGATCCAGCGTTTCCTGTCGCAGCCGTTCCACGTCGCGGAAGTGTTCACGGGCTCGCCGGGCAAGTACGTGCCGCTGAAGGAAACGATCCGCGGCTTCAAGATGATCGTCGACGGCGAGTGCGACCACCTGCCGGAACAGGCGTTCTACATGGTCGGCACGATCGACGAAGCCTTCGAAAAGGCCAAGAAGATCCAGTAAGGGCTTGAGTGAGTAGCACGCTGGCGCGCGCCGGCCGGCTGCACGAACCGTCGATGGCTCGTGCGCCGGCCGGCCGCGCCGACCGCAATACGCTCAACCCGCCGTGCATGGGACGAGCGCACGCGCCTTGCGGCGTTTGCGCTCGTTGACAGGAGTCGATATGGCAACCATCAAAGTAGACGTCGTCAGCGCGGAAGAGCAGATCTTCTCGGGCGAGGCGAAATTCGTCGCGCTGCCGGGCGAAACGGGTGAGCTGGGTATTCTGCCGGGTCACACGCCGCTGATCACGCGGATCCGTCCGGGTGCGGTGCGCATCGAAGTCGAGGGCAGCAACGACGAATTCGTGTTCGTCGCGGGCGGCATCCTCGAAGTGCAGCCGGGCGCCGTGACGGTGCTCGCCGATACCGCGATCCGCGGCAAGGACCTCGACGCGGCGAAAGCCGAGGACGCGCGCAAGCGTGCCGAGGAAACGCTGCAGAACGCGAAGTCGGACCTCGACCTCGCAAAGGCGCAATCGGAGCTCGCGACCGCGATGGCGCAGCTCGAAGCGATCCAGCGTCTGGCGAAGATCCGCAGCCGGCACTGAGCCGCGCGCGCGTATCCCGCGAAAGAAAGCAGCCTTCGGGCTGCTTTTTTTTCGTCCGGCGGTTTCGTCGCGGTTGTGCCGGCCGCGTCGTATCGTCCGATCGTGCTATTTCATCCGCGCGCAGCGATTCGATGTCAGAGTGTCGTCAGCGGAGCGCGGCATCATCCGCTCGTAGGCCGCCCGTCGCGAGTGCGGCGGAGCGGTGCGCCTAACGCGCGCGCCGGGCCGATCAGACAAAAAAACGGACGGAGACATCGATGGCAGCAGACCTTGGCATGCGGGCGCTGATCGCGCCCGAAAACGGACTCTCGTACGTGCGCGGCGCAACCGACGTGCCGCTATCCGAAGCGACGATCGGCCGCTTCCTGCTCGACACGGCCGGCCGCTTTCCGGACCGCCCGGCGGTCGTGTTCCGCGAGCAGCAGGTGCGCTGGAGCTGGCGCGAATTCGCGCACGAGGTCGACGTGCTGGCGGCCGGCCTCGTCGAGCTCGGGATCGTGAAGGGCGATCGCGTCGGCATCTGGTCGCCGAACCGCAGCGAATGGCTGCTGACGCAGTTCGCGACCGCGCGCATCGGCGCGGTGCTCGTCAACATCAACCCGGCCTACCGGCTCGCGGAACTCGAATACGCGCTCAACAAGGTGGGCTGCAAGGCCGTGATCGCGGCCGAGCGCTTCAAGAGCTCCGCCTATGTCGAGATGCTGCAGACGATCGCACCCGAACTCGCGAGCGCGACGCCCGGCGATCTGCACGCGGCGCGCGTGCCGAGCCTGCGCACGGTCGTGTCGATGGGAGACGTCGCGCCTGCCGGCATGTTCCGCTTCGCGGACGTGATGGCGCGCGGCCGCGACACGCTCGATGCCGCGCGGCTCGATGCGATCGGCGCGACGCTCGCGGCCGGCGAGGCGATCAACATCCAGTTCACGAGCGGCACCACGGGAAGCCCCAAGGGTGCGACGCTCACGCACCGCAACGTCGTCAACAACGCGCGCTCGATCGCGATGGCGATGCGCTTCACCGAACAGGACGCGCTCTGCATTCCCGTGCCGCTGTATCACTGCTTCGGGATGGTGCTGGCGGTGCTCGCGTGCGTGTCGACGGGCGCGGCGATGGTGTTCCCCGGCGAGGCGTTCGATCCGGTCGCGACGCTCGCGGCCGTGGCCGACGAGCGATGCACCGCGCTGCACGGCGTGCCGACGATGTTCATCGCCGAACTCGATCATCCCGAGTTCAAGACGTTCGACCTGTCGACGCTGCGCACCGGGATCATGGCCGGTTCGCCTTGCCCGATCGAGACGATGAAGCGCGTCGTGTCGCAGATGCATCTGTCGGAGATCACGATCGCGTACGGGATGACCGAAACGAGCCCCGTGTCGTTCCAGAGCTCGACCGACGATCCGCTCGAGAAGCGCACGACGACGGTCGGGCGAATCCAGCCGCATCTCGAGGTGAAGATCGTCGATCCGGGCGGCGACATCGTGCCGGTCGGCGCGACCGGCGAGCTGTGCACGAAGGGCTATTCGGTGATGCTCGGCTACTGGGACGACGACGCGAAGACGCGCGAGGTGCTGATCGACGGCTGGATGCACACGGGCGATCTCGCGACGCTCGACGGGCAGGGCTACTGCAACATCGTCGGCCGGCTGAAGGACATGGTGATTCGCGGCGGCGAGAACGTGTATCCGCGCGAGATCGAAGAATTCCTGTTCAGGCATCCGAAGATTCAGAGCGCGCAGGTGTTCGGCCTGCCCGATGCGAAATACGGCGAGGAGCTGTGCGCGTGGATCGTGCTGTGCGCCGGCGAGCAGATGACCGACGACGACGTGCGCGCGTTCTGCCAAGGCCAGATCGCGCACTACAAGATTCCGCGCTACATCCGCTTCGTCGACGAATTGCCGATGACGGTGACCGGCAAGGTGCAGAAGTTCGTGATGCGCGAACGGATGATCGAAGAGTTGAAGCTCGACGTGCAGAAGACCGCGTGAAGCGGTGCGGCGACGGAGGGAACGCGGCGGCCGGCAGGCCGTTGCGTTTTCGATGGACGAAAAAAAGCGGGCTTATTAGCCCGCTAAAAACCACACGCTACGGGGTTAGCGCGAGGAGACCAAAGTTGAAACCGGATCCGGCGGGGGGCCGGAAACGACTCCAACAGGGATGCCCCTGGGAAGGGCTTCGGTACGTGACCGACTGGGCTCGCAGCGCTTCGCGTCCGCTCACACTTGGCACACGAGACCGCATCCGTGTTGAAACCGTTGAGGCCATTGTGGGCGAATTGACGGCCCATCGCGGTAACAAAGTGTTTCAGGTTGTAACGCCCGTCGGACAAGGCTTTCCGGGATTTTTTGCTGTTTTCGGCGTCCTGAAAAAGGTCATATTTACTTATCTTTCCCGCCGAGTTTTCATCGCGTGCGCGTAATGCGATTTTCGCGCGGTTCAGTGTCGTCGAATTGCGGATTTGCACGGCGAAACGCGCATTGCGCGGCGGACGCCGCGCCCGCCGATTCAATCGTCAGAAAGATTTTGAAACGGGTTCGGCGTGCGCGACGGGCGGCCGGATACATGTTCGACGCCCGCCGCCGCCGGCCATCACATCATTTCAGCCACTTGTCGGAGATCGTCTGGTACGCGCCGCTCGCCAGCGCGAGATGCAGCCACTGGTCGACGTACTGCTGAAACACGACGTCGCCGCGCCGCACCATGTAGGCCTTTTCGCCGAACTGGAACGGCTTGTCCGGATGCACCGAGCACAGGCCCGGATTCAGCTTTTGCTGCAGCAGCGTCTCGGACGCATCGGTCACCATCACGTCGGCCTTGCCGGCGAGGATCTGCTTGAAGATCGTCACGTTGTCCGGATAAACGCTCAGGTTCGCGTGCGTGAAGAACTGCTTCGCGAAGCGCTCGTTGGTGCCGCCCGGGTTCACGATCACGCGGGTCTCGGCCCGGTCGATCTGCGCGATGGTCTGGTATTTGTCGGCGTCGGCGCAGCGCACGATCGGCGTCTTGCCGTCGACCACGTACGGTTGCGTGAAGAACACGCGCTTCTGACGCTCGAGCGTCGTCGACACGCCGCCCACGGCGATATCGCATTTCGCGACGAAGTCGTTGGTGAGGCTCGACCAGCTCGTCTTCACGAACTCGGCCTTCACGCCGAGCGAAGTCGCGAGCGATTCGGCCATGTCGATGTCGATGCCCTCGAAGCGCCCGTCGCCCCGATAGTACGAATACGGTTTGTAGTCGCCGGTCGTGCAGACGCGCAGCGTGCCGCGTGCGAGCACGTCGTCGAGCCGCGAGCCTGCGGCGGCCGTGGCCGCAGTGGCCTGCGCATGCGCGGCGCCGCAGCAGAACAGCGTCGCGGCGCCCAGCGCGGCGAGTGTGGCGAATCGTTTCATCGGTCTCCTCCGTTGTTCGGTGATATCAGCGTTCGATCATAACGGAGCCGTCGCGCGCGTCATATGGCCGCCATCGCATCGGCATGACGGCCGCGCGGCCGCGCTCCGGTAAAATGCCGGTTTGCTCTCGCATCGTCGCTCCTACCGTGGCCTATACCCTGCTCAACGACACCTTCCTGCGTGCGCTTCTGCGCGAGCCGACCGACTACACGCCGATCTGGCTGATGCGCCAGGCCGGCCGCTATCTGCCCGAATACAACGCGACGCGCGCCCGCGCCGGCAGTTTCCTCGGCCTCGCGAAGAATCCCGACTACGCGACCGAAGTGACGTTGCAGCCGCTCGATCGTTTCCCGCTCGATGCGGCGATCCTGTTCTCCGACATCCTGACGATTCCCGATGCCATGGGGCTCGGCCTCGACTTCCAGGCCGGCGAAGGGCCGAAGTTCGCGCATCCGGTGCGCACCGAGGCCGACGTCGCGAAGCTCGCGGTGCCGGACATCGACGAAACGCTCGGCTACGTCACGGGCGCGGTGCGCGAGATCCGTCGCGCGCTGACCGACGGTCAGGGCCGGCAGCGCGTGCCGCTGATCGGCTTCTCGGGCAGCCCGTGGACGCTCGCGTGCTACATGGTCGAAGGCGGCGGATCGGACGATTTCCGCACGGTGAAGTCGATGGCGTATTCGCGCCCCGACCTGATGCACCGGATCCTCGACGTGAACGCGCAGGCCGTGGCCGCGTACCTGAACGCGCAGATCGAAGCCGGCGCGCAGGCCGTGATGATCTTCGACACCTGGGGCGGCGCGCTGGCCGACGGCGCATACCAGCGCTTCTCGCTGGACTACATCCGCCGCGTGGTCGCGCAGCTCAAGCGCGAACACGACGGCGAACGCGTGCCGGTGATCACGTTCACGAAGGGCGGCGGGCTGTGGCTCGAGGAAATCGCGGCGACCGGCGTCGACGCGGTCGGGCTCGACTGGACGGTGAATCTCGGCGCCGCGCGCGAGCGCGTGGCGGGGCGCGTGGCGTTGCAGGGCAACCTCGACCCGACGATCCTGTTCGCGCCGCCTGCTGCAGTGCGGGAACAGGCGCGCGCGGTACTCGACAGCTACGGCAATCACCCGGGCCATGTGTTCAACCTCGGCCACGGCATTTCGCAGTTCACGTCGCCCGACCACGTCGCCGAACTCGTCGACGAGGTGCATGGCTACAGCCGTAAGCTGCGTAGCGGAGCCGCGGGCTGAACGCAAGCGCCGGCATGCTGCGCCGCGGAATTGCAGCGTTTCGCGGCCGGCGCTAAACAGGGCGCAACCCCGCCCCGGATGCCGATTCATCGCTTGTCAAGACTTGACTTATACACATTTTCCACGTTGCAGCGCGGTAGAGGCCTGTATCGGTCGAATTGTCTCGCTATGGTTGGGGAATTTGAATAGCAGCCTTATGGAATAAGGCTCCGCGGGGCGCGGCGCAGCGCGGCCGAAATCGGCGGAAAGCGCCGCCGCACGCCCTTCTCGGCTATTCAGCGCCGAGTTCTCAACAAAGTTATCCACAGGCTGGTCAGGGTATACGGCGATTCCTAATGCGAATCCAAAACTTAGCGCCGAATGTGAAGTTTTACTTTAAGTCCGCCACCGCACCCGGCGTGCTGCACTGCGTCGGCGCTGCGTCCATCGCCGCGGGAGTGCGGTGATGGACGGCGCCTACCTGCGGGTCGCGCTCGACCATCCGCTGGCCACGCTGTTCGACTATCGCTGCGACGTGCAGCCGGTGCCGCGGCCCGGCACGCTGGTCCAGGTGCCGTTCGGCAAGCGGCAGGCCGTCGGCCTCGTGTGCGAAGTGACGACTCACACGGATGTGCCGCCCTCCCGTTTGCGCGCGATCGACGCGGTCTGTACCGAGCTTCCGCCGCTCGGATCGGACTGGCTGGCGCTCGTTGCATTCGCGGCCGACTATTATCAGCGCGGGCGCGGCGAAGTCGCGCTGCCCGCATTGCCGCAGGCGCTGCGCGACGCGCAGCGCTGGGGCCGGCTGCTGGCGCCGGAGCTGCGCTATCGGCTGACCGACGCCGGCCGCGCGGCGCTTCCCGATGCGCTGCCCGCACGAGGCGCCGCGCTGCGGCGGCTCGCCCAGGCACTCGCGGACGCCGCTTCGCTGACGCTGCCCGATGCGCGCGCGATGCACCCGAAGGCCGCCGCGACGCTCGACGACTGGGCGGCGCGGGGCTGGGTGGCCGTCGACGAAATCGGCTGGGGCGATGCGCCTGTGCCCAAAGCTGTGGATAACCTGTCGACAAGCAGTGGAAGATCTGCGCCGCCGGCGCTGACCGACCAGCAGGCCGAGGCGCTCGACGCGATTCGCGCGGCACAGGGCTTCGCGCCGTTCCTGCTGCACGGCGTGACCGGCAGCGGCAAGACCGAGGTCTATCTGCACGCACTGGCCGCGTTGCTCGACGCGCGGCCGGACGCGCAGGCGCTCGTGCTGGTGCCCGAAATCAACCTGACGCCGCAGTTCGAGGCCGCGTTTCGCGCGCGCTTCGCGGGCACGCTCGCCGACGACGCGATCGTCACGCTGCACAGCGGGCTCGCCGAAGGCGAACGCGCGCGCAACTGGCTCGCCGCACATACCGGGCGCGCGCGCATCGTGCTCGGCACGCGGCTGGCGGTGCTCGCGTCGTTGCCGATGCTCGCCTTGATCGTCGTCGACGAAGAACACGAGCCCGCGTACAAGCAGCAGGAAGGCCTGCGCTATTCGGCGCGCGATCTGGCCGTATGGCGTGCGAAGCATCTCGGCATTCCGGTCGTGCTCGGCTCGGCGACGCCGTCGCTCGAGAGCTGGTGGCAGGCCGAGCAGGGCCGCTACACGCGGCTCACGTTGTCGCGCCGCGCGGTGGCCGATGCGACGCTGCCGACCGTGCGCCTGATCGATCTCGAAGAGGAGCGGCGGCGCGGGCGCGCGTCGATGGGCGGACTCTCCGGGCCGCTCGTCGCGGCGCTGAAGGCGCGCCTCGAACGCGGCGAACAGAGCCTCGTGTTCCTGAACCGGCGCGGCTACGCGCCGCAACTCGCGTGCGACGCATGCGGCTGGGTCGCCGGCTGCCCGCGCTGCAGCGCCTACGTCGTGCTGCACAAGCCCGAGCATGCGCTGCGCTGCCATCACTGCGGCTGGGAAGCGCGCATTCCGCGCTCGTGTCCGGAATGCGGAAACGTCGACATCGCACCGCTCGGCCGCGGCACGCAGCGCATCGAGGAGGCGCTCGCCGAGGCCGTGCCGGGCGCACGCGTGCTGCGCATCGATGCGGACAGCACGCGCCGCAAGGGCAGCGCGCAGGCGCTGTTCTCCAACGTGCATGCGGGCGAGGTGGACATCCTGGTCGGCACGCAGATGATCGCGAAGGGGCACGACTTCCAGCGCGTCTCGCTCGTCGGCGTGCTGAATGCCGACACCGCGCTGTTCTCGCACGATTTCCGCGCGAGCGAGCGGCTGTTCGCGCAACTGATGCAGGTGAGCGGCCGCGCGGGCCGCGCCGGGCTGCCCGGCGAGGTGCTCGTGCAGACGCGCTATCCGCGTCACGCGCTGTATCACGCGCTCGGCCGGCACGATTACGTCGGCTTCGCCAATTCGACGCTCGGCGAGCGGCGCGACGCGCACCTGCCGCCGTTCGTCTATCAGGCGCTGTTGCGCGCCGAAGGGCGCACGCTCGACGCGGCGCTCGGGTTCCTGCTGCAGGCGGCCGCCGCGCTGCCGGGGCTGCCGGGCGCCGAGCGCGTGACCGTCTACGACGCCGTGCCGATGACGATCGTGAAGGTCGCGAACGTCCACCGCGCCCAGCTGCTGCTCGAGAGCGCGTCGCGCTCGGCGCTGCAGCATGCGCTGCGCGCATGGCAGCCGCAGCTGCGCGCGTTGAAGGGCGTGCTGCGGTGGAGCATCGAGGTCGATCCGCTCGACATCTGAGCGCGGCGCGGGCTGCCGCTTCACGCCGCCACGCTATGGCCCTTTCCCGTCCGCCGGCCCGCCGCGTGCGCGGCGCCGCGTGCGCGGCGCCGCGCGCGTCGACACCGTCAGTGCAACCCGCTTCGGCCACGCGCCGCGCGCCCCAAAAGCCGCCGCCGCCGGCCAAACGGCACGGATCAGGGAAAACACCGATCCGCCGACCACGGGCAACTCCTAGGTTGCAACCGCCTAAGTGGCTGATTATATTGACTATCCAATGGGTGCAACCGGCCGTGTAATTCGGTTGCACCTTTTTATTGCGTGCCGTAGGATTTCGCGCATCCTCTCACACCACATGGCCGGACCCGCGCCGGCGCACGAACCCACCATGGCAAGCACGACTCTCGGCGTCAAAGTCGACGACCTTCTCCGCTCGCGCCTGAAAGACGCGGCGACGCGTCTCGAGCGCACTCCCCACTGGCTGATCAAGCAGGCGATCTTCGCGTATCTCGAGCGCATCGAGCACGGTCAGTTGCCGCCCGAGCTGTCGGGCAGCAGCGGCGTGACCGAGCTCGCCGACGGCCACGCGGCGGAAGACGACGACAACTCGCCGCATCCGTTCCTCGAGTTCGCGCAGAACGTGCAGCCGCAATCGGTGCTGCGCGCGGCGATCACCGCCGCGTATCGCCGCCCCGAGCCGGAATGCGTGCCGTTCCTGCTGGGCCAGGCGCGCCTGCCGGCGAACCTGCAGGCGGACGTGCAGACGCTCGCGACGCACCTCGTCGAGACGCTGCGCGAGAAGAGCTCGGGCGGCGGCGTCGAAGGGCTGATCCACGAGTTTTCGCTGTCGAGCCAGGAAGGCGTCGCGCTGATGTGCCTCGCCGAAGCGCTGCTGCGCATCCCCGACCGCGCGACGCGCGATGCGCTGATCCGCGACAAGATCAGCAAGGGCGACTGGCGCTCGCACGTCGGCCACGCGCCGTCGCTGTTCGTGAACGCGGCGACCTGGGGCCTGATGATCACCGGCAAGCTGGTGACGACCAACAGCGAAGCGGGGCTGTCGTCGGCGCTCACGCGCCTGATCGGGCGCGGCGGCGAGCCGCTGATCCGCAAGGGCGTCGACATGGCGATGCGCCTGATGGGCGAGCAGTTCGTCACCGGCGAGACGATTTCGGAAGCGCTGGCGAACAGCCGCAAGTACGAAGCGCGCGGCTTCCGCTACTCGTACGACATGCTCGGCGAAGCGGCGACCACCGAAGAGGACGCGCTGCGCTACTACGCGTCGTACGAGCAGGCGATCCACGCGATCGGCAAGGCCGCGGGCGGCCGCGGCATCTACGAGGGCCCGGGCATCTCGATCAAGTTGTCGGCGCTGCACGCGCGCTACTCGCGCTCGCAGCAGGACCGCACGATGAGCGAGCTGCTGCCGCGCGTGCGTGCGCTCGCGCTGCTCGCGCGCCGCTACGACATCGGCCTGAACATCGACGCGGAAGAAGCCGACCGGCTCGAGCTGTCGCTCGACCTGCTCGAGGCGCTGTGTTTCGATCCGGATCTCGCCGGCTGGAACGGCATCGGTTTCGTCGTGCAGGGCTATCAGAAGCGTTGCCCGTTCGTGATCGACTACCTGATCGATCTCGCGCGCCGCAGCCGTCACCGCCTGATGATCCGCCTCGTGAAGGGCGCGTACTGGGACAGCGAAATCAAGCGCGCGCAGGTCGACGGCCTCGAAGGCTATCCGGTCTATACGCGCAAGATCTACACCGACGTGTCGTACCTCGCGTGCGCGAAGAAGCTGCTCGCGGCGCCCGACGCCGTGTACCCGCAGTTCGCGACACACAACGCGTACACGCTCGCCGCGATCTATCACCTGGCCGGCCAGAACTACTACCCGGGCCAGTACGAATTCCAGTGCCTGCACGGGATGGGCGAGCCGCTGTACGAGGAAGTCACCGGCCGCGACAAGCTGAACCGCCCGTGCCGCGTCTACGCGCCGGTCGGCACGCACGAAACGCTGCTCGCGTACCTCGTGCGCCGCCTGCTGGAGAACGGCGCGAACACGTCGTTCGTGAACCGCATCGCCGACAAGACGGTATCGGTGAAGGAGCTGGTCGCCGACCCGGTCGACGAGGCGTCGAAGGTCGTGCCGCTCGGCGCGCCGCACGCGAAGATCCCGCTGCCGCGCAACCTGTACGGCGACGAGCGCGCCAACTCGATGGGCCTCGACCTGTCGAACGAGCACCGTCTCGCGTCGCTGTCGTCGGCGCTGCTCGCGAGCGCGCATCATCCGTGGCGCGCGGCGCCGATGCTGGCCGACGACGCGCTCGCCGACGCCCCGGCGCGCGACGTGCGCAACCCGGCCGACCAGCGCGACGTGGTCGGCGCGGTCAGCGAAGCGACGTCCGAGCACGTGAGCGCGGCGCTCGCCCACGCGGTCGCGGCCGCGCCGATCTGGCAGGCGACGCCGGTCGATGCGCGCGCCGACTGCCTGGTGCGCGCAGCCGATCTGCTCGAAGCGCAGATGCACACGCTGATGGGCCTGATCGTGCGCGAAGCCGGCAAGTCGCTGCCGAACGCGATCGCCGAAATCCGCGAAGCCGTCGACTTCCTGCGCTACTACGCGGCGCAGATCCGCGGCGAGTTCTCGAACGACACGCACCGTCCGCTCGGCCCGGTGGTCTGCATCAGCCCGTGGAACTTCCCGCTCGCGATCTTCATGGGGCAGGTGGCCGCCGCGCTCGCGGCCGGCAACACGGTGCTCGCCAAGCCGGCCGAACAGACGCCGCTGATCGCCGCGCAGGCCGTGCGCCTGCTGCGCGAGGCCGGCGTGCCGGCCGGCGCGGTGCAGCTGCTGCCGGGCACCGGCGAAACCGTCGGCGCGGCGCTGGTCGCCGATCCGCGCACGCGTGCGGTGATGTTCACCGGCTCGACCGAAGTCGCGCGCCTGATCAACAAGACGCTGTCCGCGCGGCTCGACCCGGACGGCAAGCCGATTCCGCTGATCGCCGAAACGGGCGGCCAGAACGCGATGATCGTCGACTCGTCGGCGCTCGCGGAGCAGGTCGTCGCGGACGTGATGCAATCGTCGTTCGACTCGGCCGGTCAACGCTGCTCGGCGCTGCGCGTTCTGTGTCTGCAGGACGATGTCGCCGACCGTACGCTGACGATGCTCAAGGGCGCGATGCACGAGCTGGCGCTCGGCAACCCGGACCGTCTGTCGACCGACGTCGGCCCGGTGATCGACGCCGAAGCGAAGCAGACGATCGACACGCACGTCGCCGCGATGAAGGACAAGGGCCACGCGGTCACGCAGCTGCCGATGCCCGACGCCTGCGCGCACGGCACCTTCGTGCCGCCGACGCTGATCGAGATCGGCAGCATCGACGAGTTGAAGCGCGAGGTGTTCGGCCCCGTGCTGCACGTGGTGCGTTACCGCCGCAGCCAGCTCGACAAGCTGCTCGAGCAGATCCGCGCGACCGGTTACGGGCTCACGCTCGGCATCCACACGCGGATCGACGAGACGATCGCGCACGTGATCGCCAATGCGCACGTCGGCAACATCTACGTGAACCGCAACGTGATCGGCGCGGTGGTCGGCGTGCAGCCGTTCGGCGGCGAAGGGCTGTCGGGCACGGGCCCGAAGGCCGGCGGCGCGCTGTACCTGCAGCGTCTGCTCGCGACGCGTCCGTCGGGCTTGCCGAAGGCGCTCGCGCAGACGCTGATCGCCGACGGCGTGGCCGAAGGCGAGCAGCGCGGCAATCCGGCGGCGGCGCTCACCGCGCTGCGCGACTGGCTGATCGAGCAGCGCGAGCCGGCGCTGGCGGCGCGCTGCGACGGCTATCTGTCCCAGGTGCCGGCCGGTGCGACGGCCGTGCTGACCGGGCCGACGGGCGAGCGAAACACGTATACACTCGGCCCGCGCGGCACGGTGCTGTGTGTCGCGGCCACGCCGAGCGGCGCGCGCGCGCAGTTCGCGGCGGTGCTGGCGACGGGCAACCGGGCGCTGTTCGCCGGCTCGGCGGGCGAGGCGCTGGTCGCCGCGCTGCCGGCCGCGCTGAAGGGCCATGCGGCCGTGCGCAAGCAGGCCGACGCGCCGTTCGACGCCGTGCTGTTCGAAGGCGACAGCGACGAGCTGCAGACGCTCGTGAAGGACGTCGCGCAGCGCCCGGGGCCGATCGTGTCGGTGCAGGGCGTGTCGGCGGGCGCGTTCGAGAACGGCGACGCGGAAGACTACGCGCTCGAGCGGCTGCTGACCGAGCGCTCGGTCAGCGTGAACACGGCCGCGGCGGGTGGCAATGCGAATTTGATGACGATCGGCTGACGATCCTTGCCGTTCGGATCAAACAAAGGGAGTGGCAAGGCGATCCCGAAGCCGCTCCATTTACCCTGGTACCAAGGAGATGCTATGCAACACACGATGAAAAAGCTGGCAGGCGCGACGTTCGTCGCTGTCATGTCGCTTGCGGGGACGGCCCATGCGGACGACGTGAAGATCGGTTACGCAGGGCCGATGACGGGCGCCCAGGCTCACTACGGCAAGGATATGCAGAACGGGATCGTGCTCGCGCTGGAAGACTTCAACGCGACGAACCCGAAGATCGGCGGCAAGCCGGTGAAGTTCGTGCTCGAGACACAGGACGATCAGGCTGACCCGCGCACCGGCACGACGGTCGCGCAGAAGCTGGTCGACGACGGCATCAAGGGCATGCTCGGCCACTTCAACTCGGGCACGACGATTCCGGCATCGCGCATCTACGCGAACGCCGGCATTCCGGAAATCGCGATGGCGACGGCGCCGGAATACACGCAGCAGGGTTACAAGACGACCTTCCGCATGATGACGTCCGACACGCAGCAGGGCTCGGTGGCGGGCACCTTCGCGGCGAAGGATCTCGGCTTGAAGAAGATCGCGATCGTCGACGACCGCACGGCTTACGGCCAGGGTCTTGCCGACCAGTTCGAGAAGGCTGCG
Source organism: Burkholderia sp. WP42 (assembly GCF_000745665.1). NCBI lineage: Bacteria > Pseudomonadati > Pseudomonadota > Betaproteobacteria > Burkholderiales > Burkholderiaceae > Burkholderia > Burkholderia sp. WP42. Next base: position 184,516 of record NZ_JQJT01000010.1, on the reverse strand, counting down.
AAGGCGGCCGGCGCGACGATCGTCGATCGTGAATTCACGAACGACAAGGCCGTCGACTTCAAGGCGATCCTGACCAAGCTGAAGGCGGCGAAGCCGGATCTCGTCTACTACGGCGGCGCGGACTCGCAGGCAGCGCCGATGGTCAAGCAGATGAAGACGCTCGGCTTCACCGCACCGCTGATGAGCGGCGAAATGGTGAAGACGCCGACGTTCCTGAAGATCGCGGGCAACGCGGCCGACGGCACGATCGCATCGCTGGCCGGCCTGCCGCTCGACGAAATGCCCGGCGGCAAGTCGTACGCGGAGAAGTACAAGAAGCGTTTCGGCGAAGACGTCCAGACCTACTCGCCGTATGCCTACGACGGCGCGATGGCGATGCTGAACGCGATGAAGAAGGCCGATTCGACCGATCCGGCGAAGTATCTGCCGGTCCTCGCGAAGACCGACATGGCCGGCGTGACGTCGACGCACGTCGCGTACGACGCGAAGGGCGACCTGAAGAACGGCGGCATCACGATGTACAAGGTCGAGAAGGGCGAGTGGAAGCCGCTGAAGAGCATCGGCGGCAAGTAAGCACGATGCGGATCGCGGGCGGCGCCGAACGGCGTCGCGTCGCGCATCCTGCGGGAAAGCCGTCGGGCCTTCGAGCCCGGCGGCTTTTTTGTTGGCGGGTTGGCGGGTACTGCGGCGACGTCAGGCGCGGTACGCACGCTCCAGCAACGCCGCGACATCCATCGCACGCGGATCGAAGCCGCCCGCGACGCGTCCCCAGTCCGGCGCCGCGAGCCGCGTCGCGATGAACGCATCGGCGACCGCGGCTGGCGCATCGCGTGTGAGCAGGCAGGCCTGCGCCACCAGCGCGAGCCGCTGCGCGAACAGGCGCGCCGAGGCTTCGAGCGCGTCGGCCGGCGTCGCCAGCATCGCGTGCAGCACGTCGAGCGCCGCGCGGATGCGCGGCTCGCCCGCGCCCAGCTCCGTCAGCTCGGCGAGCAGCGCGGCCGCCGCGTCGGGCTCGCGCGACACGGCGCGCAACACGTCGATGCACATCACGTTGCCCGAGCCTTCCCAGATCGAATTCACCGGCGCTTCGCGGAACAGCCGCGCAATCGGCCCGTCGTCGACGTAGCCGTTGCCGCCGAACACTTCCATCACCTCGCCGGTCAGCTCGACCGCGCGCTTGCAGACCCAGAACTTCGCGGCCGGCGTGACGATCCGCTTCCATGCGCGCTCGCGCGGCGAGTCGTCGAGCTCGAATGCGTCGGCGATGCGCATCGCCAGCACCAGCGCCGCCTCGCTCTCGAGCGCGAGATCGGCGAGCACCGTGCGCATCAGCGGCTGCTCGGCGAGCGCGCGCCCGAACGCGTGGCGCTGGCGCGTGTACGCGATCGCCTGCACGACGCCCTGGCGCAGCATCGCCGCGCTGCCGAGCACGCAGTTCAGCCGCGTGTAGGTCGCCATCTCGATGATGGTCGGAATGCCGCGCCCCTCGTCGCCGAGCATGATGCCCCACGCGTCGTTCAGCTCGATCTCGCTGCTCGAGTTGCTGCGGTTGCCGACCTTGTTCTTCAGCCGCTGGATCTCGACCGCGTTCTTCGTGCCGTCGGGCCGCCAGCGCGGCACGTAGAAGCACGACGGGCCGCCCGCTTCGGTGCGCGCGACGACGAGATGCGCGTCGCACATCGGCGCGGAGAAGAACCACTTGTGCCCGCGCAGCCGGTATTCGCCGCCGCGCCCACCGGCGCCGCAGGCGGTCGCGAGTGTCGTGTTGGCGCGCACGTCGGAGCCGCCCTGTTTCTCCGTCATGCCCATCCCGAACCAGATCGAGCGCTTGCCGGCGAGCGGCACGTCGCGCGGATCGTAGTCGTCGCTGTACAGCTTGTCGCGCAGCAGCGCCCACAGCGCGGGCTCCTTCTGCAGCAGCGGAATCGCGGCCTGCGTCATCGTCGCCGGGCACAGCGTGCCGGCCTCGATCTGGCCGTGCAGGTAGAAGCCGGCCGCGGTCGCCGCCCAGCGGCCGCGGCGTGTGTCGCGGAACGCGAGCGACACCAGGCCCTCGTTGCGGTACATGCCGAGCAGCGTGTGCCAGGCCGGGTGGAACTCGACACGGTCGATGCGGCGCCCGCGCCGGTCGAACGCGTTCAGCTCTGGCGTGTGGCGGTTCGCTTCGTCGGCGAGGCGCGCCGTGTCGGCGCTGCCGAGCCGCGCGCCGTATGCGTCGAGCTGCGGCGCGGCCCAGCCGGCGCCCGCGCGGGCGAGCGCGTCGCGCAGCGCGGCGTCGGTGGCGAACAGGTTATAGTCGACCAGTTCGTCGAACTGGTTCGTGACGGCATGGGTCGCTTCGGTCATCGGGCTGTCTCCGGTGTCGTGCTTCGCGGCCGCTCGTGTGCCGGTTTCCCGTCAACCGCGTGTTCCGCTGAATTTCAGAGTAGCAAATATGCCGCCGCGACATGTTCAGGTTCCGGCGCCGCCCGGTCAGCCGGGCGCGCAACCCGCGCCCGCGTTGCGCCGCCGGCCGCGCCAGTCGCGCGCTCAGGCCACGTCCGATGCGTTGCAGCAGGCGTTCGTTCAGCTTTTGCTCGAACGCGGGCACGCGAACGTGACGATCCGCGAGATCGCGGCGGTCGCCGGCGTGAGCGTCGGCACCTTCTACGAATACTTCGGCGACAAGCAGAGCCTCGCCGCGCTGTGCATCCACCGGCGCGTGCTGGCGCTCGCCGAGCGGCTGCGTGCGGCCGCGCACGGGCTGCGCGGCATGCCGCGCGCCGAGGTCGCGGCCGCGCTCGTCGATCTGCAGGTGGAAGTGATCGCCGCCGATGCGGCGCTGTGGGGCGCGCTGTTCGTGCTGGAGCGTCAGGTGTCGCCGCTTGCCGCGTACCGCCGCCATTACACGGCCTATGTCGCGTTGTGGCGCGACGCGCTCGCGCAGGCCGGCGACCCGCCGCCGGCCGCGCGGCTCGAGGCGTGCGCGCGGATGGCGCACGCGCTCTGCTATGGCGGCGTGTCGCAGGCGCTGCTGACGCTCGGGCCGGCGCTCGACTTCGCCGCGCTGCGCCGCGAGCTGCACGCCGCGCTGGGCGGCTATCTGGCGGCGCTGCACGACTGACACGCGCCGCGGCCGCGCGGCTTCTCCGCACGACGATGCCTGATACGCATGCGTGAACGGCATATGCCCGCGCGATGCCGGGCCACGCGTATCGAACGCCATGAGCAAAACGCATGGCCGTCATGACGAACTTTCGATTGTGCGTCGATATTGGCTCGGGCTAAATCGCCCGACACCGGCATCGCCGCGCACCGCGCCGGCATGCCCGACGGACATCAGGAGGAGTCATGCGAAGCGCCATCACGCACCGTTCGAAACTGCCGGACGTCGGCACGACGATCTTCACGGTGATCGGCCAGCTTGCCGCGCAGCACGATGCGCTGAACCTTTCGCAAGGCGCGCCGAATTTCGCGCCAGATCCCGCGCTGATCGACGGCGTCGCGCGCGCGATGCGCGACGGGCACAACCAGTACGCGCCGATGGCCGGCGTCGTGTCGCTGCGCGAGCGGCTCGCGGAAAAGACCGAGGCGCTGTACGGCGCGCGTTACGATCCGGGCACCGAGATCACCGTGATCGCGAGCGCGAGCGAGGGCTTGTACGCGGCGATCAGCGCGCTCGTGCATCCGGGCGACGAGGTCATCTATTTCGAGCCGGCGTTCGACAGCTATGCGCCGATCGTGCGGATGCAGCACGCGACGCCGGTGGCGATCAAGCTGTCGCCCGAGCATTTCCGCGTCGACTGGGACGAAGTGGCCGCGGCGATCACGCCGCGCACGCGGATGATCGTCGTCAACACGCCGCACAACCCGACCGCGACGGTGTTCCGCGCCGACGATCTCGAACGCCTCGCGCAGCTCACGCGCAATACCGACATCGTGGTGCTGTCCGACGAGGTCTACGAGCACGTCGTGTTCGACGGCGCTCAGCACCAGAGCGTCGCGCGGCATCGCGAGCTGGCCGAGCGCAGCGTGATCGTGTCGTCGTTCGGCAAGTCGTTCCACGTGACGGGCTGGCGCGTCGGTTATTGCGTCGCGCCGGCCGCGCTGATGGACGAGATCCGCAAGGTCCACCAGTTCATGACGTTCTCGGCCGACACGCCGATGCAGGTCGCGTTCGCGCAGATGCTCGCGCGGCCGGAAAGCTATCTGGGCCTGTCGGCGTTCTATCAGGCCAAGCGCGACCTGCTCGCGCGCGAGCTGGCCGGCTCGCGCCTGCAGCTGCTGCCGAGCGAGGGCTCGTTCTTCATGCTCGCGCGCTTCCGGCACCTGTCGGACGAACGCGACAGCGACTTCGTGCTGCGCGTGATCCGCGATGTGCGCGTCGCGACGATTCCGTTGTCGGCGTTCTATGCGGACGGCACCGATACGGGCGTGATCCGCCTCAGTTTCTCGAAGGACGACGCGACGCTGATCGAGGGCGCGCGGCGATTGCGTTCGCTGTAACGCGCGGGCGCGGCCCGCATCCCAAGCACGCGACGGGCACGTCGCACGGAAAGCCACCGACGGACCCGGCGCACGTGCCGCTGCACGGCGCCGCCCGACCAGCCAGGAGATCACGATGAAGCATGTCCCCATCCTCAAGTTCGCGTTCGCAATCGCATGTGCGCTCGGCGCGGGCGCCGCGCTCGCCGACGCACAGACGCTGCGCTTCGGCCTCGAGGCGCAGTACCCGCCGTTCGAATCGAAGGCGCCGAACGGCGACCTGCAGGGCTTCGACATCGACGTCGGCAACACGGTGTGCGAGCGCGCGAAACTCACGTGCAAGTGGGTGGAGACATCGTTCGACGGGTTGATCCCGGCGCTGAAGGGACGCAAGTTCGACGCGATCAATTCGGCGATGAACGCGACCGAGCAACGGCGTCAGGCGATCGATTTCACGACGATCATCTATCGCGTGCCGACGCAGCTGATCGCGCGCACCGGCAGCGGCCTGCTGCCGACGCCCGACGCGCTGAAGGGCAAGCGTGTCGGCGTGCTGCAGGCGTCGATCCAGGAAACCTATGCGAAGGCGCACTGGGAACCGGCCGGCGTGTCGGTCGTCGCGTATCAGGACCAGAACCAGGCGTACGCGGATCTCGTCGCGGGCCGCCTCGACGCGACTCTGGTGCTCGCGCCGGCCGGCCAGCGCGGTTTCCTGTCGCGCCCGGACGGCAAGGGCTTCGCGTTCGTCGGCCAGCCGGTGCGCGACGACCGGATCCTCGGCAGCGGGATCGCGTTCGGCCTGCGCAAGGGCGACGACGCGCTGAAGACCAAGCTCGATGCGGCAATCGAGCAGCTGAAGGCCGACGGCACCGTGAAGACGCTCGGCCGGAAGTACTTCGGCGACGTCGATATCTCCGCCAAGTAAGCGGTGCGGACGATGCAGAGCCTGCCCGCGGCCGGCGTGCCGGACGGCCCTGGCGTGCCGCCGCAGGCGGACGACGCGCTCGCCACGGCGCTCGCCGCCGCGCTGGGCGATGCGCTGGATGATGGCCTCGTCACGCGCTCGGCCGACATCGAGCCGCGCTACTTCACCGCGTACAACGAGCCGGCCGGCGTGCGCCCGCGCGCGCTGGTGCGGCCGCGCAGCGTCGACGAGGTGTCGCGCACGCTCGCGCTGTGCACGCGCCTCGCGCAGCCGGTCGTGCCGCAGGGCGGCCTCACCGGGCTCGCGCGCGGCGCGGTCGTGCTGGGCGGCGAGATCGTGCTGTCGATGGAGCGCTTCGCCGGCGTCGAGGCGATCGACGCGGCGGCCGGCACGATGACGGTGCGTGCCGGCACGCCGCTGCAGACCGTGCAGGAGGCGGCGGACGCGGCGGGCTTCACGTTCGGCGTCGATCTCGGCGCGCGCGGGTCGTGCCAGATCGGCGGCATGCTCGCGACCAACGCGGGCGGCACGCGCGCGATCCGCTACGGGATGATGCGCGAGCAGGTGCTCGGGCTGGAGGCCGTGCTCGCGGACGGCACCGTCGTGTCGTCGATGAACCGGATGCTGAAGAACAACGCCGGTTACGACCTGAAGCAGCTGTTCATCGGCAGCGAGGGCACGCTCGGCGTCGTCACGCGCGCCGTGCTGCGGCTGCATCCGAAGCTGGCCGAGCCGGCTACCGCGTTGTGCCGCGTGCAGGGCTACGATGCCGTCCTCGAGCTGTGGAACCGCCTGCGCGCGCTGCCGGAGCTCGTCAGTTTCGAAGCGATGTGGCCGGCCTTTTACGACTACGTCGCGCGTCATACGCCCGGCGTCGTCGCGCCGTTGGCGGGCGACGGCGGCTTCGCGGTGCTGATCGAGTGCGCGACGAGCGCGCCGGGCGGCGATGCGCGCGCGGCGCTGGAAGCCGCGTTCGCGGACGCGCTCGACGCGGGCCTCGTCGACGATGCCGTGCTCGCGACCTCGGCGCGGCAGGCGCGCGACGTGTGGACGCTGCGCGAAGGCCTCGCGATCGATGCGCTGCCGCACCTGATGAACTTCGACGTGAGCCTGCCGACCAGTGAGCTCGGCGCGTTCGCCGTACGCTGCGAAGCGGCGTTGCGCGGGCGCTGGCCGGACATCGTGTGTCTGTTCTTCGGCCATGTCGGCGACGGCAACGTGCATGTCGGCGTATCGCTCGCCGGCCGGCGCGACGCGGATGCCGAGGCGATCGACGATTGCGTCTACGCGGTCGTACGCGACATGGGCGGCTCGGTGTCGGCGGAGCACGGCATCGGCGTGCTCAAGCGCCGCTATCTCGCGCACACGCGCAGCGAAGCCGAGATCGCGCTGATGCGGCGCCTGAAGGCCGCGCTCGATCCCGCCGGCGTGCTCAATCCCGGCAAGGTGCTTTGACGGGTGCAGGCCGGGCGGGTGCGCGTCAGGCGTCGACCCAGCGCAGCGCGCCGATCTTCAGGTGTTCGACGACGCTGCGCGTCCAGTCGAGCTCCGCGTTGAGCATCACGAGCGCGTGTTCGTTCTGCAGCAGGAACAGGCGCGGCACCTGATCGCCTTGCGCGGCGTTGCGCAGCGCATCGAGGCGCTCGCGTTCGGCCTCGAGCGCGTCGATGCGGCGCTCCAGCTGGCGGCGCGCATCGTCGGCATCGAGCAGCGGCAGGAACGCGAGGCCGGCGCCGAACGCGGTGAATTCGCGCGCCGGTTCGGCGAGCAGCGCATGCAGCCAGGCCTGTCCCGCCTTGTGGCCGGCTTCCGTCAGCTTGTACAGCGTGCGTTCGGGAAACGCGCCGTCACGCTCGGTGTCGTGCACGGCGATCAGCCCGTCGCGCAACAGCCGGTCGATCATCTGGTAAAGGCTCGTGCGCTGCCGCACGTTGACGACTTCGTCATAGCCGCGCGCTTTCAGCTGCTGCAGCATCCCGTACGGATGCATCGGCGTTTCGGTGAGGGTCGCCAGCACGGCGAGGGCAAGCGGAGACGGGCGGCTGACCGGCATGGTTAGTTCGTCTATATCTAGTCATGATATGACTAGTATTGGACAAACTATCCGATCCGACAAGGGTTTCAGCCGAGGTGCGAGCGTTTTGCAGGCGGCGCGACCGTCTCCATGGTCGTCAGACCGTGGACGATCCCGCAGTCCTCGACCGAATGTTCGCCGACGCACTGGCGGCGCAGTTCGATCAGCTGGTCGCGCAGATGCGTGAGTTCGGCGAGGCGCGCGTCGACGTGGCCGATATGTTCGTCGAGCAGTGCATTGACCGAATCGCACGGATCGGCCGGCGTGTCGGTGAGTTGCAGCAGCGCGCGGATTTCGTCGTGCGCCATGTCGAGCGCGCGGCAGTTGCGGATGAAGCGCAGCCGTTCGACGTGCACGTCGGTGTAGTTGCGGTAGTTCGAATCGGTGCGCTCCGCATCCGGCATCAGCCCCTCCCGCTCGTAGAAGCGGATCGTTTCGGGCGTGCAGCGGGCCGCTTTGGCCAGTTCGCCGATCTTCATGGCTTGCTCCGTTGTCAGGGTTGACCTTGTAGTGGCTTCAGGGTGTTAACTCTACCTCGTCCAGCCATAGAGGAGGTCTTCATGACCGACGCCCAGCGTACCCCCGACCCACGACACCGCCATGCCGACGGCGCCGCGACCTGCTGCGCCGACGCGCGCGACACGCAGGCGTGCTGCGCCGGCGACGCGGCGCCGGCGGGCGGCGAGCACGCACACGGCGATGTGGCGGCGCGCGGCGTACGTCCGGAGGCCGATGGTCATGAGCACGCCGATTCGCGCGCGCACGGCGCGCAGCACGATCACGGCGCCGCTGCTGCAGGTAGGGTGCGGGGCGATGGGCATGTGCATGGGGCGGCTTGTTCGCAGGGCCACGCCCACGAGCATGCTCACGAGCACGAGCACGAGCACGAGCACGAGCACGAGCACGAGCACGAGCACGAGCACGAGCACGAGCACGAGCACGAGCACGCGGCCGGCGGCTGCTGCGCGCCGGCCGCGCCGACGCTCGCGCCGCTGCCCGCTGCACGGGCGACCGCATCGGGCCACGTGCGCTCCGCGTTCCGGATCATGCAGATGGATTGCCCGACCGAGGAGACGCTGATCCGCAAGAAGCTCGGCGCGATGCAGCAGGTGTCGGCGCTGGAGTTCAACCTGATGCAGCGGATGCTGACCGTCGACCACGTGCCCGGCGCGCAGCCGGCGATCGAAAGCGCGATCCGCACGCTCGGGATGACGCCCGAGGCTGCATCGGCGGACACGCCCGCCGCGCCCGTCGACGCGCCGCGTGCGAAGTCCTGGTGGCCGCTCGCGCTCGCCGGCGTCGCCGCGGTCGCGTCGGAGGCGGTGAACTGGGCCGGCCTGCCGGTGTGGCTGTCGGCAGCGCTGGCGATCGCCGCCGTCCTCGCGTGCGGGCTGACCACCTACAGGAAGGGCTGGATCGCGATCCGCAACGGCAACCTGAATATCAACGCGCTGATGAGCATCGCGGTGACGGGCGCGATGGCGATCGGCCAGTGGCCGGAAGCGGCGATGGTGATGGTGCTGTTCACGATCGCCGAACTGATCGAGGCGAAGTCGCTCGACCGGGCGCGCAACGCGATCCAGGGGCTGATGCAGCTCGCACCGGACACCGCGACCGTGCAGGACGCCGACGGCACGTGGCGCACGCTCGACGCCGCGCAGATTGCGCCGGGCGCGATCGTGCGCGTGAAGCCGGGCGAGCGGATCGGCCTCGACGGCGAGGTCGTTGCCGGGCGCTCGACGGTGAACCAGGCGCCGATCACCGGCGAGAGCCTGCCCGTCGACAAGACCACCGGCGACGCGGTGTACGCCGGCACGATCAACGAATCGGGTTCGTTCGACTATCGTGTGACGGCGGCCGCGTCGAACTCGACGCTCGCACGGATCATCCATGCGGTCGAGCAGGCGCAGGGCGCGAAGGCGCCGACGCAGCGCTTCGTCGACCGCTTCGCGCGCGTCTACACGCCGATCGTGTTCGCGATCGCGCTGCTGGTGGCCGTCGTCCCGCCGCTCGTCACGGGCGGTGCGTGGCACGACTGGATCTACCGCGCGCTGGTGCTGCTCGTGATCGCATGCCCGTGCGCGCTGGTGATCTCGACGCCCGTCACGATCGTGTCGGGGCTCGCGGCCGCGGCGCGACGCGGGATCCTCGTGAAAGGCGGCGTGTATCTGGAACAGGGCCGCACGCTGTCGTGGCTCGCGCTCGACAAGACCGGCACGATCACGCACGGCAAGCCGGTGCAGACCGACTTCGACCTGCATGCCGAGCACGCCGACGCCGCGCAGGTGCGCCGGCTCGGCGCGAGCCTCGCGGCGCGCTCCGATCACCCGGTGTCGCAGGCGATCGCCGCGGCCGCCCGCGATGCGAGCGCGGCTGCGTTCGACGAGGTGACGGACTTCGAGGCGCTCGCCGGGCGCGGCGTGCGCGGCACGATCGGCGGCGCGCGCTACTGGCTCGGCAATCACCGGCTCGTCGAGGAGCTCGAACGCTGCTCGCCGGCGCTCGAAGCGAAGCTCGACGTGCTCGAGCGGCAGGGCAAGAGCGTCGTGATGCTGATCGACGAGGCGCGCGTGCTCGGCATCTTCGCGGTGGCCGACACGATCAAGGAGACGAGCCGCGCTGCGATCGCCGATCTGCATGCGCTCGGCATCCGCACCGCGATGCTGACGGGCGACAACCCGCACACCGCGCAGGCGATCGCGCAACAGGCCGGCATCGACGATGCGCGCGGCAACCAGCTGCCCGAAGACAAGCTCGCGGCGGTCGAGGAGCTGTCGGCGCGCGGCGCGGGCGCGGTCGGGATGGTCGGCGACGGCATCAACGACGCGCCGGCGCTCGCGCGCGCCGATATCGGCTTCGCGATGGGCGCGATGGGCACCGACACGGCGATCGAGACGGCCGACGTCGCGTTGATGGACGACGACCTGCGCAAGATTCCCGCGTTCGTGCGGCTGTCGCGGGCGACGCACCGCGTGCTGGTGCAGAACATCGGCTTCGCGCTCGGCGTGAAGATCGTGTTCCTCGGTCTCACGATCGCCGGGCTCGGCACGATGTGGATGGCCGTGTTCGCGGACGCCGGCGCGAGCCTGATCGTCGTCGGCAACGGGTTGCGGCTGCTGTCGAAGGCCGGCGTGTTCGACGGCGCGCGCACGCAGCGCTGAGGAGCGGGCGATGGGGTTGCTGAAACGGGTGTTTGGCGGGTGGGGTGGTCGGCACGGGGGCGGGCACGGCGGCTCACACGGCTCACACGGCTCACACGGCTCACACGGCGGCGGGCACGGCAGCGGACCGCAGAGCGGCCATGGCGGCGGCCATCACGGCGAGCGAGGCTGCGAACTGTACGACGCGCACGACGCGCACGGCCGCGATCGCGATCGCCATTACTGGGGCCGGCAGCCGCCGACCGGCGGCCGGGGCGTGCCCGGCGCCGACTTGTCGTTGCGCCAACTCGTATGCGCGGGCTGCGGTGCGCTCAACGCGCCGGCCGCGCGATTCTGCGCGCAGTGCGGCGTATCGCAGCGTGGCCGCGCGTGCGGCCGTTGCCAGGCAGCACTCGCCGCCGACGCGCGCTTTTGTCCGAACTGCGGGACGCAGGCCGGCTAGACGCGCAAGCACGGGTATCGTTACCGGCAGACCGGCAGACCGGCAGACCGACAGACCGACAGACCCACCCCCGCACCCCTCCGCGACCGCATCGACCGGCTTCCCTCCCGGCCCAGACATCCCGATACCCCGGACCCGCGTTCGCCCCACGTCATCGCCAGCCCCCTCTCCCAGCCATCGTCCGCCCCCGAATCGCCCCCTTTTAATTTGTCCGAATCGGGGTTCACCCCTCCGATCACCGACTAAAGTTAAAGAGGGTGAAATCGGATCAACGCGTCATTTTTCTCGGGTAAGTTCGCCGGACGGTAACGCACGGTTTTCGAAGTACGCAGGTAGTTCGTCGACGTTCAATCGCAACGCCACGTTTTCGGGAGAAGAAGAAATGGATGCTTCCAGCTTCATCACGTCGCTGCAGACCACGCTGGGCGGCTACCTGCCCAAGATAGCCGGCGCGATCGGCCTGTTGCTGATCGGCTGGCTGATCGCCGTGGCCGTGCGGGCCGGCGCGCTCCGGCTGCTGAACGCGCTGAACGTCGACCGGCGGATCAGCGAAAGCACCGGTCAGGGCGCGTGCGTCGAGCGGATCATCGCCGCCGGGCTGTTCTGGCTCGTGCTGCTCGTCACCGCGGTCGGCATCTTCAACGTGCTCAATCTGTACGCGGTGTCCAATCCGTTCTCGCTGCTCGTCACGCACATCGTCGACTACCTGCCGAACCTGATCGGCGGCGCGGCGCTGACGCTGATCGCGTGGCTCATCGCGTCGCTGCTGCGCAGCCTCGCGAACCGCGCGCTGAAGGCGAGCAAGGTCGACACCGCGCTGGCCGAAAGCGCGGGCATGCAGCCGATGAGCGGCTATCTCGGCGACGTGCTGTTCTGGCTCGTCATCCTGATGTTCCTGCCCGCGATTCTCGGGTCGTTCGCGTTGTCCGGCCTGCTGGCGCCGGTGCAGGGAATGGTCGACAAGCTGCTCGCGATCGTGCCGAACCTGTTCGCGGCGGCGATAATCGGCTTCGTCGGCTGGATCGTCGCGCGCGTGCTGCGCGGCCTCGTGACGAACCTGCTGGTCGCGGCCGGCGCCGACCGCCTCACCGCGCGCCTCGACAGCCCGACGCCGGTGCGCGTGTCGAGCCTGATCGGCACGATCGTCTACGTGTTCGTGTTCGTGCCGACGCTGATCTCCGCGCTCGATGCGCTGAAGATCGAGGCGATCTCGATCCCCGCGACCAACATGCTGAACCAGTTCCTCGGCGCGGTGCCCGACATCGTCGCGGCGATCGTGATCGTGGTGGTAACGTTCTATTTCGCGCGCTTCGTCGCGTCGCTCACGCAGAAGCTGCTGGAAGCCGCCGGCGCCGACGGGCTGCCGGCCGTGCTCGGCGTCGAGCGCGTGTTCTCCGGGATGCTGCAGCCGTCGGTGCTCGTCGCACGGCTGATCGTGTTCTTCGCGATGCTGTTCGCGGCGGTCGAGGCGGCCAACCGGCTCGGCTTCACGCAGGTGCGCGACGTCGTCACGCTGTTCATCGAATTCGGTGGTCACGTGCTGATGGGCGGCGTGATCCTCGTGATCGGCGTGTGGCTCGCCGGGCTTGCACGGCGCGTGATCGAGCAGGCCGACCGTGAGCACAGCGTATTGTTCGCACGGATCGCGCAGTTCGCGATCCTCGGCCTCGTGTTCGCGATGGGGCTGCGCGCGATGGGCATCGCCAACGAGATCGTGCAGCTCGCGTTCGGGCTCGTGCTCGGCGCGATCGCGGTGGCGGTCGCGCTGTCGTTCGGTCTCGGCGGCCGCGAAGCGGCCGGCAAGCTGCTCGACCGCTGGTTCAACCAGCGCGGCGGCGGTCAGTAACGCCGCCCCGGGGCGTCCGCGCCGCGTGAGTCACCCACGCCGCGCGGACTACCAACGCCGCGCGAGCCACCCCCACCGCGCAAGGCGTCCACACCGCCCGAGCCACCACACCCCGCTCCGGCGCGCTCCGCGCGCGCCCAGCGCGCCTGCATGACGGCCCGCACCACGCGCCCGGCGTTTCCGTCAGCGAAACGTCAGCCGCCATCTTTGCCGAATTTCGATAACACGTCGTTTTATGACTCTCTAGCATCGATTCTCAGTCGCGCGGGCAGGCAGGCCGGCGCCCTTCAGGAGAATCCGATGAAAGCAGAGTCGAATGGCCGGCCCGCAGCCGGCGTCAAGTCGTCCGGCCAGCCCGCGCTGCAGCAAACGCTCGGCACCTGGCAACTGTGGGGCATCGCGGTCGGCCTCGTGATCTCCGGCGAGTACTTCGGCTGGAGCTACGGCTGGGCGAGCGCCGGCACGCTGGGCTTCGTCATCACCGCGCTGTTCGTCGCGGCGATGTACACCACCTTCATCTTCAGCTTCACCGAGCTGACCACGTCGATCCCGCACGCGGGCGGCCCGTTCGCGTATGCGCGCCGCGCGTTCGGCCCGACCGGCGGCTATCTCGCCGGCGCCGCGACGCTCGTCGAATTCGTGTTCGCGCCGCCCGCCATCGCGCTGGCGATCGGCGCATACCTGCACGTGCAGTTTCCGGGGCTCGAGCCGAAGCACGCGGCGATGGGCGCGTATCTGGTGTTCATGGCGCTGAACATCGTCGGCGTGCAGATCGCCGCGACGTTCGAGCTGGTCGTCACGCTGTTCGCGATCTTCGAGCTGCTGGTGTTCATGGGCGTCGTGTCGCCGGGCTTCGCGTGGAGCAACTTCATGAAGGGCGGCTGGGCCGGCGCCGATCACTTCAGCATGGGCGCGTTCCACGGCATGTTCGCGGCGATTCCGTTCGCGATCTGGTTCTTCCTCGCGATCGAAGGTGTCGCGATGGCCGCCGAGGAAGCGAAGAACCCGAAGCGCTCGATCCCGATCGCCTACGTGGCCGGCATCCTGACGCTCGTGGTCCTCGCGATCGGCGTGATGGTGTTCGCCGGCGGCGCGGGCGACTGGACCAAGCTCGCGAACATCAACGATCCGCTGCCGCAGGCGATGAAGTACATCGTCGGCGCGAACAGCGGCTGGATGCACATGCTGGTGTGGCTCGGGCTGTTCGGGCTGGTCGCGTCGTTCCACGGGATCATTCTCGGCTATTCGCGCCAGATCTTCGCGCTGGCCCGCGAAGGCTATCTGCCCGAATGGCTCGGCAAGGTGCATCCGCGCTTCAAGACCCCGCATCGCGCGATCCTCGCGGGCGGCGTGGTCGGGATCGCCGCGATCTACAGCGACGAGCTGATCCAGTTCGGCGGCCAGACGCTCACCGCGAACATCGTGACGATGTCGGTGTTCGGCGCGATCGTGATGTATATCGTCAGCATGGCGGCGCTGTTCAAGCTGCGCCGCTCGCAGCCGAACATGGCGCGGCCGTTCCGTGCGCCGATGTACCCGTTGTTCCCGGCGTTCGCGATCGTGGCGGCCCTCGTGTGCCTCGGAACCATGGTCTACTTCAACGGGCTGGTGGCGATGGTGTTCATCGCGTTCCTGGCGGTCGGCTACGCTTACTTCATCGCGACCCGGTCGCAGCGCGCGAGCGCGCCGGCCGACGTGCTGCTCGAGGAATGACGTTGGCACGCCCGAACGGCGGCGCATGACGGCCTGCGGCGCGCCCGATGGAACGGGCGCGCCGTCGGCGTTCGGCAGGCGGAAGAGGTGGGAAGGAAGGCAGGGAAAGCAGGGCAGCAAGGCAAGCCGTGCAGGCGGTGCACGCACGGCGAGCCCGGCAAACCCGGCAGGCAGCGCAAGCACTGGCAAGGAGATTCGAACGATGTCCTATACGGAGACGATCGGCCCGCGCACGTACCGGTTCGCGGACCTGAAAACGCTGCTCGCGAAGGCGAGCCCGCTGCGCTCGGGCGACCAGCTCGCCGGCGTCGCGGCGGCGAGCGAGGAAGAGCGCGTGGCCGCGAAGATCGCGCTCGCGAGCGTGCCGCTGAAGGCGTTCCTGAACGAGGCGGTGATCCCGTACGAACAGGACGAAGTCACGCGCCTGATCGTCGACGATCACGACGCGCAGGCCTTCGCGGAAATCTCGCATCTGACCGTCGGCGATTTCCGCAACTGGCTGCTGTCGCCGGCGGCCGACGGCGCCGCGCTCGAACGCATCGCAGCGGGGCTCACGCCGGAGATGGTCGCGGCCGTGTCGAAGCTGATGCGCAATCAGGATCTGATCGCGGCGGCGAGAAAGCGCCGCGTCGTCACGCGCTTTCGCAACACGGTCGGGCTGCCCGGCCGGATGTCGGTGCGGCTGCAGCCGAATCATCCGACCGACGACGTGAAGGGCATCGCCGCGTCGATGCTCGACGGGCTGATGTACGGCTGCGGCGACGCGATGATCGGCATCAACCCCGCAACCGACAGCCTCGCGGCGATCGTCAAGCTGCTCGCGATGATCGACGGCTTCCGCGAGCGCTACGGCGTGCCGACGCAGTCTTGCGTGCTCACGCACGTGACCAACACGATCGCGGCGATCGACAAGGGCGCGCCGGTCGACCTCGTGTTCCAGTCGATCGCGGGCACCGAGAAGGCGAACGCGAGCTTCGGGATCTCGCTCGCGCTGCTCGGCGAGGCGCGCGCCGCCGCGTTGTCGCTCGCGCGCGGCACCGTCGGCAACAACGTGATGTACTTCGAGACGGGCCAGGGCAGCGCGCTGTCGGCGAACGCGCATTTCGGCGTCGACCAGCAGACCTGCGAAGTGCGCGCGTATGCGGTCGCGCGCAAGTTCGATCCGTTCCTGGTGAACACGGTGGTCGGCTTCATCGGCCCGGAATACCTGTACGACGGCAAGCAGATCATCCGCGCGGGCCTCGAGGATCACTTCTGCGGCAAGCTGCTCGGCGTGCCGATGGGCTGCGACATCTGCTACACGAACCACGCGGAAGCCGACCAGGACGACATGGACACGCTGCTGACGCTGCTCGGCGCGGCCGGCATCAACTTCATCATGGGGATTCCCGGCGCGGACGACGTGATGCTGAACTACCAGAGCACGTCGTTTCACGATCAGTTGTACGTGCGCGAGGTGCTCGGCCTGCGCCGCGCGCCGGAGTTCGAGGAGTGGCTCGAGACGATGGAGATCGCCGACGCGCACGGCGCGCTGCGCGCGGCGAACGCACGCGTGCCGCTGCTCGCGGGCGCGAACGACTGGATGGGGATTTCCGCATGAGCGACGCCGTCGAGAAGAATCCGTGGGCGCAGCTGAAGGCGTTCACGAACGCGCGAATCGCGCTCGGCCGCGCGGGCAGCAGCCTGCCGACCGCGCCGCTGCTCGCGTTCAACCTGTCGCATGCGCAGGCGCGCGACGCCGTGCATCAGCCGCTCGATTCTGAGGCGCTGCGTCGCGAGCTCGACACGGCCGGCTTCGCGACGCTCGGCGTGCAGAGCGCCGCAGTCGATCGCCAGCATTACCTGCGCCGTCCCGATCTCGGCCGCAAGCTGTCGGACGACGGACGCGCGCTGCTGGCCGGCTACGGTGCGATGCTCGACGATGCGCCCGATGTGGTGTTCGTGGTCGGCGACGGGCTGTCCGCGTTCGCGGCCGCGAAGCAGGCGCTGCCGCTGCTGCAGGCCGTGTGCCCGCGGCTGCACGCGGACGGCTGGCGGCTCGGCCCGGTGGTGGTGGCGACGCAGGCGCGCGTCGCGCTCGGCGACGAGATCGGCGAGCTGCTGCGCGCGCGGGCCGTCGCGATGCTGATCGGCGAGCGGCCGGGGCTCAGCTCGCCGGACAGCCTCGGCGTGTACCTGACGTGGGCGCCGAAGGTCGGCTGCCACGACGCGCAGCGCAACTGCATCTCGAACGTGCGGCCCGAAGGCCTGCCGCATGCGGCGGCGGCGCACAAGCTGCACTACCTGATGACCGAGGCGCGCCGGCTGCGGCTCACGGGGGTCGGGCTCAAGGACGACAGCGACGCGCTGTTGCCGCCGCAACAGGCCGAGCGGATCGGCGCCGCGTGACGGTGAGCCGTCGATGGCGCGCGGCGCGGCGGCCGATGCGGGCGCGCGGTTCGGCTACCTGAACAGCCGCTCGCACAGGAAGTCGACGAACACGCGCAGCTTCGGCGACAGCTGCCGGCTCGACGGCCACACGATCGAGAACTGTCCCGGTGCGATCCGGTAGTCGTCGAGCACGGTGACGAGCGTGCCGGCGTCGAGCGCGTCGCGCGCGAGGAAGTCGGGCATGTAGCCGATGCCGAGGCCGGCCATCACCGCGCCGCGCAGCGCTTCCATGTTGTTGCAGGTCATCGCGGTGCGCAGCTTCAGCGGTGTGCCGTCGTCGGCCGCCAGCGCCCAGTCCTGTAGCTTGCCGGTGGTCGGAAAGCAGTAGCGCACGCAATCGTGCGTGTCGAGATCGTGCGGTACGCGCGGCGTGCCGGCCCGCGCGAGATACGCGGGCGTGGCGCACAGCACGAACGCGAACGGGCCGAGCCGCCGCGACATCAGGCTCGAATCCGACAGCGGGCCGCTGCGGATCACCGCGTCGAAGCCGCCTTCGACGACGTCGACCATCCGGTCGTTGAAATCCAGGTCGAGCTCCACTTCCGGATAACGCTCGCGGAACGCCGGCAGCACCGGCAGCAGGAACCGGTAGCCGATCACGGGCAGGCTCACGCGCAGCCTGCCGCGCGGGCGCTGCGCGGACGCCGTGACGGTCGCTTCCGCGTCGCGAAGATCTTCCAGGATGCGCTGGCAGCGCTCGTAGAAATGGCGCCCTTCGTCGGTCAGCGTGACGCGCCGCGTCGTGCGGTTGAACAGGCGTACGCCGAGCGACTGCTCGAGCCGCGCGATCGTCTTGCCGACGGCCGACGCCGAAATGCCCAGCGCGCGGCCGGCCGCGACGAAGCTCAGCGCTTCGGCGGCGCGGACGAACGCGGCGATGCCATTGAGGTTTTCCATCGAGGTCGAGCGAGCTGCGGTTGATCGTGAATTGCGGAATTCTATTCCGATATATGCGGAGCATTGCACGGTTTTTCGCAGATTCAATCCGATTTATCTTCGATCGCTATCGACGCGCATCCGCGCGGTCATTTCGAGGAGCGATGATGGATCACCCGTTTTCAGCCGGTTCGACCGGCGCGGCACACCGGCGCGCGTGGGTGCTGGCGGCCGTGTGCATGGCGGCCGTCGCGTTGCCGCTGTCGTTTTCGGGCGGCGCGGTCGCGACGCCGGCGATCGGCCGCGACCTGCATGGTGGCCCCGTCGCGATGAACTGGATCACCAACGCGTTCATGCTCGCGTTCGGCAGCTGCCTGATGGCGGCGGGCGCGCTGGCCGACCAGTTCGGCCGCAAGCGCGTGTTCGCGATCGGCGTCGGCGGCTTCACGCTGATGTCGGTCGCGCTCGCGTTCGCGCCGTCGATGCTCGCGATCGACCTGCTGCGCGCCGCGCAGGGGCTCGCGGCGGCCGCGGCGCTCGCGGGCGGCACGGCCGCGCTCGCGCAGGAGTTCGACGGCGCGGCCCGCACGCGCGCGTTCAGCCTGCTCGGCACCACGTTCGGCGTCGGCCTCGCGTTCGGGCCGGTGCTCGCGGGCTGGCTGATCGCGCATCACGGCTGGCGCGCGATCTTCGTCACCGGCGCGGCGGCGGGCGTCCTGTCGCTGGCGCTCGGGCTGCCGCGCATGCACGAGTCGCGCGATCCGCATGCGACGGGGCTCGACTGGCCCGGCACCGTCGCGTTCACCGGCGCGCTGACGCTGTTCACGTTCGGCGTGATCGAGGCGCCCGCGCGCGGCTGGACGGACCCGCTCGTCGTCGTGCTGCTGGCCGGCGCGGCGCTCGGCGCGTGCGCGTTCGTCGCGATCGAGACGCGCGTCGCGCGGCCGATGCTCGACCTGTCGCTGTTCCGGATTCCGCGCTTCGTCGGCGTGCAGGTGCTGCCGGTGTCGACCTGCTGCTGCTACATCGTGCTGCTGGTCGTGCTGCCGCTGCGCTTCATCGGCATCGACGGCTTCAGCGAAATCGACGCAGGCTGGCTGATGCTCGCGATCTCCGCGCCGATGCTCATCGTGCCGCTGGTCGCGGCGACGCTCACGCGCTGGCTGTCGGCCGGCGTGATCTCGGGGCTCGGTCTGCTGCTCGCGGCGGCCGGCCTGGTGTGGCTCGATGTGGCGCTGCGCGGCGGCGCCGGGCCGGCCGCGATTGGGCCGATGCTCGCGATCGGCATCGGCGCGGGGATGCCGTGGGGGTTGATGGACGGGCTGTCGGTCAGCGTCGTGCCGAAGGAGCGCGCGGGGATGGCGACGGGGATCTTCAGCACGACGCGCGTGGCGGGCGAGGGCATCGCGCTCGCGATCGCCGGCGCGGTGCTGGCGACGCTTGCGCACGCCGATCTGCGGCGCGTGCCGGCGGGCGGCGCGTCCGGCGCATCCGATGCGGCGCTGCGCGCGGCCGCGCGGCTCGCGACCGGCGATCTCGCCGGCGCGGCGGCCGTGTTGCCGGGCGTCGATCGCGCGACGCTGTTGGCGAGTTATTTGCACGCGTTCGACCGGTTGCTGCTCGCGCTCGCGGTGGTGACGGTGCTGTGCGCGGGTGTGGTGTTCGCGTTTCTCGGCGCGCGGCCGGCGCCGGATGCGACGACGGGCGCCGACGACGGCAGCCGCGCGCGTGGCGATGCGGCGGCGCGGCGTGCGGCGCGCAACGCCGCGTAGTCCTACCGATCCGAAGACACGACGCCCGCCCCACGCCGCGTCACGCCAGCACCAGCGGTGGCAGCCGCGCATCCGCGCGTGCCTGCGCGCGCTCCACCGCGACGACCACGTAGCGCCGCGCATCGGGCCACAGCTGCGCGTGGCTTCCGGCATCTTCGTCGACGGTCGCGCGCCCCTGCACGAGCCACGTCGTCTGCCGCACGAAATCGACGAACAGCAACGCGATCGACGGGTTCACGAGCTGGTTGCCGATCGTGTTGAACAGGTTGTTGCCCGCGAAGTCGGGCAGCACCAGCGTCCTGCGATCGGCCACATGGACCAGCGGCGCGAACGAGCCGTCGGCGCGCGGCTGACGGCCGCGATACGAGCAATCGGCGTCGCCGGCCGCGTTCGCGGTCGCGACGATCAGGAACGCCTGTTCCTGGATGAAGGCGACGGCATCGTCGCTGAGAGGGGCCGCATCGGTCATGGTTCGGTGGTCGCGTCTGGGCGTACGAAACACCGAGCCGTACGCAAGCCACATGCCACGCGCCGACTGTTACACACCGATGCGGCGGCGCGGCTGCGCTGTGGAAAATCCGAACACCCGCGCCGCGGCTGTGCCATCGCATTGTTCAGAATCGACACACTCGCGCGATGCGTGCAACGACTGCGCGCGGCGGACGGCCGCACGCATCGCTCCGGTTTGCTTGTCGGCCCGCTTTGGCACGCATGTTGCGTAATCCGTGCAGCGCGATCCAACCGGCGCTGCATTCACACAAGCACGATGAACAGGAGACATGTATGAACCCGTTTGACCTGAAACAACTGGGCCTCGACGTCGAATATCCGTATCGTCAGCAGTACGACAACTACATCGGCGGCAAGTGGGTTCCGCCGGTGAAGGGCGACTATTTCGAGAACGTGTCGCCGATCAACGGCAAGCCGTTCTGCCGCGTGCCGCGCTCGGGCGCGGAGGACATCGAGGCCGCACTCGATGCCGCACACGCCGCGCGCCGCAAGTGGGCCAAGACGTCCGTCACCGAGCGTGCGAACCTGCTGCTCGCCGCCGCCGACCGGATGGAGAAGAACCTGAAGCTGCTGGCCGTGGCCGAGACGATCGACAACGGCAAGCCGCTGCGTGAGACGATGGCCGCCGACCTGCCGCTCGCGGTCGACCACTTCCGCTACTTCGCCGGCTGCATCCGCGCGCAGGAAGGCGGCATTTCCGAGATCGACGACAACACCGTCGCATACCACTTCCACGAGCCGCTCGGCGTGGTCGGCCAGATCATCCCGTGGAACTTCCCGCTGCTGATGGCCGCCTGGAAGCTCGCGCCGGCACTCGCGGCCGGCTGCTGCGTGGTGATGAAGCCCGCCGAGCAGACGCCTGCATCGGTGCTGGTGCTGATGGAGCTGATCGGCGACCTGTTCCCGGCCGGCACGATCAACATCGTCAACGGCTTCGGCAAGGAAGCCGGTGAGGCGCTCGCGACCAGCAAGCGCATCGCGAAGATCGCGTTCACCGGTTCGACGCCGGTCGGCAAGCACATCCTGCGCGCCGCCGCCGAGAGCCTGATTCCGTCGACCGTCGAACTGGGCGGCAAGAGCCCGAACATCTTCTTCGCCGACGTGCTCGACCAGGACGACGCGTTCCTCGACAAGACGCTCGAAGGCCTCGCGATGTTCGCGCTGAACCAGGGCGAAGTGTGCACGTGCCCGTCGCGGATCCTGATCCAGGAATCGATCTACGAGCGCTTCATCGAGAAGGCGGTCGCGCGTGTCGAGCGCATCAAGGCCGGCCATCCGCTCGACCTGCAGACGATGATCGGCGCGCAGGCGTCGCAGCAGCAGCTCGACAAGATCCTGTCGTACATCGACAT
The DNA here is from genome assembly GCF_000745665.1 of Burkholderia sp. WP42. NCBI lineage: Bacteria > Pseudomonadati > Pseudomonadota > Betaproteobacteria > Burkholderiales > Burkholderiaceae > Burkholderia > Burkholderia sp. WP42. The sequence continues at coordinate 162,951 of NZ_JQJT01000010.1, read as the reverse complement.
CGGCCGCGGCGAAGGCGCGCAATGCCTGACGGGCGGCGAACGCACGGCGCCGGCAGCCGATCTCGGCGCGGGCTACTACGTGAAGCCGACGATGCTGCTCGGCAACAACAAGATGCGCGTGTTCCAGGAAGAGATCTTCGGGCCGGTCGCGTCGGTGATGACGTTCAAGGACGAGCAGGAAGCGATCGAACTCGCGAACGACACGTTCTTCGGGCTCGGCGCGGGCGTGTGGACGCGCAACGGCACGCGTGCATACCGGATGGGCCGCGAGATCGAGGCCGGCCGCGTGTGGACCAACTGCTATCACCTGTATCCCGCGCATGCGGCGTTCGGCGGCTACAAGCAGTCGGGCATCGGTCGCGAGACGCACAAGATGGCGCTGTCCAACTATCAGCAGACGAAGTGCCTGCTGGTCAGCTACCAGGCCGAGGCGCTCGGGTTCTTCTGATCGCTGGGGCAGGGGTGAAGCGCCGGGGCGGGACCGTGCCGCACGTGGTGTCGTGCGGCATGTGAGCGCCGTGCGGCGGTGTCTGCTGGTCCGGGTACCGGTCGAGGCGTTCGGGTTGTTCCGATCGCCGCGGCAGCGGTGAGGTGCCGGGGCTGGACCACGCCGCACGCGACGTCGCGCGGCGCGCAAGGGCCGTGCGGCGCTGGCCGGCCGTGCAGTCTGCGGCCAGCAAGCCGCCGTGGCGCACGCTGCATGCGCCGCCGGCCGTCGTGTCCGGTGCTTCATCGTCTGCTGATTGTTCCGCTTCTCGCGGTTCGGGGTTCGCGTTCGATACGCGACGTCGGCCGCATATCGCCGCAGCGTCCGAGCGCGACGGCAACGACGCCGCCGAGCGCCCGAGCGCGAGCGGCCCGTACCGCATAACGACGCGCCTACCGGAGCCCGCATGGCCGAACCGCCGCGTTCCTTTCCACATCACCCTGTGTTCCACGCGGGCGAACTCGATGCACATCAACGCTTCGGCGTGGCCGACGATGCCGAACGGATGAGCGAGGTCGTCACGACGCGCCTGAGCATCGGCGTGCGCCAGTTCGTCGAGACGCAGCCGTTCATGTTCGTCGGCGCGACGTCCGACGGCGCGGCGACCTGCGATATCGTGCAGAGCCAGCGCGACGCGAACGGCGATCTGCTGCCCGTCGTGCGCGTGGTCGACACGAAAACGCTGCGCTTCGTGCTGCCGCTCCATGACGACGGCAACCGGATTGCCATGCGCGCGGACGAGGCGGTCGGCATCGGGCTGCTGTTCATCGATTTGGTGCGCGGCATCCGTTACCGGATCAACGGCCGCGCGACGTTGCGCACCGACCTCGGCGGCGCCGACGCGGCGCCTTGGGCCGCCGGCAGCCCGATCGTCGAGCTGGCGATCCAGCAGGCGTACGGCAATTGCGGCACGCGCGTCGTGCGCTTGCGGCCGGGCACGTAGCCGGCCGCCGAGGGGCATCGATGGCCGCCGCCGCGCATCGCGCACCCGCCCGGTGCGCGGCGCGCCGCCTACGGGTGCGCCCGTGTTGCGCGCGCCAGCCGCGCGCCGGCCGTGCGCCGCGCAATGACGGGCTTCTCGCCCGATCGCGCGGTTCGGCACGGGACTTGCGTGACGCACGCGCGCCTGGGCAGCAGAGGAGAACACGATGGAACGACGAGTGGAGTGCGCGGCCGAGCCGACGGCCGAGAACACGCGCTGCAGCGCGCAGGGCGACGACGCGCTCGCCGGCCAGGCGGTCGTCAGCGTCGCGCACGACGCCGACGAACAGGCGCGCAACCTGATCGGCTGGCGGCAAACCTACGACCAGCTCGCGGCCGGCCGCTTCGTCGGCACGCTGACCGAGCTGCCGCTCGACACGATGAAGCTCTTTCGCGAGTCGACCAGCCATCTGCTGCGCCAGGCCTGCGAGGTGCGCGGCGACGCATACTGGTTCGGCATCCCGCTCGCGAACGATGGCAACGCGCGGGTCGACGCGTGCCGCATCGGGCCCGGTGCGCTCGCGTTTCGGCCGGGCAACGTCGAATTCGAATTGCTGACGCCCGCGCAGTTTTCGATCTACGGCGTGGTCGTGCGCGGCGACGTGCTGCGCCGTTACGCGGAGGAAGTCGAACACCGCGCGCTCGACGAGCGGCTGTTCGCGCAGCGCGTGATCCAGGTCGGCGACGCGCGGCTCGCGCGGCTGTGTGCACTGCTCGGCCAGCGGCTCGACGGTGCGGCTGCCGCAGGCGGGCCGCTGGCCGATGCGCAGCGCGACGACCTGCAGGCCGGCGTGCTGGCCGCGCTGTTCGACGCGTGCGCGCAGCCGGCCGACGATGGCGTCGGCAGTGCGCCGTCGACGCGGCGCTGGATCGTCGAGCAGGCGCGCGAGTACGTGCTCGCTCACCGTACTCGTCCCGTCGGCGTGCCGGAGCTGTGCGAGCAGCTGCACGTGAGCCGGCGCACGCTGCAGTATTGCTTCCAGGATGTGCTCGGGATGGCGCCCGCCACCTATCTGCGCACGCTGCGGCTCAACGGCGCGCGGCGCGACCTGTGCGGGCGCGCGGCCGGTTCGGTGCAGGACGTCGCGGCCGCGTGGGGCTTCTGGCACCTGAGCCAGTTCGCGACCGACTACCGGCGGATGTTCGGCAAGCGCCCGTCGGAGACGCTGCGCGATCGTGCCGCAATGGTGACGGCCGGTTGACCGGGCGACGCGGGATGCGGCGGCGCGCTTGGGCGTCGGCGTGACCGCCGCGCTCGTAGCGTGCGCGCTCTGGGGCTGTCGTTCCCGCCGTACCTCCAGCCGTACCTTCCAGCCGTACCTCCAGCCGTACCTCCAGCCGTACCTCCAGCCGTACCTCCAGCCGTACCTCCAGCCGTACCTTCCAGCCGTACCTCCAGCCGTACCTCCAGCCGCACTTCGACCCTAACTCCCCGCCGTACTCCCAGCCGCCCCCGCGACCACCACGTCCCGCGCACTCGGCCAAGACAGCGCCGTCCAGTCGATCGCCCGGTAGGCGGCCTCGACCGCCGCGAGATCGTCCGGCCACTCGCTGCGGTGCAGTCCGTGCAATTCGGCCGGCACGTTCACCGCCACCGGCACGCAGTGCGGATAGTCGCGCACGCGCAGTTCGGGGGCGATCGTCGTGAAACAGCCGAGCGTCGGCACGTCGAAGCCGTCCGCGATATGCAGTGCGGCCGTGTCGGGCGCGAACAGCATGCTCGCACCGGCGATCCACGCGATGAAGTGCGCGGTGTCGGCCGCGTCGCGGCTCACGTCGACGTATGCGGGATGCGCGACCGGCCCGAACCCGGCCACCGGCATCCGGTAACGCTGCGCGAGCATGTCGACGAACGCGGCACGCAGCGCCGGCGGCACGCTGCGTACCGCGGTGCTCGCGGTCGGACAGAACAGCACGTAGGGCCGCCGCCATGCGGGCGGCAGCGCAGGCAGCGGCAGCTTCGCGAGCCAGCGGTTGCGCTTGTCGGCGGCCGGCACCGTGGCCGGATCCGCGCCGAGCGCGGCGAGGAAGAAGTCGATCATCGGCTCGCGCGCGAACGCCGGCCAGTACAGGTGATTGCCGAGATCGATGCAGCGCGTGTGCGCGGGCAGAGCATCGGCTGCGCAAGGCAGCGTGCGCGGCACGGCGACGACGTCGGCTGCGAGCGCATACAGCGCGTCGACGTAGCGCGGCGCGCGGGCCGGCCGGTACACCGTGAAGCGCAGCTGCGGATGGCGCGCGCGCAACGCCGCGAGCGCGCTCAGCCCGATCACCGAATCGCCGAGCGCGACGCCCATCCCGTTGATCACGTGCACGTCGGCCGTACGCGCGTAGTCGAGCCGGAACGGCCGCTGGGCCGCATGCAGCAGGCCCAGCGCAGGTGCGGCCGGCAGGTACTCGGCCGCCCATTCGCTGCCGTGCTCGAGATCGTACGGTGCGACCAGCGTGCCGTCGCGCGCGAGCAGCGTGCCGGGGTAGGCGAGCGCAGCGTCGCGCGACAGTGCGACGCCGACGCCCGCGCCGGCGCCCGCCGCAAGCGGTGTCGCGGTCATGCGCCGCGCGCGCGACGGCCCTGCTCGCGGATCTGCTCGAGCGTCGCGGCCGGCGTGCTGGCGTCCTGCGGGATGCGGATCTCGATCAGCGCCGGCAGTCCGCAGCCGAGCGCGCGCTCCAATGCCGGCCCGAACTCGGCGGTGTGCGCGACCGTCTCGCCATGCGCGCCGAACGCGCGCGCATATGCGGCGAAATCGGGGTTCGTCAGGCCCGTGCCGTGCACGCGTCCCGGATAGTTGCGCTCCTGATGCATGCGGATCGTGCCGAAATGGCCGTTGTTGACGACGATCACGACGATGTTCAGCCCGTACTGCATCGCGGTCGCGAGCTCGTTGCCGGCCATCATGAAGCAGCCGTCGCCGGCGAGCGCGACGACCGCGCGCGTCGGATAAAGCGACTTCGCGGCGAGCGCGGCCGGCAGTCCATAACCCATTGCGCCGCTGGTGGGCGCGAGCTGCGACCGAAAATGCCGGTACGCGAAGTGGCGATGCAGCCAGATCGCGTAATTGCCGGCGCCGTTGGTCAGGATCGCATCGTGCGGCAGACGCTCGCGCAACTGCACCATCACGTCGCCGAGCTGGACGTCGCCGGGCATCGGCAGCGGCGCATGCCATTCGCGGTACGCGCGGTGCGCATCGGCGACCGTGCCGGCCCACGGCCGTTGCGGCGGCGGCTCCAGCGCGGCGAGCGGCGCGGCGATCTCGGGCATCCCCGCCACGATCGGCAGATCGGGCGCATACACGCGGCCGAGCTCGTCGGCGCCCTGGTGGACGTGAATCAGCGTCTGGTGCGTCTTCGGGATGTCGAGCAGCGTGTAGCCGGCCGTCGTCGCTTCGCCGAGCCGCGGGCCGAGTACGAGGAGCAGGTCGGCGTCGCGAATGCGCCGGCCGAGCGCGGGATTGATGCCGAGACCGACGTCGCCCGCGTAGTTCGGATGCGCGTTGTCGAACGTGTCCTGGAAGCGGAACGCGCACGCGACGGGCAACTGCCAGCGCTCGACGAAGGTTCGCAGGTTCGCGCAGGCGTCCGGTGTCCAGCCGCTGCCGCCGACGATCACGAACGGCCGCTCGGCGCGCGCGAGCCGTTCGCGCAATTCGTCGAGCTGCGCGGCCGACGGCGACGCCGCGATGCGTTTCGCGGCCGGCACGGCCGGTTGCGGCGCACATGCTTCGGACAACACGTCTTCCGGCAGCGCGAGCACGACGGGCCCTGGGCGGCCCGAGGTCGCGACATGGAACGCGTGGCTCAGATATTCGGGAATGCGGCGCGGGTCATCGATCTGCGCGACCCACTTCGCCATCTGGCCGAACATGCGGCGATAGTCGATTTCCTGGAACGCTTCGCGATCGAGGTGTTCGCGCGCGCACTGGCCGACGAACAGGATCATCGGCGTCGAATCCTGGAACGCCGTATGCACGCCGATCGACGCGTGGGTCGCTCCCGGCCCGCGCGTGACGAACGCGATGCCGGGCCGGCTCGTCAGCTTGCCGACCGCCTCGGCCATGTTGGCCGCCGCCGCCTCGTGCCGGCAGACGACCGTCTGGATGCGCGCGGTGTCGTCCGCGAGCGCATCGAGCACGGCGAGGAAGCTCTCGCCCGGCACGCAGAACACGCGTTCGACGTGATTGGCGAGCAACGCATCGACGAGCAGTCGCGCGCCCGTGGTGGTGCTCGGCTCGAGATCCTTGGAATGCGACATGGGCTGCCGTCTCCCTGGGTAGCGGGACGTACAGCTTACGCCGGTTGCCCGCCCGGTGAAAAGGGGCGGAACGAGGGGCGTTCACCGGAGCACGGCCGGGCGTTCGCGCCGCTTTCGACTGGCCGGACGGCCGGCTTGTGCGGGCGCGTGCGCCGGTGGAAAGTGGGCGCTGTGAATATCGGGCCGGACGATGGAGGGAGCTTATGTACACACAGGGATTTACATCACGCATGGCGTCATATGATGTACATCCTCAGTACATCCGACGAGAGGTCGACATGCATACCACGAGGGTATTTCGGAACGGCAATTCGCAGGCCGTGCGAATTCCTGCGGATCTCGCTTATGAGCGCAGCGATATCGAGCTCGAGATCGAGATCGAGTGCATCGGCGACGAGATCCGCATCCGGCCGGCGCGACGGCCGTTGACGCAGGTGCTCAAGAAGTTCGCGAAGTTCGCGCCCGATTTCATGGCGGAAGGGCGTGGCGACCACGAGCAGGCCGAACGCGAGGGGTTGTGATGCCGCGCTACATGCTCGACACCAACATGTGCATCTACTTGATGAAGAGCCAGCCCGAGCAAGTGGCGAAGCGATTTGCGCAGTGCTACACGGGCGACGTCGTGATGTCGGCGATCACGTGTGCCGAGCTGGAGTACGGCGTCACCGCTTGCGCGGCGCCCGCGCGTGAGCGCCGCCATCTTGCGGCGCTGATCGAGGATATTCCCGTCGCGCCGTTCGACGCCGCGGCCGCGCAAGCATATGGGCCCGTGCGTGACGCAACGCGCGCATGGAAGAAGGATCATCTCGACAAACTGATCGCCGCTCATGCGGTGTCGCTCGATGTCGTGCTGGTGACGAATGACGAGCGCGATTTCACGAGCTATCCGGGATTGCGGCTGGAGAACTGGCTGAACGATTAGCGCCGGGCGGCGCGTGCGGCGGCAAGGCGCGACGGCGATTCGCGCCGCCTTGCCGCCGTGCCGCGCATCAGCACTCGACGATGTTCACGGCGAGCCCGCCGCGCGACGTTTCCTTGTACTTCGTCTTCATGTCGGCGCCCGTCTCGCGCATCGTCTTGATCACCGAATCGAGCGACACGTAGTGCGAGCCGTCGCCGCGCAGCGCCATGCGCGCCGCGTTGACGGCCTTCACCGACGCCATCGCGTTGCGCTCGATGCACGGGATCTGCACCATCCCGCCGACCGGGTCGCAGGTGAGGCCGAGGTTGTGCTCCATCCCGATCTCGGCCGCGTTCTCGACCTGGCGCGGCGTGCCGCCGAGCACGGCGGCGAGCGCGCCGGCCGCCATCGAGCACGCGACGCCCACTTCGCCCTGACAGCCCACTTCCGCGCCGGAAATCGACGCGTTGAGCTTGTACAGGATGCCGATCGCCGCGGCCGTCAGCAGGAAGTCGATCACGCCCTGTTCGTTCGCGCCCGGCGTGAAGCGCGTGTAGTAATGCAGCACCGCGGGAATGATGCCGGCCGCGCCGTTGGTCGGCGCGGTCACGACGCGGCCGCCGGCCGCGTTCTCCTCGTTGACCGCGATCGCATACAGGTTGATCCAGTCGACCATCGACAGCGGGTCCTGCAGCGCGCGCTCGGGGTTGCCGGTCAACGCGCGATACAGCTGCGGCGCGCGGCGCTTGACCTGGAACGGGCCGGGCAGGTTGCCGTCGGCGTTCGGGTTGCCGATCCCGCAGCCGCGCGATACGCACGACTGCATCACCGCCCAGATCTTCAGCAGGCCGTCGCGCGTCTGTTCCTCGGTGTGCCACGCGCGCTCGTTTTCCCACATCAGCTGCGCGATCGACTTGCCGGTCGACTCGGCCAGCGCGAGCAGCTCGGCGCCGGTGCGAAACGGATGCGTCATCTGCTCGGCCGCGCTCAGCACCTTCGTGTTCGGCGCGCCGGCCGTCACGACGAAGCCGCCGCCGACCGACAGATAGGTGCGCTCGGCGAGCACCGCGCCCGCCGCGTCGGCGGCGCGCAGTTTCATCCCGTTCGGATGCTCCGGCAGCGCCTGCCGGTAGAACGCGATGTGCTCCTTCAGCACGAACGGCACCGGATGCCTGCCGAGCAGCGCGAGCTGCTTCGACGTGCGGATCTGTTCGAGCCGCGCGTCGATGGTGTCCGGATCGACGGTGTCGGGCGCGTCGCCGAGCAGCCCGAGCATCACGCCGCGGTCGGTGCCGTGGCCCTTGCCGGTCGCACCCAGCGAGCCGTACAGCTCGACCTTCACGTGGGCGGTCGCATCGAGCAGCCCGTCGCGCTCCAGGCCCTGCACGAACATCAGCGCCGCGCGCATCGGGCCGACCGTATGCGAGCTGGACGGGCCGATGCCGATCTTGAAGAGGTCAAACACGCTGACTGCCATTTCGATTCCTGCCTTGCGTTGAAAGTAGTGCTAGCGCGCCTGCAGCGGCAGGCACGCGGCCAGCCATGCGGGCGGCATGACGGAGAGCTGCCGCGCGACGCGGGCATAGCGCCCGTCGAGCCGCGCGGCCAGATGAAAGAGTTCGGTGGCGTTTTTCGGGTCCCACTGCCCCGTGTAGCCCGGTAGCCCGGCTTCGCGGCGCTTCGCGTCGAATGGCACCGCCGAATGCACGAATTCGTCGTGCGTCTTCTCGCCGCGCGCATACGGCACGAGCCAGTCGAGCGCGGCCGCGAGCGTCGCGCCATTCGTGCCGCGCTCGCGCAGCCAGTTACGGTTGAAGCGGCGTGCGGCGAGCGCGGCCGTCACCAGCGGCTGCAGGTCGTACACCGTGTAGTGCAGCGCATCGCGCTCGTCGAAGTCCCAGGTCTTGCCGTCCGCGCCGATGTTGTCGGCGAGGTGTTCGACGAACAGCCGCTGCGCGGCGTTCATCATCCGGCGGTCGCCGAGCGTGAAGGCCGACAGCGCGATCAGCTTGATCCGGTGGCTCTGCCAGTTGTTGCGCCAGGTGCCGGTGAGCGGACGCTTCTGCGCGTCGATCTGCGCGACGTAGCCCGCGCCGAGCTTCGCGATGAACGCCGCGGTCGCGTTGCGGGTCTTCACCGGCAGCGCGCTGGCGGTCATGTCGTACGCGATGATCAGGCTGTCGAAGCGCGTCTCGTCGATCGGATTGAAGCTCGGCTCGTAGGTCGACACCCACGCGGACAGGAAGCGGTCGACCAGCTGCAGGTAGCGCGGCGCATTGGTCACCCGCCACGCGAGCGCGGCGTCGCGCATCAGCTCCATGTCCTTCAGCGCGTCGTTGCTCTGGTCGTAGATGCCTTCATGCGGCAGCGTGCCTTCGGTATGCACGCGCGGCATCGCCTTCGGCTGTTCGCCGATGCGCGCGTCGACGCTGCGGATCAGCGCCTGCACGCCCGGCTCGGCCTGCGTCGTCTCGCTCGCCTGCAACGCGGGCGCCGCGCAGAAATTCATGGCCGCGCGCGCGCTGCCGGCCGTACCGAGGCCGGCAACGACGAGCGACAGCGACGCGACGAGCAACGGCAACGAACGGCACGTGGCCGGCCGGTCCTGCGTTGCACCATGGCCCGGAAACATCGGACGCACCATGCGGAACTCCTTGATTGGCTGGATCGCGTGTGATGTTAGCCCGATCGGCGGTCCAGCGCGCACCGGACGGCCCGGCCGACAACGCAAAAACCGCACGCAACCAGCGGTTGCGTGCGGTCCGGTCACGATCGGAGGCCGGTGTCGCCGCGCGTTATGCGTATTCCGACATCGGCACGCACGAGCAGAACAGGTTGCGGTCGCCGTATGCGTTGTCCGCGCGGCCGACCGGCGGCCAGTACTTGTTCGTGACGAGCGATGCGACCGGATACGCGGCCTGCTCGCGCGAGTACGCATGCGGCCACTCGTTCGCGGTGACGACGGCTGCTGTATGCGGCGCGTGACGCAGCGGGTTGTCCTCGCGGTCGGCGCGGCCTTCCTCGACGGCGCGGATTTCCTCGCGGATCGCGATCATCGCGGCGATGAAGCGGTCGAGTTCTTCCTGCGATTCCGATTCGGTCGGCTCGACCATCAGCGTGCCGGGCACCGGGAAGCTCATCGTCGGCGCGTGGAAGCCGTAGTCCATCAGGCGCTTCGCGACGTCGTCGACGGTGATGCCGCTGGTTTCCTTGATCGGCCGCAGGTCGAGAATGCACTCGTGCGCGACGAGTCCGCCCGGGCCCGAATACAGCACCGGGTAGTGCGGCGCGAGGCGCTTCGCGATGTAGTTCGCGTTGAGGATCGCCGTCTCGGTGGCGGCGGTCAGGTTCTTCGCGCCCATCATCGCGATGTACATCCACGAGATCGGCAGGATCGACGCGGAGCCGTACGGCGCGGCCGACACCGCGCCGATCCCCTCTTCGCCGCGCGCGTAGCCGGTCGAACGCTGGTTCGGCAGGAACTTCGCGAGGTGCGGGCCGACCGCGACCGGGCCGACGCCCGGGCCGCCGCCGCCGTGCGGGATGCAGAAGGTCTTGTGCAGGTTCAGGTGCGACACGTCGCCGCCGAACTGGCCCGGCGCGGTGAGGCCGACCATCGCGTTCATGTTCGCGCCGTCGACGTACACCTGGCCGCCGTGCGCATGGACGATCTCGCAGATCTCGCGCACGTTCTGCTCGAACACGCCGTGCGTCGACGGATACGTGATCATGATCGCCGCGAGGTCGTTCGCGTGCTGTTCGGCCTTCGCTTTCAGGTCGGCGATGTCGACGTTGCCCTGCGCGTCGCACGCGACGACCACGACCTTCATGCCGGCCATGTGCGCGGACGCCGGGTTGGTGCCGTGCGCGGACGCCGGGATCAGGCAGACGTCGCGATGCGCTTCGCCGCGCGACGCGTGGTACGCGTGGATCACCAGCAGCCCCGCGTATTCGCCCTGCGAGCCGGCGTTCGGCTGCAGCGACACGGCCGCGTAGCCGGTGGCAGCGACGAGCATCTGCTCGAGCTGGTCGATCATCTCGCGGTAGCCGGCCGTCTGCTCGGACGGCGCGAACGGATGGATGCGGCCGAACTCGGGCCACGTGACCGGCAGCATTTCCGACGTCGCGTTCAGCTTCATCGTGCACGAGCCGAGCGGAATCATCGAGCGGTCGAGCGCGAGGTCCTTGTCCGACAGGCTGCGCAGGTAGCGCAGCATCTCGGTTTCGGAATGGTGGCGGTTGAACACGTGGTGCGTCAGGTACGCGCTCGTGCGCTCGAGGCCGGCCGGCAGCGCGGCGACGCCGGGCAGGCCCGCGTCCAGCGCGTCGACGTCCGGCGCGGTGCAGCCCGCGGCCTGCGCGAACACGGCCAGCAGATCGGCGAGGTCGTCGCGGGTCGTCGTTTCGTCGACCGACACGCCGACTTGCGTGTCGCTGACGCGGCGCAGGTTGATGCGCTTCGCGTTCGCGAAGGCGTGGAGCTGCGCGGTGCGTGCGCCGGCGTCGATCGTCAGCGTGTCGAAGAAGGTGTCGTTGACGGTCGTGAAGCCGAGCTGCTTGACGCCCGCGGCGAGCAATGCGGCGATGCGGTTCACGCGCAGCGCGATCGTCTTCAGGCCGTGCGGGCCGTGATAGACCGCGTACATGCTCGCCATGATCGCGAGCAGCGCCTGCGCGGTACACACGTTCGACGTGGCCTTCTCGCGGCGGATGTGCTGTTCGCGCGTCTGCAGCGCGAGGCGCAGCGCGGGCTTGCCCTGCGCGTCGACGGTCACGCCGACGAGACGGCCCGGCATCTGGCGCTTGAATTCGTCGCGCACGGCCATGTAGGCGGCGTGCGGGCCGCCGAAGCCCATCGGCACGCCGAAGCGCTGCGTGTTGCCGACCGCGACGTCCGCGCCCCATTCGCCGGGCGGCGTCAGCACGGTCAGCGCGAGCAGGTCGGCCGCGACGACGACATGGCCGCCCGCCGCGTGGATCGCGTCGGTGAGCGCGCGGTAGTCGCGCACGTCGCCGTTCACGCCCGGATACTGGAGCAGCACGCCGAACGCGCCGGCCTGCGCAGCCTCGGCGGCCGGGCCGGTCTTCACTTCGATGCCGATCGGCAGCGCGCGCGTGCGGACTACTTCGAGGGTTTGCGGCAGCACGTCGTCGGCCACGTAGAACACGTTCGACTTCGGCTTGCCGGTGCGTTGCAGCAGCGTCATCGCTTCGGCGGCGGCCGTTGCTTCGTCGAGCAGCGACGCGTTCGAGATCGCGAGGCCGGTCAGATCGACGACCATCTGCTGGAAGTTCAGGAGCGCCTCGAGGCGGCCCTGGGAAATTTCGGGCTGGTACGGCGTGTACGCCGTGTACCACGCCGGGTTTTCGAGCACGTTACGCAGGATCACGGCCGGCGTGTGCGAGTCGTAATAGCCCTGGCCGATGTACGAGCGGAACACCTGGTTCTTGTCCGCGAGCGCGCGCAGCGCGGCGAGCGCTTCGGCCTCGCTCTTCGGCTGCGCGAACGGGCCGAGCGGCAGCGCTTCGGCGCGGCGGATCGACGCGGGGATCACGGCGTCGATCAGGGCGGCGCGCGACGCGAAGCCGAGCGTGTCGAGCATGGCCTGCTGGCTGGCGGCATCGGGGCCGATGTGGCGTTCTGCGAACGCGTCGTGCGTTTCGAGCGCGGCGAGCGAGAGGGGCGTGCGGTTCATCAGGCGGTCCGGGTGTTCGTGCTTCATGGCGTGACTCTGGTCCCGCGCGCGCCGGCTGGCCGGCCGCGCGCGGTTCGGGTAGGGGAATTAGTCGATCAGCTTGCTGTAGGCGGCGGCGTCGATCAGCTTGTCGGTCGATGCGCCGTCGGCGAGCTTCAGCTTGAACAGCCACACGCCGTATGCGTCGCCGTTCACGCCTTCCGGCGAATCGGTCGCTTCTTCGTTGATCGCGACGACTTCGCCGGACACCGGCGAGTAGATGTCGGATGCCGCCTTCACCGATTCGACGACGCCCACCGCGTCGCCCGCATTCACCGACTTGCCGACTTGCGGCAGCTCGAGGAAGACGATGTCGCCGAGCGTGCTCTGCGCGTGATCGGTGATGCCGACCGTCAGCGTGCCGTCTGCCTCGGTGCGGACCCACTCGTGTTCGTCGGTGTACTTCAGATCGGCCGGGACGTTGCTCATCGGATGCTCCTGGATAAAAGATGTGTTCGTTATGCTGGCGCGCCGTCGGGGTGCGCCGGATGGGGTTGCGCCGGGCGCCATTCCCGGCTTTGCCGGGCGGCGGCCGTGGCCGCTTCCCGGTCGTTACGCAGCGAGGACCTTGCCGTTGCGCACGAACGGCAGTTTTACCACGCGCGCGGGAAGTTGCTTGTCTCGAATCTGCACATGGACGATGTCGCCGAGCTGGACGGCGGCCGGCACGCGCGCGAACGCGATCGACTCCTGCATCGACGGCGAGAACGTGCCGCTCGTGATCTCGCCTTCGCCGTGCGGCGTGACGACTTTCTGGTGCGCGCGCAGCACGCCGCCCGCCTTGCCGTTTTCCTTCTGCAGGATCAGGCCGACGAACGCGGCGCGCGTGCCGTCGCGCTCGAGCGCGGGGCGGCCGACGAATTCGCGCGGGGCGGAGAGATCGACCGTCCATGCGAGGCCGGCGTCGAGCGGGGACACGGTTTCGTCCATGTCCTGGCCGTACAGGTTCATGCCGGCCTCGAGGCGCAGCGTGTCGCGCGCGCCGAGCCCGCACGGGCGCACGCCGTTTTGCTGCAGCGCGTTCCAGAGCGCGACGACGTGCACGGCGGGGACGATCACTTCGAAGCCGTCTTCGCCGGTGTAGCCGGTGCGCGCGACGGTGAGATCGCCGAACGGCGTGCCGGCGACCTGCGCGGCGTTGAACGGCTTGAGCTCGCTCGTTGCGGCGCGCGCGGCGGGCACGGTGGCCCAGACTTTTTCACGGGCGTTCGGGCCCTGGACGGCCACGATCGCGAAATCGCGGCGCGGCGCGATCGTCAGGCCGTATCCGCCTTGTTCGTTGAGCTGGTTGAACCACGCGATGTCCTTCTCGGCCGTGCCGGCGTTGACCACCACGCGGAAGAAGTCTTCGGTGAAGTAATAGACGATCAGATCGTCGATGACGCCGCCTTGCGGATTGAGCAGGCACGAGTAGAGCGCCTTGCCGGGCGTCTTGAGCTTGCCGACGTTGTTCGCGAGCGCATGCTCGAAGAACGCGCGCACGCGGCTGCCGGTGAAATCGACGACGCACATGTGCGACACGTCGAACATGCCGGCGTCGGTGCGCACGGCTTCGTGCTCTTCGATCTGCGAGCCGTAGTTGACGGGCATGTCCCAGCCGCCGAAGTCGACCATGCGGGCATTGAGCGCGCGGTGCGCGGCGTTGAGCGGGGTGTGATTCAGGGCAGTCATCGAGGCCTCAGGCAAGGCGCTTGCGCGCGGGTCAGAACGGCCATGTGCGGACCTTCGCGGCCGTGTGGCCTGCGAGCGATCCGGTACATGCCCCTCTGTCCTCGATACCTGAGAGATTGCGCTGCGGACCAAGCCGGCAAACGCGCGCCCCTTCGGTGGGCAGCCTGCCCGCGCAGCATGTGCGCAGCGGGCTACTGCCGCTCTCCAGAGTGCGGGGAAGGCGGCCCGCGCAATGCGCGGAACGGGATTCCCCGACGCGGTCGGTCCTTTTGCCTGAGAGTTTGCGGGTGTGCCCCTTCGGCGGCGCGACCGGCGTATCGACTATGCGGTCACGCGCTCTCCCGACGCGTGCGGGCGACTGTACGCGAGCGGGTCGGCGTTGTCAATTTGAGCAAAAGAATGTCGCTTCGCGACAAGCGCGGCGCGGGCGCCGACGTGCTCGCCGGCGCCCGCGCGCGCCCGGCGTCACTCGCCGATCGCGCGTGCGGCCGTGTCGAGTTCCTGGTTCAGCACGCGCTGCTCGTCGCCCGACAGGCCGCCACTGTGCTGCGTCGACATGTCGCTCGCCTCCTGGCGGATCACGTCGAGGCGATGGTGCAGCTGCGCGCCGTACGGCGGTGGATAGTAGCCGCCGTTCACGCGCGCGTCGATGCGGCGGTGCAGATTGTCGATCCGGCCCTGCACTTCCTGCATGCGCTCGTTGGCGACGACCTGCGGGTTCGGGCGCGGCGGCGGCGGCGGAACCTGCCGGACCGATCGCTGCGGCTGCACGACACAGGCCGCGAGTGCGGAAACCAGAACGCAGCATGCCGCTGCGCGAATCAACCGTTGCATCACAATTCTCCTGACGGTTTGGTGTCGGATCGACTTTTTGAGAAACGCGTCAGACCGGGGCAGCGCTGACTTTCGTTCCCGCACCATTTGTAACGGTTTGTTCGGCGGGGTTGTTCCGTGATGCGGCGCGAGCGGCCGCCGCGCGGGCGCGCGGCACGGTGCGGCCGGACCGCGGATCGAGCTTGCCGCGACGGCCGGCGCGGCAAGGGCCCGCGCCGACCGCCTTTCAGACGACGCGCCGTACGAACGGTACGCGGCGGCCTTCGTGTTCGCTCTGCGCGGCAAGCTCGATGATGGTCATCACGTCGACGGCGTCCTGCGGCGTGACGGGGAACGGCGCGCCGTCGTGGACGGCCGCGGCGAGCGCCCGGTAGAACTCCGCGTACTGGCCGTCGAGCGTCGGCACCGGCCGCTCGACCTCGACCTCGCCTTCGAGCGTGCGCAGCACGCCGGGCGGGTTGCCGCCGCCGAATTCGACGTCGTCGGGCGTGAGGCGGGCCTTCAGCTGGTCTTCCTGCGTGTCGAGCCCGAACTTCTGGTAGCTGCCGCGCGTGCCGTGCAGCGTGAAGCGCGCGGGCTCGATCGCCGACAGCGCGCTCGCGTGCAGCGCGACGTCCTTGTCCGGGTAGCCGAGCATCAGGTGTACGAAGTCGGGCGCCGTGCCGTTGTCGCGGCGCGTCTTGACCGTCGCGCTGACCGTCTCGGGCAGGCCGAACAATGCGAGCGCCTGATCGATCAGATGCGGGCCGAGGTCGAGCAGCAGGCCGCCGCCGCGGGCCGGCTCCTCGCGCCAGCGAGTGCGCGGGGTCGGGCGGAAACGGTCGAAGTGCGACGTGAAGTAGGTGAGGCGGCCGAGCTCGCCCGATTCGACGATCCGGCGCACGGTGAGGAAGTCGCCGTCCCAGCGGCGGTTGTGGAACGGCGCGAACAGGCGGCTGCGCGCGTTGGCGAGCCGGGCGAGCGCGAGCGCTTCGTCGGCGGTCAGCGTGACCGGCTTGTCGACGACCACGTGGCGGCCGGCTTCGAGCACCTGGCGCGCGAGCGTGAAGTGCGTGTCGTTCGGCGTGGCGATCACCACGCAGTCGATGACGTCCAGCCGCAGCAGCGTTTCGAGGTCGGGGACGATGCGCGCGGCCGGATATGCGGCGCGCGCGCGATCGGGTTGCCCCGTTGCGATCGCGGTGACCTCGGTGCGGCCGCTCGTGGCGATCACCGGCGCGTGGAACGTCGCGCCGGCGAAACCGAAACCCATCAAACCAATCCTGAGCAATGACGACATGGCAATTCCTGGCTGCGTACGAAACGAAAGGATGGCGCGCCGGGTTGGCGCGGGGACGACCGGCTATTTTGGCATGGCGCGGCGACCCGCATCGACGGGGTCGGCAGAATGCCCATCGGCAGACGGCAGACGGCAGACGGCAGACGGCAAGCGGCAAGCGGCAAGCGGCAACCGCGTCGGCGCGGCAGGCATTCGCCGTGCCTTTGTGGGCGGCACTGTTGCGGATGCGGTGCCGCAACCGGCCGCCCGCTATCGCGCGCCGTCACGCAGCAGCTCGCTGCCGCGCCACCGCGTCGGCGACCTGCGCGGCCCAAGCCTCGCAGGCCGCCGCGCCCGGATGGAAGCCGTCGGCGGCCATCTGGTCGCGCTCGAACGACAGCGCGACGCGCAGGAACGTGCAGTTCGGCCGCGGCGCCGCCCATTCGGCCAGCGCCGCGTTGAGCCGTTTCGCGCGCCGCCCCAGATACCACGCGAGCGGCTGAGGCAGTGCGGGGAAGCGCTCCATCGGCGGCACGGCCGACAGGATCACGTGCGCGACCTGAAAGCGCGTGGCGAGCAGCTGCACGAGCTCGGCCTGCTGCGCGCGCCAGCGGGCCGGCGGCACGCCGGCCGTCACGTCGTTGACGCCGAGCGACGTCACCGCGACGTCGAATCGCCCGGCCGGCTCGGTCGCGAGCCAGTCGATCAGCTCGCGCGTGGTCAGCCCCGTGCGTGCGAGCAGTTTCCAGTGGACCCGATGCGTGGCGGCGAGCCGCCGCGCCAGTTGCCCGGACAGCGCGTCGCATTGCGACGCGACGCCGACGCCCGCGGCAGCCGAATCGCCGACCACCAGCACGCGCAGCGGCGGGCCGTCGCCGGTCACGCCGTCGCGCGGGCCGGCTGCCTCGGGCAGCCGCGGCGTGACGCGGCGTACGTGACGGCCTTGCAGGAACAGCAGCGGGCCGAGGGCGGCGGTGGCAAGCGGGTATCCCATGGAGTCGATCCGGTGAAGTGGCGGGGCGGGGCGGCCCGGCGCGGGGCCGAGCAGCGCGCCGGACGTGCAGCCATTGTGGCCGATCGGACCGGCGAAATGGCGACGAGAGGGCCGGATTAGCCGTTCGGCCGACCCGCGAAAACGAGCGTCCCGCCCGCTCTGCCCCATGCGGCGGGCCTCCCGAAAAGCGGGCCGCCGACGTGTTAACATGCGCGTCCTGCCCGTGCGTGAGCCTGCATTCCAGCCGTCGCGCGCGCGGCATCCTCCCGGCGTTCCGCCGTCAACCGCAACATCATCCGCCATCATGTCCGCAGGCCTCAACCCCGCTCAGAACGAAGCGGTGCGCTACCTCGACGGTCCCTGCCTCGTGCTCGCCGGCGCGGGCAGCGGCAAGACCCGCGTGATCACGCAGAAGATCGCGCACCTGATCGAAGCGAAAGGCTTCGAGCCGCGCCACATCGCGGCCGTCACCTTCACGAACAAGGCGGCCGCCGAGATGCGCGAGCGCGTGTCGAAGCTGCTGGAGGGCAAGACGCTCACCACGCCCGGCAAGGAAGGCCGCAAGGTGCCCGTCAATCAGCTCACCGTGTGTACGTTCCACTCGCTCGGCGTGCAGATCCTGCGTCAGGAAGCCGAGCACGTGGGCCTGAAGCCGCAGTTCTCGATCATGGATTCGGACGACTGTTTCGGCATGATCCAGGAGCAGATCGGCACCACCGACAAGGGGCTGATCCGCAAGATCCAGAGCACCATCTCGCTGTGGAAGAACGGCCTGATCATGCCCGAGGAGGCGATGACCATCGCGGCCAACGAGGACGAACACCAGGCCGCGCTCGTCTACCGCAACTACGTCGCGACGCTGCACGCGTACCAGGCCGTCGATTTCGACGACCTGATCCGCCTGCCGGCCGAGCTGTTCGCGAACAACGAGCAGGTGCGCGACCGCTGGCAGAACAAGCTGCGCTACCTGCTGATCGACGAATACCAGGACACCAACGCGTGCCAGTACGAGCTGCTGAAGCTGCTGGCCGGCCCGCGCGCCGCGTTCACGGCGGTCGGCGACGACGATCAGGCGATCTACGGCTGGCGCGGCGCGACGCTCGAGAACCTCGCGCAGCTCGGCAAGGATTTCCCGAAGCTGCACGTGATCAAGCTCGAGCAGAACTACCGGTCGACGGTGCGGATCCTGACCGCCGCGAACAACGTGATCGCGAACAACCCGAAGCTGTTCGAGAAGAAGCTGTGGTCCGAGCACGGGATGGGCGATTCGATCACCGTCACGCCGTGCAACGACGAGGAGCACGAGGCCGAATCGGTCGTGTTCCGGCTGTCCGCGCACAAGTTCGAGCGGCGCGCGCAGTTTCGCGACTACGCGATCCTGTATCGCGGCAACTTCCAGGCGCGGATCTTCGAGCAGGTGCTGCGGCGCGAGCGGATTCCGTACGTGCTGTCGGGCGGGCAGTCGTTCTTCGACAAGGCGGAGATCAAGGACCTGTGCGCGTATCTGCGGCTGATCGCGAACGCCGACGACGATCCCGCGTTCATCCGCGCGGTCACGACGCCGCGCCGCGGGATCGGCAACACGACGCTGGAGGCGCTCGGCTCGTTCGCGGGGCAGGCGAAGGTGTCGCTGTTCGAGGCCGTGTACATGGGCGGGATCGAGGCGCGGCTGTCGGCGCGCCAGGTCGAGCCGCTGCGGATGTTTTGCGACTTCATCCAGCGCCTGACCGAGCGTGCGGACAAGGAGCCGGCGAGCGTCGTGCTCGACGACATGATGGACGCCATTCACTACGAGGCGTACCTGTACGACGCGTTCGACGAGCGGCAGGCGCAGTCGAAATGGCAGAACGTGCTCGAATTCCTCGAATGGCTGAAGCGCAAGGGCACCAAGCCGGAGACCGAAGCCGTGGACGGCGAGGCCGAGGGCTTCCACAACGCGGACGGGCTGGCGGACACCGGCAAGAATCTGCTCGGCCTGATTCAGACGGTCGCGCTGATGTCGATGCTCGAAGGCAAGGACGAGGACCCGGACGCGGTGCGTCTGTCGACGGTGCATGCGTCGAAGGGGCTCGAGTATCCGCACGTGTTCCTGGTCGGCGTCGAGGAAGGGATCATGCCGCACCGCGGCGGCAGCGACGACGACGGCCCGGTCGACAGCGAACGGATCGAGGAGGAGCGCCGGCTGATGTACGTCGCGATCACGCGCGCGCAGCGCAGCCTGCATCTGAACTGGTGCAAGAAGCGCAAGCGGGCGCGGGAGACGGTGGTGTGCGAGCCGTCGCGCTTCATCCCCGAGATGGGGCTCGACGAAGCGCCGCCGCCGACGCCGGAGGAAGCGCCGATGACGCCGAAGGACCGGCTCGCGAGTTTGAAGGCGTTGTTGCAGAAGTGACGCGGGGCGTCGCGCCGCGCGTCAGTATGCGCGGCCGGCACCGATGCGACTGCGAATGCCGTGGCCGGCGCGGCGCAGCGCGTCTGCCAGATCGATTTCGTTGACCAGCCGGAGCTCGCTTTCGGCGCGCGACAGATCCGGCAGATAGCGATTGCGGATCGGATTGTCGCCGCCGGCCCGGTGAAGGACGCGCACCGGCTTGTCGTTGCCGAGCACGCTGCTGACGAGTCGCGCCGCCTCGAGCAGCGTGACGGGCTCGTGGCCGCCGACGTTGTACGCGCGGCCGGCCATTCCGTTTCGCAATATCGCCAGCAGCCAGCGTGCCAGTTCGGCCTGGTCCATGTACGAGCGAACCGGGCTGCCGTCGCCGTTGATGACGATCTCGTCGCGAAACAGCGCATCGCGGATGAAGTTTCCGATCGCGAAATGGACGTCGAGCGGCAGATCCTCGCCGACGAACGCGAAGCAACGCGCGACGACCGGCTCGATGCCGTAGCGGTCGGCATAGAGCGCGCACAGATGTTCCGCCTGCCGCTTGGCGACGCCGTAGGCGTTGGCGGCGTGCAGCGGGTCGGGCATCCCGTGATAGGTCTCGGGAATGGTGTCGAGGTCCGCTGGCTGGGAACCGTACACGCCGCCGGAGCTGGTCAACAGGAAGCGGCGGATCCCGCGATCGGCTGCGAACTGCAGCATGTTCTTCGTGCCGAGCGTGATCTGCTCATGCCGTCGCCACGGATCGAGATGGCCGACGTTCGTCGAATCCGCGGCTGCATGGAGGACGTGCGTGAAGTCTCCGTCGCGCGGCAGGCTCTCGGGCGCCTCGATATCGCCTCGATGAAAGGTGAGCCACGGCAACGCGGCGAACTCGGGATGCTGACCGAGAAATCGATCGGGGTCGCGGCTCAATACGGTCATCTGCGACACGAGCGCTTCGCGTGCGCGGCCGTCGAGCGCCGTCAGGTATCGCAACACGGCTTTGCCGAAGAAGCCGGTGCCGCCGGAGAAGAAAATGTTCACGACCGGCGCCGCCTCCTATGAGCAAAGCAACGTGCGGCGCGAGATTCGCGCGCCGTCTTCAAAACGCGACGCCGAGATATTGCTCGATCGCCGTCGCGGCGTAGTCGAGCATCGATTCGCTCAAGCCGGGGTAGACGCCGATCCAGAACGTGTCGTTCATGACCTTGTCCGAGCGGTTCAGCGTCGATGCGACGCGATAGTTCCGCCCGGCCATGTACGGTTGCCTCGTCAGATTGCCGGCGAACAGCAGTCGGGTACCGATCTTCTTTTGCTCGAGATAGCCGAGCAGGTCGCGACGGCTCACCGGTGCGTTGTCGCGCAGCGTGATGGGAAAGCCGAACCACGACGGAGCGCTGTCGGGCGTGGCTTCCGGCAGGATCAGGAATTCGCTGCAGGTTTCGAGGCGCGTGCGCAGGAACGCGAAATTGCTACGTCGCCGCGCGATGAAATCGTCGAGGCGGTCGAGCTGCGCGAGCGCGCAGGCGGCCTGCATGTCGGTGATCTTGAGGTTGTAGCCGAGGTGCGAATACGTGTACTTGTGATCGTAACCTTCGGGCAGATCGCCGAGTTTCCAGCAGAATCGCTTGTTGCAGGTGTTGTCGCGTCCCGGCTCGCAATAGCAGTCGCGGCCCCAGTCGCGAAACGATTCGGCGATGCGCCGCAGTTCATCGTTGTTGGTGAACACCGCGCCGCCCTCGCCCATCGTGATGTGGTGCGCGGGGTAGAAACTCAGCGTGCCGATGTCGCCGAACGTGCCGACCTTGCGCCCCTGGTAGGTTGCCCCCAGTGCGTCGCAGCAGTCTTCGATGAGCCACAAGCCGTGTTTGCGGCACAGCGCCGTCACCACTTCCAGGTTGAACGGGTTGCCGAGCGTATGTGCCAGCATGATCGCGCGCGTGCGCGGCGTGATCGCGGCTTCGATCAGTGCAGGGTCGACGTTGTAGGTCGGAATGTCGACATCGACGAACACCGGTACGGCCCCGAACTGCAGAATCGGATTGACCGTGGTCGGAAAGCCGGCGG
Organism: Burkholderia sp. WP42; assembly: GCF_000745665.1. Taxonomy (NCBI): domain Bacteria; kingdom Pseudomonadati; phylum Pseudomonadota; class Betaproteobacteria; order Burkholderiales; family Burkholderiaceae; genus Burkholderia; species Burkholderia sp. WP42. The sequence goes on along the minus strand of NZ_JQJT01000010.1, from coordinate 141,406 downwards.
CGACGCCGATCACTTCGTCGCCCGGGCGGATCGCGCGATCGCCGAGGCGAGGCGACGTGAGCGCCGAGAAGGCGACCAGGTTGGCCGACGACCCCGAGTTGACCGTCAACACATGCTTGACGCCCAGTACCTGAGCGAGCGCCGCCTCGAACTGGCGATTGAAGCGGCCGGTCGTCAGCCAGCCGTCGAGCGACGCTTCCACCATGTTCTTCAGTTCGGCGGCGCCGATCACCTTGCCCGACGGCGGAATCGCCGTATCGCCCGGTATGAACGGCGCAGGCGCGCAGCTGAGCTGCGCGTACTGTTCGACCAGTGCGAGGATTTCGCGACGTAACGCTTGCTGATTCATATGATCCTTGTCTGACCGTTAGGGTTGCGTGGTCGGCCGTGTCTTACGGACCGGAGCGCTCGGCCGGCCGCCGGACGATGCGCGCGTGGCGCCGAGACGCGATGCCGGGCACCGCAGTTCACCCGACGGCGGTTATGCCGCTGCCTGCGGGATTGCAGACGGTACCGTGCGCAGATGGTCTGCTGCTTCGGGCGGCAACGCGTACGCAACCGTCTCGAAACCGCCGTACGCGTGTGCGCGCAGCACCATCGGGTGCTGCGGGGCCAGGCGGTGCATCAGCAGCGGGACTTTCCACAGGTGGTCGGGCGTGTGATACGCGGAGATCGCCATCGCGCAACCGGTGCGTGCGATCAATCCTTCGGCGCCGCGCAGCGCGTCGAGCTCGGCCCCTTCGATGTCCATCTTGAGCAGCGTGGCGGGGAAATCCGGCGCCGTTTCGTCGAGCGACACACACTGGATGATCGCATCCCCGTCGTGGCCGGTGCGGCTCGCGGTGCCGTTGCCCGCGTGGAAGCGCAGCAATTTGGTCCGATCGGAAAGACCGAGCGGCCAGCACATCATGTCGCGCGCGCTGGTGCGCGCGGCCTGCAATGCCGCGAAATTGGCCTGATCCGGTTCGAAGCACAGGCTTTTCTCGATGCTCAAGCCGCATTGCGCGAACGCTCGCAGGGTGTCGCCGTCATACGCGCCGGCGTCGATCAGTCGAACCGGCTGCGGCCACGACGGCAGGCTCGCGGGCGCATATTGCCGCGCTTCGGGGGCAGCGCGAAGCGACACCTTGTCGAGTGCGCGCGCGCAGAGTTCGCCCCAGAAAACGCGTGCACTGGCTTCGTCGGCGAAGCACTCCAGCACGGCGCGGGCTTCGTCGAGCGCCTCGCGCGGATCCTGCTGGCCGTAGAAAGACCCATCCAGCCAGAATGCGGCCGGCCAGTTCCGGCCAACGCGGGCCGCCGCCCGCCACAATCGTTGCGGCAGCCATACATCGAATCCGCTCGATCGCAGTCGTGTGACGAGTGTCGCGAGGTCGGTGGAGCCGTTGTGGATGCCCAGTGCGACCGCCGCAGGCGTGCGCGACAACAGCTCCTCGGGCGACAGGCACGGCAGGCCGGCAACGCCGTGCGCATGGAGGGCGGGATTGCGATCGACGACGGCCAGAACACGTGTGCCGGCCTCGGTGAGCCGTCGCACGAGTTCGAGCCCGAACGCGCCGGCGCCCCACACGTAGGCAGCCGACGGCAACGGCTCATCGGGCAACGCGTTGTATTGCCGCACGAATTCGGTCCAGTCGCCAGGCTCGGGAGCGCCCGCTGCGCCGAAATCCAGATCCATGCCGGTGCCGCGTTCGGCGATGGCGGGATCGAACGCGGCGCGGGAATACGCCGTCGCGGGAAGTGCGGTGGGGAGTTGCGGTATTGGCATGGCGAGTGGCAGGAGTGGAAATGGCCGATGTGCCGAAGTGCCGCCCGCAGCATGGATTGCGTTGTCGCGGATGCTTCGCGTGACCGATGGAGCGATTGTCTGGTCGAACGGACCCGCTCTAAGCGGGAAACAGCGCGGTTTTTTACCCGTAATTCGCGCGGTGCGCCGTGCATGCGAACCCGCATGCGAATTGCAGCCGGATACCGCCGCTGTTCGAGGTTTCGACCGAGCGGCAATGCGCTAGTCTTGACTGCGTATGCGAGCGGATGCGACGCACCCGCGATTTCACGACTCCAACGAACGGCCGGGTATTTCCATGGGCAATGCAGACTTCATCATTTGTGCACCGCTGTATCTGACCTTCAAGTCGAATGGCGTGCTGGCGCTTGCGCGACTCGCCCAGGCGATCGAAAAAGCAGGGCGGTCGGCCTATGTATGCACGTATCAGTTCGTCGACGGCCGTGAATCGATACTGGGAATCGACTACGACACGTATGAACCGAAGAACGACGCCGAACGCCAGATCGTCGACGAGGTGCTGCGTGCCGTGCGCACCTTCGATCTCAAGATGCTGAAGGACTTCTCGCAGCGCCGGATCGACGAGTGCTACGTCGTCTACCCGGAGGTCATGGTGAACAACGCGCTGAATGCGCGCAACGTGATCCGCTACTTCCTGAACAAGGACAACCCGGCGAGACCGGTCAATGTCGGCGAGCGCGATTTCATCCTCACGCATTCGAAGGTGATGCATCCCAATCCGCATCACGTCAGCTACTTCGGAGATGTGAACCCGCTGTTTCACAGCAATGGCACATACCCGGCCGAGCATCGTCAGATGGACATCACCTACATCGGCAAGGGCGCGCTGTACGGAGCGCCGGAGGTCGTGCCGGGGACCGTCCTGATTACGCGGGAATGGCCAGCCTCGAAGGAGCAGCTCGCGATCATGCTGCGCAACTGCCGCTTCTTCTATACGGCCGACGCGTGCAGCAACCTGAATGTCGAAGCACTGGCTTGCGGCGCGATTCCCGCCTTCATGGACAACGGGCCGTGGCGCGACGAGGAGATCGACGGCGCCGAGCCCGGCAAGTTTCCGCGGCTCTACGCGGGCATCGAGGCCGGCGAAGATTTCTATGCCCGCTTCGAAGAAGCTCGCGCGCAGTACTTCGAGAACTTGCGCGGGTACATCGACGGATGGGACGCAGGCGCGGCCGAGATGATCGAGAAGGTGGATCGTCACTTTGCCGCGAATGCGCAGCCGCTTGCGCAGGCAGCGGCACTCGGTGCAACGGCATGACGGCGTCCCGGCCGGTCGACATGAGCGACCCGACAACGGGATGCGGCGACGGTCCGGCGGCCGCCCGCGAGCAGGCAGGCACCGTGCCGCCGCTCGCGAGCAGGCCGCGCATCGCGACACGCTGCGTGTGCTGCGGCAGCGACGCAATCCAGTCGTCTCCGGCGATCCTGATGCCGTTCGTCGCGCATCGCGCGTTCGGCTGGTATCCGGTCGAGATCGACGAGAGCTGGGGCTTGCGCACCATTCGGAACGGGATGGCTTACTCGGTGTGCAAATCCCTGCACTGCACCGCGTGCGGGTTCCTGTTTCTCGACATTCGCTTTTCCGACGACGAACTGGGCAATCTGTATCACGACTATCGCGGGCCGGCCTACAACGCGTTGCGAGAGCAATACGAGCCGGGCTATACGTCGAGAAACGACGCACTGAACGCGGGAAGCTCGTACATCGAACAGTGCGAGCAATTCCTCGCGCCGTTCGTCGCGTTTCCGCTGAGCCTGCTCGACTGGGGCGGCGACACGGGCAGGAATACGCCGTTCAAGGGACGATGCGACATTTTCGACATCTATGACATTAGCGCGAAGCCGGTAATCGACGGCGCGACCGTGGTCGGAAAGGCCGAGGCATTCGCGAAGAAGTATGGGCTGGTCGTCTGCAGCAACGTGCTCGAGCACGTGCCGTATCCGGCCGACGTGCTCGCCGACATCACGCGCACGATGGACGCGGGCTCGGTGCTGTATGTCGAGGTTCCGCTCGAACCGCTGATGCGGGAGGCGTTGCCCGAGCCGCATCTGAAGAAGCGCCACTGGCACGAGCACATCAATTTCTATTCCGAGCAGTCGCTCAGGAAATTGCTGGAACAGTGCGGCCTGTCGACGCTGGTGCTGCGGCGTCTGCGTGTCGAGGACGGCGGCAGCGAATCCTGGGTGTTCCAGGTCGCGTGCAGGCTCGCGGCGTAGCGAGCCCGGCGCTCAGCGCTCGGCGCTGCGCGCGATGTAACGGTCGAGCTGCGTCTGCGTCAATGCGCGCAGATCGCCGCCCGACAGATAGCTTCGATACCAGTCGGCGGTCCACTCCAGCGTTTCGCGCAGGCCGAGGCGCGGCCGCCACACGAGCTGCGAACGCGCCTTGGAGGTATCCAGCTTCAGCACCGTAGCCTCGTGCGGTTGCGGCGCGCTTGCGCCGAACGAAATGCGGGCCGGCGCCCATGGCGCGCACACGTCGGCGAAACCGCGGATCACCTCGCCGACCGTGCACGTGCTGGACTCGTCCGGGCCGAAATTCCATGCGCTATCGAGCCCGGCTTCTGCGCCGTACGCGCGCTCGGCCAGCTCGATGTAGCCTTGCAGCGGGTCGAGAACGAACTGCCACGGGCGCACGGCGTGCGGATTACGGATCTCGAGAGCGTCACCGCGCTCGATCGCGCGGACGAAATCGGGCAGCAGGCGGTCGCGTGCGAAATCGCCGCCGCCGATCACGTTGCCGGCTCGCGCGGTCACGATCGATGGGCCCGGGCGGAAGAACGACGCGCGCCACGCGGCAGTCAGGATCTCCGCGGCGGCCTTGCTCGCGCTGTACGGATCGTGACCGCCCAGCGGGTCCGTTTCGCGATAGCCCCACACCCATTCGCGGTTCTCATAGCATTTGTCCGTCGTGACGACGATGACCGCGCGCACGGATGGCGCACCGCGGACCGCTTCCAGCAGATGGGCGGTGCCCATCACGTTGGTCGCGAAGGTTTCGACGGGCATCGAGTAGCTGTCGCGCACCAAAGGCTGCGCCGCGAGGTGGAACACGACTTCCGGTGCGGCGGATTGCAGCGATTGCGCGAGCTGCTTCGCGTCGTTGATGTCGGCGATCGTTTCGGCGTCGAGCAGGCGGCCGGTTTCGGCCAGCGCGTAAAGGCTCGGCGTGGTCGGCGGCGGCAGCGCGTAACCGGTCACGCGCGCGCCGAGGCTGCTCAGCCACATCGTGAGCCATGCGCCTTTGAAGCCCGTGTGGCCCGTCACGAAAACGCGGCGACCATGCCAGAAGGACGGCGTGCTCATGCTGTCCAGCACTTCCACGGCGCGTTGCCGCTGTTCCACATCTCGTCGAGCGCCGTCTTGTCGCGCAACGTGTCCATCGGATGCCAGAAGCCCGTATGGAAATGCGCGCGCAGCTGATCTTCGCCGGCAAGGCGTTCGATCGGGCCCGTCTCCCACATCACGTCGCCGTCGATGTAGTCGAGCGCGCTGGGCTTGAGCACGAAGAAGCCAGCATTGACCCAGCTGCCATCGGCGAGCGGTTTTTCCTTGAACGAGACGACGCGGTCGCCGTCGACGCTCATCGCGCCGAACCGGCCGACCGGCTGGGCGGCGGTGACGGTTGCATGGCGCCCGTGATCGCGGTGATGGCGGATCAGCTGCGTGATGTCGATGTCGCCGACGCCATCTCCGTACGTCATGCAGAAGTCTTCTTGTCCGAGATATGAGCGGATGCGCTTGAGCCGCCCGCCCGTCATCGTCCGCTCGCCCGTATCGACGATGGTGACGCGCCACGGCTCGACGCGATGATGGTGGATGTCCATGGCGCCGGCCGCGATGTCGAACGTGACGTCCGCGTTGTGCAGCATGTAGTTCGCGAAATACTCCTTGATCAGATAGCTCTTGTATCCGCCGCACACGATGAAGTCCGTGATGCCGTGCGCGGCGTAGAGCTTCATGATGTGCCAGAGCATCGGCTTGCCGCCGATCTCCACCAGCGGCTTCGGCTTGACCACCGTTTCTTCCATCAGCCGCGTTCCCAGCCCGCCGGCAAGAATGACCGCTTTCATGCACCACCCGAGGATATTGATGTAGTCGACGATTTCATGCTAACCAAAATGGCGAATGGACCGTCGGCCGGAAAGAGGCGAGATGCGAGTGCATTTCGGGCGATTCGACGGCGCGCGCGCGCGATATCGCGAAGTCGAGCCATCGCGGCGCGCCGCCGTCGCTCACAGCCCGCGCTGCTCGATCGCTTCTCGCAATGCGGCGTTCTGAGCGTAGGGGCTGTCGATCTGCGTCACCTTGATCGGCGCATGCGCGGTCACCGGCTCCAGCAACCGCTCGCCGTTCATCAGCTCCCGACAGCTCATTTGCCCCTTTTGCAGCGGGATGGCGAGGTAGTAGTCGTCTGCGCGCAGCTCGGCGCCGGCCTCGAGATCGCGCTTCGCATAGACGCCGCGCACCAGGCCGTCGAGATACGCGATCTCCTTTTGCGGCGGGATGCGCTTGGCCGTGCCCGGCGCGCCGCACATTTCCACTGCCTTCCGGTACGCCTTGAACCAGATGTCGGCCTGGTCGGGCAGCGTGCAGTACGGCGACACCGGGATGCCGTCGGCGTCGATGTCGATATGGCGCTCGAAGGTTCGCGCGCCTTTCGCGTACGCGATCATGACGGAGCTCGTCCAGTCGGTCTTTTCGTGGGTCGAGAAGCCGATGACATGATCCGGATAGCGGTCGCGCAGGAAGTCGATCTGATTGATTTCGAGCTCCTGGTCCTCCGACGGATAGATCGAGACGCAATGATTGATGGCGAGCGGGATGTGCCGATTGCGGAAGAACTTCGCCAGGTCGTCGACGTCCTTGAGCGACGATCCGCCGGTCGACACGATGACCGGCTTGCGCGTCTTCGCGATTTCCTCGATCAGTACCCAGTCGTTCAGGTCGGAGCTGGCGATCTTGATGATCTCGACGCCGAGCCGCGCGCACAGCCTGACCGACTCCTCGTCGAACGGCGTGGCCATCGGAATGCATCCCGAGGCGCGTACCGCGTCCGTCATCGTCTTGTAGTCGTCGATGCTCATCTGCGTATCGAGCGTCTTCTTGATGTAGCGGATGTCCGAGCGCTCGCGGAAATCCCGATGCACGAACCGGTCGACGTCGCGGAACTGCAGCTTGATCGAAGCCTTCACGTTGTTGAAGCGCACGATTCGCGAGAAGTCGGTGATGATCCGGAGGCCGCGGTCGACATTGCCCCAATGGTTGTTGGCCAGCTCGAGGACGAACAGTCCGTCGAACAGGCGCTCGGATTCTTGCTTGTAGTTCATGAAAACTCCGGGATGACTCGATCAGGGAATACGGTTGCCGATGGGTCGACCGTCGACGTCAATGCTGTGCGCTCGGCGATTCGGACGGAGCGGCGCCAGGCATCGCGGCCGCGAGCTCTTCGGGCTGAAGGAACGGGAACATGTCCTCGAGTTCGGGGCTGCGGATGGTTCCGTCGGGCAACTGGCGTGAGCTGACGCGCGGCTCGAACCCCTGTTCGGGATCGAGCATGACCTCGATGAGGCCGGGGCCGGGGGCTTCGATCGCCGCGCGCAGCGCATCGTGGAAATGCTGTTGATCGAGCCGGACCGACGGCAGACCGTACGCTGCGCCGACCGCTGCGAAATTGGGCAGCGTCACGCCGCTGTTCGGGCCTTCGCCCGACAGGCGCTTGAAGAAGTTGGCCTGGGATGAGCGGATCGACAGATAGCCGGCGTTGTTCAGCACGATCACCTTGATCGGCAACCGATAGTGCGCGATCGTCTGCAGCTCCTGGATGTTCATCTGCACGCTGCCGTCGCCCGCGATGGCCCAGATGCGTCCGCCTTGCGGCGCCGCGAACGCGGCGCCGATCGCGGCGGGCAGGTCGTAGCCCATCGACGCGCTGCCGGAGTTCGAGAACAGCCGGACGCCGCGCGCGACCGGCGCGATCTGGAACGGGATGATGCAGGCCGATGCGTTGCCCGTCGCGACCACGTCGCCCGGGCGCGACAACTCGAACAGCGCCTGAACGAACAGATAGGGGTTGATCTTGCCGTTCCACGGGCGCGGTCGGGCCTCCAGCGCCGGGTAGCGCGCCTTGGTCCGGTCGATCCAGGCGCGCCATTCGTCGAACCGCGACGGTGTCGCGCGCTGCGGCGCCGCGCGCAGGAGTCGAGGCGTCAGGTCGCGAAGATCGGCGACGATCGCTTCGTGCGGGCGCAGGGTCGGCTTGCGGGTCTCCGCTTCATCGACGTCGATCTGCACGATGTGCGCGTTTTTCGCGAAGCTCGTGAAGTTGTATCCCGTTTGCCGGATGTTCAGCCGGCTGCCGAACACGACGACCAGATCGGCGGCTTGCAGCACGAAGTTGCCCTGCCGCGTGCCGATGGTGCCGGGGCGGCCCGCGAACAGCGGATGATCGGACGGGACGGTATCGTGGGTCCATCCGGTCGCAAGCGGTACGCCGAGGCATTCCGCGATGCGCACGAGGTTGTCGTGCTGTCCCGACAGGCGGGCGCCCGTACCGAGCAGAAACAGCGGCCGCCGGGATTGCGCGATGCGGGCGAGCAGTTGCTCGACCGCCGTATCGAGCGCATCGCCGTCGAGCACGCCGGGCAGCGTCGGCAGGCGTTGATCCCAGGGTTCGAGCGCGTCCGCGTCGATCTGTGCGGACTGCACATCGATCGGGATGTCGATCCAGACGGGGCCGGGCCGGCCGTGCTGGCACAGCGCCCACGCTCGTTCGATCACGGCGCGGGCCTGCAGCGGATCGGTGAGGGTGACGGCGTCTTTGCAGACGGGACGCGCCATCGCTACGATGTCCGCCTCCTGATCGCCGAGTTGGCGCAGCCCCGGAACGGGCGTGGTCACGAGGTGCGTGTCGCGCTTCACCTGTCCGGACAGGACGATGAGCGGGATCGAGTCGGTGAACGCGCCGAATACGCCGTTCAGGGCGTTGATACCGCCGGGGCCCGTCGTGACGTTGAGGATGCCCGGCGTGTTTGCGATGCGCGCGTAGCCCTCTGCCGCCATTGCGCAGGCCTGCTCGTGATGGCAATAGACCGGCGTAAGCCCGTCGGTGTGTGCCAGTGCATCGTTGAGGAACATGGCGCCGCCGCCGGTGACCGTGAACACGTGGCGAGCCCCCTGGCTTGCCAGAAACGCCGCAAGATACTCCGCTACTCTCATCTTTCTCATGCACCCACTCCGGAACGAGACACGATGTGCTGCGCGTGAAGCGTCCGCCGCCGACGGCGCGCATCTGTCCATGCTTCCGAGTATCCGATGGGGGCGTTTTCTTTTATGCCGCGAGCAGAGCCGCAAAACACGGCTTATTTCGGCAATAGGCCGGTAACGCGGCGGCTGTGTGGTTCTGCCCGGCGGTGGGAGGACGGGCGGGCGAGTCGGGGGAAGAAGCGGGCGATGCGGCGTCGGAGCGGCCTAATAGGCGTCGAAGTCGAAGCCTGTTCGCGAGGATGGGGAGCAACAGGTACGCACGTGAGGGGGCTGCCGCGTCATGAAGAGCGATGCGGCGTGCTGTACCCGGACGCGACACACGGGACACACCGGCTCGCGCGCGGTGTCCAGTTGCGGACATTGAGCTATGGTTCGAGCGCGTTCGCGCGTCGGGTTTTCCAATGAAATGCCCCGCCCCCTGAAGGTCAGGGGGCGGGGCTGGAGCGCATCGGACGCGGACGCCGAAGCGATGCTCGTCGGCGCGTTGTTACTTCGCCGCGTTGACCATGTAGTCGACGGCCGCCTTCACGTCGGCGTCGGACGCGTTCGAGCCACCCTTCGGCGGCATCGCCCCCTTGCCGTGCAGCGCGAAGTTGTAGACGGTGTCCATCGAGTCCTTCAGGCGCGGCGCCCAGTCCTCCTTGCTGCCGAATTTCGGTGCGCCGAGCACGCCCGCTGCGTGACAGGCCTGGCATACCTGCGTGTACAGCGCCTTGCCGGCCGACGCGGCGTCGGCGCTGGTCGGCGCGGCCGCGGGCGTGTCGCCGGCCTTCGGAATCGCGGCGATCGCGGCCATTGCCGCGGCGGCCTGTGCGTTCGATGCGTCGGCGCCCGATGCGCCTGCTGCACCCGATGCGCCGCCCGCGGCCGGTGTAGCGTTGGCGGCCGGCGCGGCGGGTTCGGCGAAGTTCGCTCCTGCGTTGTTGGTCATGTAGACGATCGCGCGGGCGATTTCATAATCGCTGACGTCGTCGGGGTTCGTGCCGCCGCGCGGTGGCATTGCGCCCTTGCCCGACAGCGCGGTCTTCAGCAGCGTGTCGTAGCCCTGCGCGATGCGCGGCGCCCAGTCGTCCTTGTTGCCGAACTTCGGCGCGCCGGCCGCGCCGGTGCCGTGACAGGTCACGCACACGGCTTTGTAGACTTCCTCGCCTGTCTTGTAGGTGCGAGGCGCGTTGGCGTCCTTCACCTCGACCTGCGCGATCGGCGCGATGCGTGCGGCGACCTGCTGGTCGGAGAGCGCGTCGGTGCCCGCGCCGGAACGGAACGCGTGGTTGGCATAGCTGGCGAACAGGACGATCAGGGCGATCGGAATGGCGAATGACGCGATGACAACGGCAATCAGCTGCCCAGGAGTTTTGACGGGAGATTCGTGGGGTGCTTCGCTCATGCTTGCCTCGTCTCCGTGATTAGGAATTGTGCGCGGTGCAACGGCAAAATGGCAGTCCAATGAAGCACGGACGATTATAGACGGAACGTTTACATCACGGCGAGCGGCGCGGCGGCGCGTGTTTACCCGCACGGGAAGCTGGCCGGACGGGGATTCGGGCGCGAGGTGGACGCGTCATGGGAAACCGGGTATCCTTGCCGTCTTGCCAACGGTGGCGACTGGTTTATCGGGGTCGTTTCACCGTCGTCACTGTCATATGCGCCCGTAGCTCAATGGATAGAGTACTGCCCTCCGAAGGCAGGGGTTGTAGGTTCAATTCCTACCGGGCGCGCCAATAAAATCAAGGGCTTACGTCAAGCTCAAGCCGCGATTCGCGGTGTTTCCAGATTTCTTGCTGCATTTTTGCTGCAGTGCTGCTGCAAATATCAGCGGTCTGACGAGCTATACCCTGTTCCCAATGTTCAAGGAACAGAGATGGCATCCATCATCAAACGCGGTCCGTATCAATTCCAGGCCCAGGTCCGTCGCAAGGGCTACCCCACCCAGACCAAGACGTTCGAGTCCCATAAGGCAGCCCTTGACTGGTCGACTACCGTTGAGGCTGAGATGACCAACGGCAATTTTGTTGACCGGTCCGCACTCGAGCGCACGACCTTCGGCGACCTGCTCGAGCGCTACGAGCGGGACGAAACGCCCCACAAGCGTGGCTGGGAAGCGGAGTTGGTCCGTATCCGCGCGCTGAAAAAACACGCTCTTGCAGCGCGGCCCCTCTCCACGCTGCGCAAGACTGACTTTGCCAAGTATCGTGACGAAAGGTTGGAGACCTGTTGTTCCGAAACGGTCCGGCGTGAGTTGGTCGTCATTTCCGCGGTTTTCACCACTGCGAGGGAGGTGTGGGAAATTCCGGTCGGAAATCCGCTTGCCGGTGTCAAATGGCCCGCCAAGGGCCAACATCGCGAGCGGCGCCTTGAAGGCGACGAAGAAGTCCGGCTGCTGGAAGCGGCCAGCAGTAGCCGCACGCCAGCATTGCGCCTCTGCATCATCCTCGCGATTGAAACCGGGATGCGCTCCGGCGAGATGGTCAATCTGCGCTGGGAACAGATTGACCTCGAGAGACACATCATTCGGCTCGACAAGACAAAAAACGGTGATGCGCGGACAGTGCCGCTGTCGGAGCGCGCAGAAGCGGCCCTTCGCGAGCTTTCCCCACAGGCATCCGGGCGTTTGACGACTTTCTACGACGCTCGTGGATTGCGAAAGGCATTCAAGCTGGCCTGCGAGCGCGCTGGCATTGATGGATTGCGCCCTCACGACCTGCGGCACGAAGCCGCGTCGCAACTGGCACCGCGGATGGAGACCGCGACGCTGGCCAAGGTTCTCGGATGGAGGACCCTGCAGATGGCCATGAGGTATTACAACCCGACCGACGAAGAGCTGGTGCATGCGGTGCGAAAGCCAGCCGCCAAGGCGAACCGTGACGGGGACATCGCGGTCGCCGGTTAAAGCCGCCAGTGGCGTATTCCGAGACCTGGATAGGAGACCGGGCGTCGAGCATGACGCCCGGTCTTGGAGTTAAAAATTCCCAACGAATAAAGTCTGTTCTCGCTATCTGACCGGCCAAGGCCAGAGTTCGTCTCTCCCGCTGCCAAGCGGGAGAGACGGCACATCACTGCAACGGGCCGCCAAGCCCAACCATACACTTCGCAAACGCTCCAACCTTTCGGAGCACGGTGCCAGCCGTGCCGCCATTTGAATGGCTCCCGAGGTGCTTCGGTCGTATCGCACCAACGGTCAAGCCCTACTCAGTCAGTCTCCCCCTCTCTGCCATCGACCCGCGCGGTGCCACCCGGCACGGTACGGAGAGAGGCTCCCACGTTAGTTACCAGCTACTGCGCAGCATGACGCCACTGTCTCCGCATTGACCCTAGCCTTCCGGCTTCCCGCAGGTTTCCCCAGCCCGATGTTCCATAGCGGCTCAAGTACTCAGGTCATGCTTCATCGACTACGAACCACGGCTTCACGCCTATGGCTTCGCGCTGCTCCGCACAGCACCCATCAGGGGGTGCCGTTACACGCTTGAGCTATCCAGAAGCCCCCGGTTTCCCGAGGTGCCAGCCGCGCCAGGTTTCCCCTTGCGGCCCTCGTGCATCGCTGCACGCTCATCAGCCTACGTGTGCGGTACGGGTTGCGCCCTTGCGGTACGCCCCCCGAGCCGGTCTTGCACCGGCTTTCACCAGGTAACAGGTCGCCAGGCCATTTCCTGCCCGACGCCGTTTCCGTGTCGCCCAACGTCTCGCCGACGATATGCCGGCGTGATTGGGTCGAAGGAGGGAGTTACACCCTCCAGCGCCCATCGCAGCCGCACCAGCCCTATTAGAGGCATGCGGCTACAGCGTTTGCTCGGCTTCAGGTTTGGCGGCCTGAAACCTGCCGGAGTGGCGCCCCGGCGTGCCCTTTCGGGCGTGTATGTTTGCAGTTGGCGGCCTGCCCGATGTGCTCGGACGGTGTCCGACGGCACAGCGGGCAGGTCGCCATGCGTGCGAGCAGCCGCGGCTTTCGCCGAGGTGCTGTCCTTGCAAACATGGGTTTCCTGGTTTCGTATAGCTGATTCCTTCCGTGCGTTGCACGGAACATCAATATGTTTCATCGCGCATCGCCGAATCACATTGCGCCAGCAAGGTTCGCGCTATACGAAGCATCGGGTTTCGTATTGACTACCATGCCAGCATCCACACCTATTGCCCACAGCAAGACTGCCGCGATGTCGCGCGTGCTCGACGTCGTCCCTCGCGGATACCATCGGTTTATCAGTGGCTCCGTGCGGGTCGCGAAGGCAGAAGCGCTTGCGCAGAAATTCCATGCTCGATACGGCATCGGCTGCACGCCGGCACAGCGGCTCACGCGGAAAAGCAAGGGAGTCGCCAATGCTGTGCTCGTGATGTACTGGCCGGACATGGCCGACCGCGTCGAGTGGCTGTTGCTGGCGACCGATGGCAGCGGTTTGGATGGCGAGGCCCTGCACATGGTTGACGATTCACCGCGACTGACGTGGCTGGGATACGAGCTGGTCCGCCATCCGGCGCGTGGGCGGGCCGCCTGGACCTGGCGGCGGACGAAGGACGAGATGGCGGAACTGCATGCGCTTGTGGTTTTTCAGGCCAGCCAGCGGCACTACGCTGCGCTGGCCGAGACACTGGGGCGCATCAGTCGGCAACCGGGATTTCACGGCGTGCGCGCCCAGTCGTGGTCGCTCTTCCAGGAAGCCCAGAGACGGGGCTATCCGGGGGAACTGCCGCAGCTTTTCTTCGTGCAGAAGGTCTGCCACGGAGAACGTCTGATGCTGCCCGCTAGTCGCTGATAGGAGAGAGGCTCGGCCGCCGGAAAGATACAATAGCGAACCTGTATCTCTTCCAACTGCCAGCCTCATGCCGTTTCTCGACTGGGTAAATAAGAATCAAGCGAAGGACACCGCTCGCGAGGTGCCCTACCATCTGCTCAAGCGCGAAGCCATCTACGGGGATACGTCGGTTGCCGGCGACAACCTCATCATTCAGGGCGACAATTTGCTGGCCCTGAAGGCTCTACTGCCGTTTTACGCTGGTCGGGTCAAGTGCATCTTCATTGACCCGCCCTACAACACACAGAGCGCCTTCGAGCACTACGACGACCGACTTGAGCACAGCCAGTGGTTGTCCATGATGTACCCGCGCCTCATGCTGCTCAGGGATTTGCTGGCAGAGGATGGCAGCATCTGGGTGACGATTGACGACAGCGAAGCGCACTACCTGAAGGTGTTGATGGATGAGGTTTTTGGACGAAAGAACTTCATTGCGTCGAACGTTTGGCAGAAACGTTACTCCCGTGAGAACCGGGAGGCGATTGGCGATGTCCATGACTACCTCGTGGTCTATGCTAAATCGCCAGAGAAGTTTAAGGAATCGCGCAATCGTATTCCGCTCGATGAGGCCCAAGCAAAAATATACCGTAACCCTGACAATCCGAAGGAGACCGACCCGGCAAAGCGCTGGCGGGGTTTGCCTATGACGGCACAGGGATTTCGACCTAACCAGATGTATACCATCACTGCACCCAACGGGCGGGAGCATAAGCCGCCCGAAGGACGTTGCTGGTCAATGATTGAGCCGGAATTCCAGAAGCTGCTTGACCAAGGTCGAATTTACTGGGGCAAAGACGGTAATGCGCAGCCCAGCGTCATCCGCTTTCTTTCTGAGGTCGAGGGGCTTGTTCCTTGGACTTGGTGGCCGCACGAAGAGGTCGGGCACACCGACGAAGCGAAAAAGGAAAGCAACGTCTTGTTCGGCGCCGACTTCAGTTTCGGTACGCCAAAACCGGAGCGGCTGATGTCGAGGATTTTGCACATTGCCAGCAATCCGGGGGATTTGGTCCTCGACTCATTCCTCGGCTCCGGTACGACCGCAGCCGTCGCGCACAAGATGGGGCGCCGGTATATCGGCATTGAAATGGGCGAGCACGCTAGGACTCATTGCATCCCTCGCTTGGAAAAAGTCATTGGCGGTGAGCAGGGTGGCATCAGCGAATCCGTACGGTGGAAAGGTGGCGGTGGATTCGCGTTCTACACCTTGGGCGAAAGCGCTTTCGATGAGCATGGTCGGCTCAATGCAAACGTGAAGTTCAGCACGCTAGCCGCCTACATCTGGCATCTGGAAACAGGTACCGCTGGAGAGCAGCCATTCGATAGCCCGCTCTTAGGAGTGCATGACGGCAAAGCCTATTTTCTGCTGTACAACGGCATCCTGGGCGACCGACGGCCCGCCGGCGGCAATGTGCTGAATAGTGCCGTCCTCGCCCATATCAGGACACTCTGCCCATCTCCGATGCCGATTGTCGTGTACGGTGAAACCTCACGAGTCGGTCCGGCTCGCCTGGCTGCCGAAGAAATCACGTTCCGGCAGATTCCTTACGACATCTCCATGCGCTGAACCCGACCATGTTGAAGCTGAAAAAATACCAGGAAGATGCGCTCGATGCGCTGGTCGATTTCGTAAAGCGTAGCCGCTCTGTTGCCACCACTGAGGCGTGGCAGGAGGCCATGGCCGCTCAGAGTGTGACCGGCGTGCCTTACCACGACCTGTTCCCGGGGATTCCATGTGCGTGCCTCCGCGTTCCCACCGGGGGTGGCAAAACCCTCATGGCCGCGCATGCCGTCGTACCCGTCGGCCGGGCTCTCATGGATAGTGATTTTCCGGTTGCCCTGTGGCTAACGCCATCCGATACGATTCGAACCCAGACGCTCGAAGCTCTGTCCAATGTCCAGCATCCGTACCGGCAGGCTCTCGCGCATTACGTGGGTGAGAATCTCAGGGTCGCAGAACTGGAGAACCTGCAGACCGTTGGCACTGGCGATGTCGGAAGGGCCTGCATCATTATCGTGGCGACCATCCAGGCCCTGAACGTGACGGATACGAGCAAACGCAACGTCTACGCATTCTTCGAGGAACTGCAGGAGCATTTCCGGGACTTGCCTCCGGCTGTGGCTGCGGGGCTGGAGAAGGTCACCGCCGCGGACCTGGAAAACCAGCCGTTCCTGACTGAGAAGGACATCGGCCGGGTAAAGTGGTCGGTCGCAAACTGGCTCAATCTGCATCGGCCGGTTGTCATCGTCGACGAGGCCCATAACAACCGAACCGACCGCTTCTTCAAGACCTTGGGGCGCCTGAACCCCAGTTGCGTAGTCGAACTGACCGCGACGCCAGTCGCGGGCAACAACGTGCTGTACCACGTCTCCGCCCAGGAGCTGCGCGCCGAGCAGATGATTAAGCTGCCCATCGTCCTGGCCGAGCACCCGGAAGGCTGGCGCGAATGTCTGCGCGATGCAATTTTGACGCGGGACCGGTTGGACATCGTCGCGCAGAAAGAATCGGACTACGTCCGTCCGATTGCCCTGATACAAGCCATGCCCAAGGGCGGTGAAGCCACGGTGGATGTGGTCAAGCAGCACCTCATCGAACAGGAACACATTCCCGCCGAGCAGATTGCCATCGCCACGGGCTCGCAGAAAGAGCTGGACGGCGTAAATCTGTTCGACCCCGCGTGCCCGGTGCGATATGTCATCACCGTGGAGGCGTTGAAGGAAGGATGGGACTGCTCCTTCGCATACGTGCTGGCCAGCCTGCAGTCGGTCAACTCCGCCAAGGACGTTGAGCAGTTGCTAGGCCGAGTCCTGCGTATGCCCTATGCGAAGGACCGGAACCAGGCACCCCTAAACAAGGCATACGCCCATATTGTGGCGACCAACTTTGCGGAAGCTGCCAGCAACCTTCGAGACCGCCTGGTTCAAAACATGGGGTTCGAGCGACTGGATACGGCCAGCATCATCGTGCCTCAGCAGTCACTCCCGCTGACTGGCGGTTCCGGCGGCGCCCCTGGCAATGTCGTGGCAGGGGGCATAGCGCTGCCGGATTGTCATATCGAGCTGCCCACGCTGCCCGATACCAAGAACTGGCCGGAAGAATTGAAGGCCGCGGTTCAGGTACATCCTACGTCGCAGGGTGCAACGCTGGTGCTCAAGGGCAACGTAGACAGCGAGACGTTAAAGCAGGCAGAAACCTTCGTGACCGCGCCCCTGCCGCCCAAGGTCAAAGAAAAGGTGGCACAGCAGTTTGCTGACCATCGCGCCATGCGGCAGGCGATGAAGGCACCCGCCCAGTTGGGCTTGAGCTTCGCTCCCATTCCTCAGCTATGCCTGGAGCTGGACGGCTATCTCGAAGTGGTCGAGAAAGACACGCTGGCGCAACTCGGGGACTGGAGCCTGCTGGACACGCCCATCCAGTTGGAAAACTTTGCCATCCACGAGCTGGTCAACTCCTTCGAGATTGACGTCAACGGTGCGAAGGTTAGCTACAAGCATATCGACGCCCAGCAGTTGAAGCTCAACGAGGTTACGAGCCATGTGAGCGAGCACGATTTGGTGCGATGGCTCGATGTGCAGGTCCGGCAGCCGGACGTCTCACAGCTCGACCTGCAAGCGTATCTGGTCAAGATGATTACCCATCTCATCCACGCCAAGGGCTTTAGCCTGACCGCCCTGGTCCGGGCGCGCTTCCAACTGGCAGATGCCATCAAGAGCGAGGTCGGACGACTGCGTCGGCAGGCTGTAAAGAAAGGATTCCAGGGACGCCTATTCGAAATGACGGTGCCCAGTCTGGAGGACATTACCCGGTACAGCTTCACCTTTGACCCTGGCAAGTATCCGGCCAAGAACCTTTATCAAGGCAGCTACGAATTCAGCAAGCACTTCTACCCGGTCATTCATGACCTTCGGGAGAAGACGAACGCCGGGCAGATTGCCGAAGAGTTCCGCTGTGCACAGGTCATCGATGCGCATCCGAAGGTGAAGTACTGGGTCCGCAATATCGAACGTCAGCCGCAGTTCTCTTTCTGGCTGCCCACAGCGACCGACTATTTCTATCCGGACTTCGTTGCGGAGCTCGTCGACGGTCGCATCCTCGTTGTCGAGTACAAAGGCGAACCGTACAAGACGAACGACGACTCCAAGGAGAAGAAGCAGGTCGGGCATCGCTGGGAAGCATCCAGTGACGGCCGTTGCCTGTTCCTCTTCGCCGAGGAGAAGGATGATGCCGGCCGCGACGTGTTCAAGCAGCTTGCGGACAAGCTCGCGGGTTAGCGGCCGCAAGCATCACATCACTCTCCATGGTGTCCTGATGTGAGGGGAGTTATGCCTGACACTCATCAATGATTTCACGAGGTCATCGTTCTCCGCATACCGGAAGGAAGGGCCAAGCCAAATGCCGACACGGCTTAGCCCGGTCCGCCGTCGTGCTATGCCCAGCAGATACGCGCTCATTGGCGCTGCTACCTGATATGGCTTCACTTACCACCCGGCGCGTCACTCGGAGCCCGAGCGCAACCAGGCTGCGATTGTTGGATGAGACACGCCAAGCTGCGCGGCTATGGCGCGATTCGACAGTCCTTGCTGCGCCAGAACAATAGCGGCGGAACGCTGTTCTTCCGTCGCTGCACGGCGTACTGCGCCGGAGGCAACGCCACCGCGCCGGCCCCGTTCCGCCTGAACGGCTCGAAACCCTGCGGGCGTCGTATTCCTCCATGTCCACCGACTGATGCTGCGGCCGATACCCATCACTTCGCTCACGCCTAGCGGCACCGGGAACGTATTGAGGGCCAGCGCCTGCTGGATACATACCTCACGCCACCGGTTTTCGCCGCCCGGTCCCCAGTAACCTCGAATGGCCCGGACAGCCCACGCCAGTAGCACCTCGAACAGGTCGCAGTTACGGCTGTAGCCTTCGGGCTTCGGACGGCGTGGCAGCGACGCCGGCAAGTCAACGTAATCGGCCAGCAGGCCAAGCTCATACATCGGGCAGTTCGCTGGCTCCCAGAGCTTCCAGCGGTCGCTTAACGGATTTTTCGCGAGAGGTCCATTGAACGCTGCGTCGGCCCGCAAGCGCGTCATGTAAGCGTGCTCAATCGCAGCTAGATAGCGCTGGGGGTGTTTTCTGGCTGCGTCGGTCACGCACACCGGCGCGGCAAGCGCGTAGCCCAAATGAGCATGTCCGTTTTCAGGATTGGTCGCAACGTAGGTCGGCGGCGGCAAATCAGCGTCGGTCCACGCGGTGGTAGCGCCGGGACGGTCGATGTCAAAGATGAGCCAGCATGCGAGCGCTGGGTTGCTCATTTGCATGTACGGCAGAGTCAGCGCTGTCGAAAGTGGCCGGACTTTTGCTGCGTTTTTTTCGATGCCGCACCACGGTCTGTGGGGTGCATATTCTTCTATCAGGTTTTGGAGGGCAGACGAGGACAAGACACACCATTACGGGTGTGCCACACCAGCAGCTAACTACTTATGCCCTCATGCTGCTACGAAATTTGTCCTCCGCATGCTGAGCGCGGCGGGATGATGATTTCCGCGTCTATACTCAATTGAGCATTGTGTAACGACGCGCCTTGTGTGCACCGCGCCCCGGTTCCAGCCGGGGCGCTTCATTTGGTGCTCGTTGAGTATAGGCGCGCCTCGACCATGCTCGTCCATCAAGCGACTGAGATACGAAGTGGCAACGTAGGAGGAAACGCGTCAGTTACCTCTCCACCAGCGTTGCAATGCCGTCCACAGCCGCTGGATAAGCGAACTCGACGTCTTAATTGTTACGTTTTCTGTCCGCGCGGCTTCATCCTTCTCCCTATTGAGGGCTGCAACATATCGGGCCTTGTCCGCACGGTCGCGTGCCTGAACACGCGCAATCTGCTGCTGGGTCATGCCCCCGGACCAGGCGATGCGATTACGACGAATCCAGTAGTGCGACCGGCACGCGTAGTTCCAGTTGCCTATGGACGGGTGAAGGCTCACGAACCCACCGTCATTTCGCAATTGCCATTCCACAGGCGAGAGAGGCGTCACCACTTTCTCCCCGCACCCACAAGCACAAAGATGCGATGCGGTCTTGTACTTTTCACTGATATACAAGACCCCTGGCTCGAGCACCTTCGGGACAAACTCTACGTATCGCGGTTCGACGGCGTCCACCTTCATGGCTGCGTCTCGGCGGTGGTGACTTGCCTTGCGAGCGAGGTCATGTTCACGGAGAAGAGCATGTTGTGTGCGTCGAAATCTGCCTGATAAAAACCGCAGTACTGTTTCCACCGCATGACTGCGAGCTGAGCGTTCAGGGCGTTCATATCCGCCACCTGAATGTTCTGCCGATATAGGACATCCTCGTCGCCATCGTCCATCGGAACGCACTGCTCAAGGTGGTCGCGCTTCTCAGGAGTTGCGATGGTCACCCGGCAGCTACCCAGCAATTTCATGGACTGCTTCACCAGTTGCAAATTCATCCCAACATCAATGAAGGCGATGCCCTGCGCCAGGAGGTAGTTGAAGATGAGTTTGCGCGCGTCGCCCTTGTCCACGCAAACGAACACGAAGTTGAAACCTTGGAGCTCGCTGATGTTCGACGCGTCCAGATAGTACGGATGGCTTTTCACACCCCGGTGCATGGCGTCATATTTGGCCTGGAAGTATTGCGTCTTCGGCTGCTTTGCGTCGATTTCCTCCGCGGTAGCGGCGCCGGGCGACCGAAAGGCGTTGTGCTGCAGGTAGAGGTCGCCATCGAATAGATGAATCTCGTAGATGGGCGTCTTGGCGAGCTGGTCAAGCACGTAGGACCCCGTGCCGCCCAAGCCTACGATAGCTACCTTTCCCAGTGCCAGACGCGCGGACGTCGTCATGATTTCCGCCCTGGCCGAAGCAGTATCCGCGTACCGGAAAACCGATGTTCCATCCTCTGCGATGGTGAGGCGACCCGTCTGCGCAGTGGCCAAAGGCTCCAACACGCGCGCCTGAGCCTGAATCAGGTTCGCGTAGTGCGTGACCTTTTGGTAGTGGTCTGGATAGGCGTCGACGCCAAAGGGCTTGTTGGAGAATCGGTGGTCAATGGTGCAGCCGGGAAAGAGCTCTTGGCGAGTGTGCTCGTTTTCAAGCTGCGACATTGGCGAGCCATCAGCGAAGCAGGGGTACTCGCCCGCCCACCACACCTGGTGTGTGTCGCCGCCTGTATTGGGCGGCAGCACACTGCCACCGCTTTGAAGATAGAGGCATACCATCGTGCCCAGCTTAACTTGCCTGTCGGCTGTTACATAGGGCACGCGGTGCACCAACAAATGCTGCTGGCGCACTTCGACCTCGTAGCCGGCGTCGACAAGCTGCTGCAGGCCCGAATCAGGAGCGATTGGTTTTGATGACATTGAAGCTCATCCCGTCTTTAACCACCGTTTTCTGGCCCGGCGCCAGCGTGCCGTCATGGCCGTGCGGGTTCGCATAGCTGACGGAGTAGAGGATGTCGAACGGCCCTGCCGGGAAGGCGAGGCGGACCACCTGCTCATACGTCAGGTGATGGTCGGAAACGGTCTCTTGCTGACCGTTGATGACGATGCTGTACGTCTTTTCCTTGCCGGATTCGCCGGCTGATTGTGGTGCGGAGTGCTCAGAGTTCATAGCTTATTGCCCTTTTGGGAAAGTGCCCGACGGGCGGGACGCTCTCGGGCGCGCTCACCGCGAACGCACCGTCATATTAAGTTGACGGTGCGGTTTCGTCAACTATTGTGATACGCATCGTTCTTGGCGTAGAATATGGACCCTGAGAAGTAATCCGCTAGTAAGGAGCACACATGTCCCTCGGTGCCAAACTGGCAGAGCTGCGCCTGCGCAAGGGTGAATCATTGCAGGACGTTGCCAATGCGGCGGGCGTCTCTAAGACGCACATATGGCAAATGGAGAAGGGAAGCAGTGGTAACCCTTCCCTGGAGCTACTTCGCAAGCTTGCTGAGCATTTCTCTGTGCCGGTGTCGTATCTAGCGGGCACGAACGGTGAATCCTCTCTCGAGGATGTCGAGGCGCAACAATTTTTCCGCGACTTCAAGTCTCTATCGGAAGATGAGCAGGCTGTGTTGAAGCAAACACTGCAGCTTTTCAAAAACAAAAAGGCGCCGGTAGATGGTCCAGCTTGACCTGATTGAACTTGCCGACCTCGTCCGGCCTGAGCAACTTGTCGCGGAAATCCTTAGACAGAATCCGCAGTTGCCAATCCCGGTGCCTATTGAGGAACTGGCGCGCTTGGCTGGAATCTCGAAGATTGAGGCATTCGACAGCGTCGGGTTCGAAGGCGCGCTTCTGACCAACGCGACCAAATCTGAGGGAGCCATTTTTTTCAGCTCACTCAGCCCTCGCCCGCGCCAGCGATTCACAATCGGCCACGAGCTTGGGCATTTTTTGCTTCCATGGCATCGACAGGCCTCCTTTCAGTGCACAGCAGAGGACATTAGTTCGCGCAGCAAAAAGGATTGGGAAATCCAAGCGAATCAATTTGCCGCGGAATTACTGGCGCCCGAACCGTTGGTCAGGCGCATACTCCGCCAACTCAAGGAGCCTGAGCTCGCCCACATGCTCAAGCTGCGGGACGATTTCGCAACCAGTTTTGAGATGACTGCTCGCCGAGTGGTCGAACTCAATGACTATGCCTGCGCAGTTGTCTTCTCCAAGGACAACATCGTGCGCTACTCGATTCGCAGCGAGTACTTTACGGAATGGCTGAGTGTCCGAAAGGGTGACCGGTTACCTGCTCAGAGCCCCAGCCGTAACTCCATTAGCGACCCAGAGGAATGGCACGAAATTGAAGCCCATTGGTGGCTCGCGGAGGCGAAAGGTGGCGTTCGTCAGCCCGAGACAATGTACGAGCAGACTTTGGTGCAGGACCATGGGCACAAGGTAACGCTGCTAACCTACGAGCCCGAGTAACCTAACGCGGTTTGCCCGCTGTTCCCGACGCCGCGGAGATAGGCCAGCGAGCCGCGCCTGCGCCGAGGCAACTATCAGTGTCTGCGCTGCCTTTCCACGCGCAATGAGGCGCTATCAACACAGCCCCAGCTAGTCCAGGAAACGACGGATTTTTCGACGTACCGGCGAACATGGTGCCGAGGCCGCGTTATACGACTGTAGATGCACAACAACCGCTTCAACAATCTACGTCTACAAACGGGGTATCGATGTCAATTATTGGATATGCGCGCGTCAGCACGTTCGAGCAGACCCTTGACTTGCAGCGCGATGCGCTCAACGCTGCTGGCGCGGTCAGCATCTACGAAGACAAGGCGAGCGGCAAGTCTGCCGACCGGCCAGAGCTTCAGCATTGCCTGAAGGCGCTGCGAAACGGTGACACGCTCGTCGTGTGGCGACTGGACCGACTGGGACGCAACCTCCACGACCTGACGCGCATCGTCAACGACCTCGAAGGTCGGGGCGTCAAATTCCGGTCGCTGAAAGAGTCTATCGATACCTCGGGCCCGGCAGGCAAGCTCGTATTTCATTTCTTCGCGGCGCTTGCAGAGTTCGAGCGCGAACTTATCCGGGAACGCACGTTGGCCGGTCTCGAAGCTGCGCGTGCCAGAGGTAGAAAAGGTGGGCGGCCTGAGGTGCTCGATGCAAAACAGCGGCAGGCTGTACTGGCGATGATGTCCGGTCGCGTCATGTCGATTGCCGAGATTGCGCGCCATTTCAACGTGTCGCGTTCGACGCTCTATAACGTGTGGGCAGCCAACCGGTCGAAGGTCGGTCCCGGTTCGGCATCTACGTTGGTAGATAGGTAGATTGGTGGCTTGGTCGATAGGTACTCGACGCCGTCGTACTAAACCCAGACTTCGTCTTGGGGCTAGGCAATGGATGAGGCGACGCCGGCCGTGGCCCAGTCCGAACCGCCAGCCACCTTAGCGAAAGCATCGGCGCCAAAGAGATGAGGGACGTACGGTGTTTTCATTTACGCTTCGCAACGAAACCAATCAGGCCAACCGGAACCAACGTAGGGCAAGCATCAATTTTGTGCCGACATTTGACACTAAAGTGTTCTCTTCCGATTGCGAGGGGGAGGTGGCTGCCAAGCAGTAACCGGCCCCACATGGATATTAATGCCGTAAGCATATGCGCTCTGTTGGTAGGGCGGCCCGAGGTAGAGGATTACATCGGACTCTTGCTCAAGCTCTCGATAGAGTTTGTTGTCAGTCGCACAGCTATAAAGCAGCGCCACACGCAACAATTCGTCCTCGCTTCTCGCGGCAACCCTCATATAAAGGGCGCGCGCATCTGGCTCACCTACATCGATACTCCAGCCAGCATCCCTCAGTGGGCGGACCAAGTCGCTCATGCACTCGTGTGTCAGATGGGCCTTTCGCAAAGTAACGCCATCGTCCGTTGGCATAGGTGGAACAAGTCGGCCATGAGCTTGATAGTTCTTCTGCTCTACAGACTTTATAATCATTTGGGCCTGCGCTTGCAGTTGAGCCTGCTGCCAAAGTAGACGGCTATCCTCGGTCATCTCCGGAAACAGTATGGGCGTTGGATTCATCGTGCCATGATTCGATGACACCAAGCGTGGCAAGCGCGACAACGAG
Source organism: Burkholderia sp. WP42 (assembly GCF_000745665.1). Taxonomy (NCBI): domain Bacteria; kingdom Pseudomonadati; phylum Pseudomonadota; class Betaproteobacteria; order Burkholderiales; family Burkholderiaceae; genus Burkholderia; species Burkholderia sp. WP42. Next base: position 116,993 of record NZ_JQJT01000010.1, on the reverse strand, counting down.
CCGGCAGAAATTTGCGCTGTTTTGCCAGTCCGTGGAGGTGCCGTGCGCGAACAGATGACGATTCAACCACGTGATGCCGTCATACTCTCCAGTCTGTCTGAAAAATGTACCCTTCAGCCACTGGCGAAATGTTTCGAACACAAATACCCGCTCGTCCTGCCCGTACAGATACTCGCTAGTACGATATTCGCGAGGCACCCAGTTGCCATTGAAATGCAAGCGGCTAGCCAGAGCGCATGCTCGGTCAATAATGCGGTCAATCTGGTCGGGAACAGGCAACTTTCCTGAGTCTTCCGAAATTCGCCTGAGTGCCCCCTCCATAACAGGCATAAGCGCCGCGATGCTCGAAGCCCTGTAACCTGCGTAAAAGGCTAGGTACGCTTCTCGAGCAACGGGAGCGAAGTCCGCAAGACTTCGTGACTTTGGAATCAGCTGCGCAATACAAACCGCCTGGAATGAAAGAGCGTAGATAGTGGACGTGTGGTAGTCGAAAAGCCTTATCGCCTCTTCCTTCGAGCGGTGTTCGACGTCTTTGAGCAACTCGTTAATTCGGCCTTGTGGCACCCAAAGCGGAGCGAACCACTCTACCTTTTCCCAAAGCGCTGCCACGCGTTCGCATGCTCGCCTGTTCGCGAGCCATCCTAAGTCGCTCGTAGCCGAGATTTTTGGGAAATAGGCCACCCCTCCCTCAGTAGTTAGCACAACCGCTGGCGTGGTCCGAAATAAACCAACGTCGCGTTCAGCAACTTCGAGCACGTTCAACCCGGCCTGCTGTGCCCAGGCTGCGACAGTCCCGGAGTTGAGGTCATTCAAGTTCGAGAGAGTAAGCGCGCGTCGCCATAGGCCGAGGAACTTTTCCTGCAGCTTAGTACTTTGAGGTGGGCGAAGACCGCTAGTCATGGTTCGGGGCGAGAAGCAGCTGCCGCGTGCGCTTTACGACCCAATCTACCTCACGCTGTGAGAAGTCCCAGTCCCCAGCGGCGACTTTCAATCGCAGCCCTTTCTCCGCCCGACTCAGCGCCGCGTCGGGCGTCAGACCGGACGTCGCAACCTTTTGCGATGCGTATTCGGACAGCTGGGCGGCCAGGTCTTCGCAGGCGTCGTAGCGTACCCACAACTCGTCGTCCGTGAGCCCGGTCAGATAGCGGCCGTCAACTTCGCGCACCAAAAGTTTCGGTTGCGCCCCGGTTACAGCGCCGACGGCCGGCTCTCGCGGGAAATCATCGGGTACGGGGCGATTCATCATTCCACACTCCTTGGTGTCGCAGCGGTCTCGCGACCAGACGCTACCTATCTCAATGCTGCGATGACATGTTGCTACACGCCGGCTCGCACGGTTAGTGTAAGTACACTACGGGTCGTTGAATTCCCGATTGTAGCCGTGAAACCTAACGCGAGGTTGGCGATGTTAGTCCTCTCCACGGAACCTGTCTGCGGCTACATTGACCTTATTCAACGCTCTACATTCGTCAGCTTTACCTGGCTTCCTTAGTAGATGGGTAGCCATCTACCTTGGTAGAAAGGTAGATGGCTACCTGCCAATCCATCATCCATTTCAATTCCCTTCTTTCCTGATAATTTGTATTATCAGGAAAGATTTTTTTTACATTATTCGTGCGAGTGAAACGCTCTCGTATAGCGTGAAATGATGATTTAGCCAACTGCTCATTTTTTTAATTGACGTTGCTGATGCCCCTTGATAGCGTGAGCAGGGAGGAACTACTCGGCACTGCGTTGAGTTACGTCTTGAGTTATCGGGGATGTGCATGGTTGAACAGCTCGTTGCGGGAACGTTATATGGCAAAGCAGTGCATCGCATCGGCGACGATGGGAAGGCATTCGTCACGGCCACGGTGCGCTCTTTCACGAATGAAAGAGAGCGGTTGTTTGTAACCGTGATTACGTTTGTAGACGCCGCCAAAGCGGCGTTGCTTGAACTAGACGATGGCGATGCCGTTGCACTCGTTGGAGAGTTCACGACGGGGGCTTGGTTAGATGAGCACGGGGTCGGTCGCCCAGCGCTCGACCTGGTTGCTAATGCCGTTCTGACCGCCGGCACCAACCGACGTAAGCGAAAGGCCGCTACTGCCAAGGTAGTAGCTGGCAGCACGAGCATCACTGCGACGCGGGCGAGCCCACCGCGCAGGGACCCACCTCAAGTTCCATTTCATACTGTCGAAGAGGCAAAAGAAAATGCAGTTCTTCTTAGTCGCGCATTCCGTTTTTGTTCATTACGTTATGCGGACGATGGAGGTTTTCCCAATCCCGAACGAACGCGGGATGTCATGGCGCAAGCATTCGGCTGTCTCAACTGGAGCGATTTGGCGAGCTCGATAGACGGCGGTAGTCCGGGCCCTTATTTTGACTCAATACCAGCTGAGGCAAGCTGGGGTACTCCCGCTGCATACGCAGAGCACGTGCATCGCGAACTGACGCCCTCGTTGCTCGTGTTACTTGTGTACGTCGATGAGGGCGCAAAAAGCCAAATGGCCTCTCTGTACCGGACGTATGAAAGCAACGAGCATCGGATTCAAGCTGCGCTTAAATACTCGGCTTTCGGCTGTTCTCCCCAAATGAGGAAAAAGGCCGAAGCAAGCTTGAACAGCATGCCATATCGTACGGTTGACCAGTGGAGCCGGTTGCAGTTGCTCGAGCGCGGACGTAGCAATGTCACTCGATATGCGAAAGGGTGGCGTAGTGACCGCAGGAAAGCGTTCGAGTGGTCCTATGAAGCGGAGCGTTGCCTTATTCTCGGACTGCCTGTTCCAAAGAAGCCGCATGGAGTCAACGTTGATTGACTTTGACAATACGACTCCTACCTTGTTTTTGGACTTCGACGGTACCCTGCATCGGGGGCGCGGGTTGATTGATGAACTGACGGGCGGGGTTTCGCTCGACACTGGGAACCCCGTGCTCGAATTTGCGCCACTGCTTTCGGAGCTGCTCGCGCCGTATCCAGCGGTCGAAATCGTTCTCACCACGTCGTGGCTGTACACGCTGTCTTTTGAGCAGGTGCTTTCGCACCTGCCCCCGGCGCTTGCGAAGCGAGTGGTCGGTTCAACCCGTAGCTATAAGGCGCGATTTGGCTATCTGCGGGACGGTTCAGCCCGGACATACATCATCCGCTCGTACGTGTTCGACAAGCGCCTGAAAAATTGGCTGGCCCTAGACGACTCTGTCTACGGAGCCCATCACTTGAGCACCGATTTCCTGCCTCTGGAGCCGCATCTGGTATTGCTCGATGCTCGACAAGGTATTGGCAGTCTGAAGGCTCAAGACCGAATTTCCCGGTGGCTGCGAACGGTGCATGCGCCGAAAGATGAGCAGTTGGAGAAAGATGGGCCGTCGTCGGGCGATTGACAGTGCCCTAGTAGGACACGTTGCGAGCCGGCTAGCAGGGTACAGCAGAATAGCTGACGAAAATGCCTGCGATGGGGCTTCAGAAAGTGAACGTGAATGCCGATATACCGAGGTTGCGTTGGTCGTTCATAAACTTCGGAGTTCGCAGGGCAATGACAATCTCTTCTCAAGAACAACGTCGCGCAGTCTGCTTTCACATCGCTGGACGCGCTGTTATCCATGCGCTTGCCGGCGCCCACGTTTATCGGGTCGCCGTGGCCCCGATTCACAGCCCGAACTGGACATATGAGCCGCGCAAAGGGTCGGTCTTGACCGGATTCGATGGGTACTGCGAGGCCTCGGATGTGCCCCAGATTAGCCAAAGCGTGGTGTGGAGCGACAAGGATGGACGGTTCGTTGGTGACCGTGAGAAATTCGAGGACATCATTGAGCAAAGCCGCGCCGCATTCAATCTGCTGAAGCCCGAATTTAGGAAATCCGAATTCCCTGCCTCTGCCGAGCAATATCTTGAGCAGTGGCGAGACCTCGTGCGCGCGCATGTCGCGGCACGCTGGGCAGGCCCGATGGCTCAATTGATTCACGTTCACGGGCGGTTCGACGAGAAGAAGGCCCGTGGCGACAGTGAATTCGAGCACGATATTTCAGTCGCGGACGGCATGTTCCAACTGCTGCCAGAAAACGAGCTGTCCCGTATTCTGCACATCACGGAGACTTCTCTGCGCGAGCCGGGCGTGTGGCAACAGGTGGGTAGGCTTGCCGACGCGCTCGGTCGGTTGGGCGAGGTGGGGCGCGGACTTAATGAATATCTGCCTGAGTCGGCGGTGGACTGGATGCGGCGCTTGGCCCCTGAAGCAGAGGTCGCCGGCTTGCCTGTACGCGGCTAAACTGCCGGGGAGTAGCGTTTCGCTCGATGCGCCGGCGGCGGTGGCTATTCTTTGTACACGTTCGTACGGGAGCTTCAAGTGTCCCCTCGGGGGACACTTCCGTCACATGCAGTGCGGCAATAGAAATGTTCTCAGGTGGAGCACTTTTCTCACGTGTGACCAGTAAGCGACGACGCTCCCGACTACTCAAGTAGCTCTCGCACGAAACGAGTCTTCGTAAATGGCGGGCTTCATGACAGTCGGAGCAGCCTGTCATGAAGCGCCGATGCAAAATCAACACACTATCCTATGGCGACGGCACCGAAATACTTGCAGGGCTCAGACCTTGAATCCACGGTTCGAAGACTCATCGAGAGCCACGAAGAGCTGTACTGGGCAGTCGCATGGGGTTCAATGAGTCCCTTGGCGAAGCATCTGCTGAGCCACGCTGCCAAGGTAAAGCGCTTCGCGATAGGTACACATTTTCATCAAACAGACCCCGACCTCCTTGAGGCGCTGCGCAGTGTTCCGGGCGTACGCGTTGTTCCCAACAGCAGTGCCGGGACGTTCCACCCGAAAATTTACCTCTTCAGAACCGCAGGTAAATTCGCGCTCGTCTTGGGCAGCCCGAATTTCACGCGAGCCGGCTTCGGGATAAATTGCGAAGCGGCACTATATGTTGAGGGGACCACGTCGGATGCCTTGTATGGAGACGTCTTTAGGGCCATTGAGTACGCCTGGAATGCGTCAAGGCATATCAGCGAGGATTTCCTGAGGGCATATCGCTTGAAACATCGCGCCACCCAAGCCGCTCGAGCCGACTTGGAGCAGGACCTTCCCATCAAGATGCCCAAAGGAGATGCGGGGTACCGCAATCTTCTGGATGACGACTGGTCTGAATTTGTCGAGCGAGTAAAGTCGGACCCGTATCATGACGTCGAAGGCCGCGTCGCCATAATGGACCAAGCTCGAGTTTGGTTTTCGCAAATACCGCGTTTCGCGGACATGACCGAGGGTCAGCGAAAAGCAATTGCTGGTACATATGTTCGCAATGAGAGGAAGCCAGCCGAAGTGCCGCCCCTGGACTGGGCATGGTTCGGCTCAATGGTCGGAGCTGGCGTGTTCAAAGGTTTGGTTAAATCTCGACCAGAAGGCTTGAGCGCTGCATTAGATTTCATTCCACGTACTGGGAGCATCACCGAGATTGATTTTGAACGATTTAAGGAGAAGTTCCTCGAGTCGTTTGACGATGCGGACCGAGGAGGCGGTCTTGCGACCGCAAGTCGGCTGCTGGCCCTGAAGCGTCCTGACTATTTCGTGTGTGTCGATAGCGCAAATAAAGATAAGCTGTCTGAGGCTATCGGGGTCAAAAAAGCGCAGCTGACCGTTGATACGTATTGGACGCATGTAATTCGCCCGCTATTGTGTAGCCCGTGGTGGAACGGAACGCGCCCAGCTGATGACTTGGACGGGCGTATCTGGGACTCAAGAATGGCGTTTATTGATGCGTTCTGTTATGAACGGTAGGTAAGGGTAACGATGCATGAAGGTTCGACACTACCACCGCTTTAGGCGGAACTTTGCGTCGCCAGCCGCGTTGCGGCCAATCAACCTGCTCGCGCGAGATATTGCTGCGGACCTTCCACTTGCTCGCAAAATCTTGCGCATGCGTAACGCGCGTGTTGGCAAAGTCATAAAGGCTGCTCTTCGCCAGTGGCGTGACGAGGCCTCAGTTTTGCCGAGGTAGCTATTTATGTCCAGTTGGACATAAATGGCGAGGCGTCGAGCGCAGCGTCGGACCGCAGGGAAGCCGCTTTATTCGCCCGCTCGAAGTTGCTGAGCGCGACGAGCGGCGACTTGCTCAGCCTTCGTTGGGCGACCGCGGCGACGCGGCATGCTCACCGACTCCTGCGCAGCCGGTTCCTCTGGAACCGTGAGTTGTTTTGCCAGCCACGCTTCAACGTCAGCAGGACGGAACCGGAGCAATCGACCCAACTTGATGCACGTTGGCAAATCGCCGCCATTGGAATGGCGGTTATAGATGGTTTGCTCGGCGAGACCGAGCACGGCTGCGAGGGACTTTGGCGTGAGAAGATGTTCCACAGGTCACATGGCTATTTCATGCAGTCACATGACTGCAATGAGTATAGCTGTGAGCTACCGGCATCTTCGTGTAGCTACACTTTGTGGGCAGCGTGCTGCAATTTTGCTGCACTCGCTGCAGTAAAGCGCGGTAAAATGCAGCAACTCAGGGTAAGGTAAGTCTTTGATTTTGCTGGTGAGGTGCTGCCAGCATACCGTTGCGCGACGCCCTCCGAAGGCAGGGGTTGCTGGTTCGATCCCAGCCGGGCGCGCCAAGCCTCTCAAGGCTCTCAGCGGTTTCGCTACTTCATCGTTTTCCCCGTTACAGTGAAATTTCAGTCAGCCGGTTGCGGTCAGCAGCGGTTCCGGCGGCACTGACGCTATTTCGCCCGGCCGCGCGATCATCTACGCGACAGGCAAGTGCGGCTGCATTCACTACGCTAAATGCGCGCAACGCTACACCATCTCAAGCGTTTTCCCCCCGCCAAGCTCCATCCACGCTTGCAATAGCGTGCGCGCTCCGCACCTGCCTCTCTGCCCGGCGTGCCGCCGATCGTCCCCGCCGAAGTCCCCGATAACGGCCCCGCATCCCCCTCGTCCCGCGCCGTCGCCCCCGAAGCCTCGTGCCGCAAACAGCGACCAATTCCACCGTTTTCTCCGTCAATTGGAAACCGGACCGGCCGCCGAGAATGCTTTCGTGTCGCAGACCGTGCCGCGCCCATGCCGTGCGGCACGGGCGCTTGCGCGCGTTCTGGCGCTTCGGCTGCCGGCGCGTCGAGGCGACGCGCGTACCGAAACCATGCCAGCTAACCACGATGACAGATCTCGCGATGTCCGACTCCTCCGCCTCCACCATCGGACTGGCGCTGGCGCACCATCAGGCAGGGCGCCTCGACGAGGCAGAGGCGCTGTATCGGCACATTCTCGACATCGAGCCGCGGCACGCCGACGCGTTGCATCTGCTCGGCCTGATCGAGCATCTGCGCGGGCGCTATCACGACGCGTCCGAACGAATCATGGCGGCGATCGAGATCAAGCCCGATCCGCTCTATTACTACAACCTCGGCAACGTGATGGACGCGAGCAACCGTCCGGCGGCAGCGGCCGAGTGCTTTCGCGTCGCGATCGAGCTGCAGCCCGACTACGTCGATGCGTACAACAACCTCGGCAACGCGCAGCGTCTCGCCGGCGATGCGCTTGCAGCCGTCGACGCGTTCTACCGGGCGATCGAACTGCAGCCCGACCATGGCCAGGCATACAACAATCTCGGCAACGCGCTGGTCGATCTGAACGAGATTCCGGCCGCGCTCGAGGCATATCAGCACGCAATCGCGCTATGTCCCGACTTGCCGGAGCCGCGCAGCAACCTGCTGTTCGCCTATCACTACAGCGACGCGTTCGACCAGTGCGCGTATCTCGACGAAGCCACGCGCTTTGGCGCGCTCGTCAGTGCTCGCGCACAGCCCTGGACGACGTGGCTGGTCGACGCCGGCCCGCGCATCGGCCGACCGCTGCGCGTCGGCATCGTGTCGGGCGACCTGAAGTCGCATCCGGTCGGCTATTTCATCGAGTCGATGCTCGAGCATGTCGACCGGGCACGCGTCGAGCTGCATGCGTATCCGACCCGGGTGGTCGAAGACGACGTCACGGCCCGCATCAAGCCGCGGTTCGCGTCATGGACGCCGCTGGCCGGCCTGAACGACGCTGCTGCGGCGGCGCGCATCCGCGACGACCGCATCGACGTGCTGATCGACGCGTCGGGGCACACGATTTACAACCGCCTGCCATTGTTCGCATGGAAGCCTGCCCCGGTGCAGGTCAGCTGGCCGGGCTATTTCGCGAGCACGGGCGTGCGCGCGATCGACTACGTGCTCGGCGATCGCCACGTGATGCCGCCCGCCGAAGCGTCGCATTTCGTGGAACGCGCGTGGCATCTGCCCGACAGCTATCTGTGCTTCACCGCACCGGATGTCGAACTGGACGTCGGCGTGCCGCCGATGCTCGCGAACGGTTATCCGACCTTCGGCTATTTCGGCAAACTCGCGAAGATCACCGATCACGTGATCGCGGTGTGGGCGCGTGTACTGACCGGCATCCCGTGCGCGAAGCTGTTCGTGAAGGCGCCGCATCTCGATGACGAACGGGAGCCGGAGGCACTCGCGGCGCGCTTCGCGGCGCACGGCATTGGCGCGGCGAGCCTGCTGTTCGAAGGCCGTTCGCCGCGCGCCGAATATCTCGCCGCGTACCGGCGGGTCGACGTGATGTTGAGCCCGTTCCCGTATCCGGGCGGCACGACTACGGCCGAAGCATTGTGGATGGGCGTACCGGTGCTCGGTCGCCGCGGCGACCGGTTTCTGTCGCACATCTGCGAGAGCCTGCTGCACGCGGCGAACATGTCCGAATGGATCGCGGACGACGACGACGCGTATGTCGCGAAAGCCGTTGCTTGCGCCGGCGACGCGGCCACGCTCACCGCGCTGCGCGCGCGGCTGCGCGCGCAGGTGCTCGCCGCGCCGCTGTGCGATGCGCGCCGTTTCGCAGGTCATTTCGAGGATGCGCTGCATGCGATGTGGGCGCGACACATCGAGGCCGACGGCGATGCCGGCGGCGTCACGATGGGGCGGCACGCGCAATGACGTCGAGCCTCGCACTGCAGTTGCAGACCGCGCTCGCGCACCATCAGTCCGGCCGTCTGGCCGAAGCGAAGATGCTGTACGACGCGATCCTCACCGCCCAGCCGGGCCAGCCGGATGCGCTGCATTTCCTGGGGCTGCTGGCGTGTCAGCTGAAGCAGTACGACGCGGGCCTCGCGCTGATGAAGCAGTCGCTGGTCGAGCGGCCGGACGCGTCGTACTTCAACAACCTCGGCAACATGCTGCGCGAAAGCGGCCGGCTCGACGACGCGATCGCGCATTACCGGCGCGCGGTGACGCTGCGTCCCGACTACCCTGAAGCACACAACAACCTCGGCAACGCGTTGCGCGACGCGGGCGATCCGACGGCGGCGATGGCGAGCTGCGCGCGCGCGATCGAGCTGCGCGCCGATTACGCGCAGGCCTACAACAATCTCGGCAACGCGCTGCAAGACCTGGGCGACCTCGATGGCGCCGCCAAGCACTATGAACGCGCGATCGAGCTGGACGCGTCGATGGCGATGGCCCACGCGAACCTGAGCGCGGTGCGTCACAAGCAGTTGCGCTGCGCGGAAGCGCTCACCCATGCGCTGGACGCGATCCGCCTCGCGCCGAACCTGGGCGAGGCGCACAACCACGCGGGCAACGCGTATCACGGGCTGAACCGGCTCGACGACGCGCTGGCGTGCCATCGCACCGCCGTCGCGCTGAATCCCGCCGACGCCGGCGCGTGCCACAACCTGTCCGTCGTGCTGCTGAAGCTGCAGCGGCTCGACGAAGCGCTCGTGTATTGCCGGCAGGCGCTGCAGGCCGGCGCGCCCGCCGTGCTGATGCACGTGAATCTCGGCGACATCCTGCGCGCGCAGGGCAACGTCGATGCCGCGGTCCACGCATATCGCGACGCGCTGGCGCTGGTGCGCGACGACGCCGACGACGTGGCGGCGACGGTGCTGAGCCGCTTGCTGTTCAGCGCGGCGGCATCCGCTTGCGTGAGCCCTGACGATTACCTGGCCGATGCGCTGCGCTACGGCCGCCATCTGGCGGCGCGTTCGACGCGCTATGCGCACGATCCGCGCGAGCGGGCCGAGCGCGCGCAGGGGCGGCCGCTGCGCGTCGGCTTCGTGTCCGGCGATCTGCGCCTGCATCCGGTCGGCATCTTCCTGGAGAGCGTGCTCGCCCACCTCGACCGCACGCGCATCGACCTGCGCGTGTACGTGACCACGGACGAGGAAGACGCGATCACCGCGAAACTGAAGCCGCACGCGAGCGGCTGGCGCTCGATCGCCGCGCTGCCGCCGGAGGCCGCCGCGCGAATGATTCATGACGACGGGATCGACGTCCTCGTCGACCTCGCGGGCCATACGCAGTCGAGCGGGCTGGCCGCATTCGGCTGGAAACCCGCGCCGGTGCAGGCGAGCTGGCTCGGCTTTTTCGCGACGACCGGCTGCGACGCGATCGACTACTTCATCGGCGACCGCTACACGCTGCCGGACGCCGACGCGCATCACTTCGTCGAAGCGCCGTGGCGGCTGCCGGACAGCTTCCTGTGCTTCACGCCGCCGGCCGACGAGGTCGAGGTCGGTCCGCTGCCGATGGCGGCGCACGGCCATCCGACCTTCGGCTGCTTCGGCCAGCTCGTGAAGATCGGCGACGACGTCGTGCACGCGTGGTCGCGCATCCTGCACGCGGTGCCGGACGCGCGGCTGCTGCTCAAGGCGCACGAGCTCGGCCGCGAGGGCGTGCGCGACGCGACCGTCGCGCGGTTCGCGCGGCATGGCATCGGCGCCGACCGGCTGATCCTCGAGGCCGGTTCGCCGCGTACGGAATACCTGAACGCATATAACCGCATCGACGTCGCGCTGAGCCCGTTCCCGTACCCGGGCGGCACGACCACCGCCGAAGCAATGTGGATGGGCGTGCCGGTGCTCGGCATGAAGGGCAGCCGGTTCGTCACGCACATCTGCGAAAGCCTGCTGCACGCGGCGGGCATGGGCGAATGGATCGCGGACGGCGAGGACGCCTACGTCGCGAAGGCGATCGCGGCGGTGCGCGACCGCGAGCGGCTCGCGACGCTGCGCGCCGGCCTGCGCGCGCAACTGCTCGCATCGCCGCTGTGCGACGCGCGCCGGTTCGCGACGCATCTCGAAGCGGCGTTCCTCGCCATGTGGCAACGCTATACGAACTCGGAACAGGAAGCATGAACGATATCCACGACACGCTGCAATCCGCGCTGGCGCATCACCAGTCGGGGCGTCTCGCGGAAGCGAAGACGCTGTACGACGCGATCCTCACCGCCCAGCCGGGCCAGCCGGATGCGCTGCATTTCCTCGGGCTGCTGGCGTGTCAGCTGAAGCAGTACGACGCGGGCCTCGCGCTGATGAAGCAATCGCTGGTCGAGCGGCCGGACGCGTCGTACTTCAACAACCTCGGCAACATGCTGCGCGAAAGCGGCCGGCTCGACGACGCGATCGCGCACTACCGTCGCGCGGTCGCGCTTCGTCCGGATTATGCGGAAGCGCACAACAACCTCGGCAACGCGCTGCGCGACGCGCGCGATCCGACGGCGGCGATGGCGAGCTGCGCGCGCGCGATCGAGCTGCGCCCCGACTACGCGCAGGCCTACAACAATCTGGGCAACGCGCTGCAGGATCTGGGCGAGCACGAGGCGGCGGCGGTGAGCTACGCCAAGGCGGTCGCGCACCAGCCGCAATACGCCGACGCGTACAGCAACCTCGGCAATGCGCTGCGCGCGCAGGAGAAATTCGACGAGGCTGCGGATGCCTATCGCCGCGCCATCGCGCTGCAACCGGGTTTGCGCGTTGCTCATCAAGGGTTGAGCGAGACGCTGCGCGCGGCAGGCGATCTGCGGGGTGCGGTCGACCATGCGCGCGAAGGGCTCGATCCGGGCGACGCGGACGCGCACTGCGTACTGGCGAGGCTGCTGCAGCGCATGAGCGAATTCGACAAGGCGGTCGCGCTGCTCGAGCGGGCGATCGAGATCGATCCCGCGCATGCGCGGGCCTGGGCCTGGCTCGGCGACCTGCGCAACCAGCAGGGCAGATTCGGACAAGCGGTGCATCTCTGCAGGCGGGCGATCGAGCTCGATCCCGAGTTGGCCGACGCGTACAATTTCCTCGGGTTCGCGTATCACAACCTCAACCTGTTCGCCGCCGCGGAGCTGAGCCACCGGCACGCGGTCGAACTGAACCCCGACGATGCCGACGCACATCATAACCTCGCTGCCGTGCTGTTTCGGCTCGAGAAGCTCGATGACGCGCTGAAGCATTACGAGATCGCGCGGGAACGCGGTATCGATCCGCTGGTGCTCCAGATGACGCTCGGCGACATCCTGTGGGCAAAAGGGGACTTCGCGGGCGCAATGGACGCGTTCCGCGCGGCGATCCGCTTCGACCTGCATCGCGCGTACTCGCGGATCCTGTTCAACATGTCGAGTTCGCCTGCGTTCGCGCCCGAGCAATGGCTCGAGGAAGCGCGCCGCTACGGCGAACACCTCGCGCGCGACGCGCAACCGTTCGAGCACGATCGCGAGCAGCGCGTGGCGCAAGCGCGCGGGCGGCCGCTGCGCGTCGGCTTCGTGTCGGGCGACTTGCGGCAGCATCCGGTCGGTGTGTTCCTCGAAAGCGTGTTGGCGCGGATCGACCGGTCGCGCATCGAGCCGCATGCGTACGTGACCTATGTCGTCGAGGACGACGTGACCGCGCGGCTCAAGCCGAGCTTCGCGAAGTGGACGGCGCTGACGGGTCTGGCCCGCGACGCATCCGCCGAGGTGATCCGCGACGACGGCATCGACATCCTGATCGACATGGCCGGGCATACCAGCTGGAGTGGTCTGCCGATCTTCGCGCACAAGCCGGCGCCGGTGCAGGCGAGCTGGCTCGGCTTCTTCGCGACGACCGGCTGCCGCACGATCGACTATTTCATTGGCGACCCGCACACGCTGCCGGACGCCGAGGCGCATCACTTCGTCGAGCGGCCGTGGCGGCTGCCGGACAGCTACCTGTGCTTCACGCCTCCTGCGTACGACGTCGCGGTCGGCGCGCTCCCGATGACGGTCAACGGCAGCGTCACCTTTGGCTGCTTCGGCAGGTTGAACAAGATCAGCGACGGGGTCGTTGCGCTGTGGTCGCGCATTCTGCATGCAGTGCCGGGCGCGCGCCTGCTGCTGAAGGCCTATGAGCTGAGCGCCGGCGAGCCGATCCAGGTGACCGTCGAGCGCTTCGCGCGGCATGGCATCAGCGCGGACCGGCTGATTCTCGAGGGCGGCTCGCCGCGCGCGGAATACTTCGCCGCGTACAACCGCATCGACATCGGGTTGAGCCCGTTCCCGTATCCGGGCGGCACGACGACCGCCGAGGCGCTGTGGATGGGCGTGCCGGTGCTCGGGATGAAGGGCAGCCGGTTCGTCACGCACATCTGCGAGAGCCTGCTGCACGCCGCAGGCATGGGCGAATGGATCGCCGACGACGAGGAGGCGTATCTCGCGAAGGCGGTCGCGTTCGCGAGCGACCGCGACCGGCTGGCGACGCTGCGTGCCACGCTGCGCGAGCGCCTGCTGGCGTCGCCGCTGTGCGACGCGTCGCGCTTTGCGCGTAACCTGGAGGACGCGCTGCACGGCATGTGGGCCAGCTACGCGGCTGGCGAGACGGCGCCCGCGGACGCGTGACGCGCGAGCGGGGCGGCCCACGGCTCGAAGCGACGTTCGAAGCGACGCTGTGCGCGCCGGCCGAGTGAGCGCAGCGGGATGACCGGCGCGATCCCGCTCGCGCCCCGCGTGCCGGCGAAAAAAAGAGCCGCATTGAAGCGGCTCGACGTTACGGCGACTACGGTCCGCTCGACTGGCGGCGTCTTCTAGTTCGACATCAGTACAGAAGACCAGATGGCCTGCCGGTTACAGCATGCCCGTCTTCTGGTACAAGCTCGCGGCCTTGATGCGCTCCTGCGACTGCGCAAATTCGGCAGTCAGACGGTGATGATCGGCCTGCGCATGCGCCGTGATCGACGCGTCGATGGCCATGATCTGCCGCACCCGGTCCAGCGCATCCGGCGTCTGCTCGCCGGACAGGCTCATCAGCAGCGGCGAGCGTTCGCCGACGAGGGCCGCGACGCGCACCCAGTCGCGTGCGTCGGCCGCCGACTGCATGGCGCGGGTCAGGTCGAAGGCGCGGGACAGGGTGTCGGTCGTCATGGTCAGGTCCGGTTCGCAGTGGCTTACTTGTTGGTGGCCAACGCGCCGGCGCTACTCTGGCCGCCGAACAATTGAGTCAGATACCGCGTGTTGTTCGCCATCTGCGCCATCAGCGTGTTCAGCGCGGTGAACTGCGCGGTGTATTGAGTGGTCAGCTGGTTCGAGTAGGTCTGCAGTTGCGTGGCCTGACTCTGCACGTTCGTCAGATCGGCGTTGATCGCGCTGGTGCGCTGGTCGATCAGGCCGGACGTCTGCGTGTACGAGTTGATCTGCGAGTTGAGCGCCTGCGCCACGCCGTTCGTCTGGTTGAAGATCGCCGCCACCGTCGAGTTGTTCGACTTGAGTGCCGTGGTCAGCGCGGCGGTATCGACCGTCATCGTGCCCGTCGACGTCACGTTGATGCCGATGCTGCCGAGCGCATACGTCGTGCCGCCAGTCGTGACGCCGCTGCTGAGCGTCGTCGCGAGCTTGCTCGTGATCGTGTTCAGCATCGCGTCGCCGAGCAGCGGGCCGGCGCTCTTTGCCGTCGAGTCATAGGACGACAGCGATTTCGCCGTGGTCACGAAGCTGGAGTACGCGTTCGCGAAATTGGTGATCGCGGTCGTCGCCGCGGCCGTGTCCTGCGACAGCGTGATGGTTTGCGTCGTGCCGACCGCTGCTTGCGACAGCGCCAGCGAGACGCCCGTCAGCGCGCCCGTGACCGTGTTCGACGCGCTCGTTACCGGCGTGCCGTCGATCGTCAGCTTCGCATCGGCCGCCGGGGTGACCGTCGTATAGCCCGACGTCAGTTTCGAGTTGACGCCCGTGCCCGTGATCGAGATCGTGTTGGCCGCGCCGGTGGCGTTCGACTGCATCACGAGATGCTGCCCGTCCGAACCGGTGATGACCGATGCGGTAACGCCGGCATTGCCGGATGCGGAATTGATCGACGACGCGATGTCGGACAGCGATGCGCCGGCCGCCACGTTGACGTTGAACGCGGCATTACTGCCGAAGGTGATGCTCAGCGAGCCGGCCGAGATCGTGTCCGCGGACGTCACGCCGGCGGACGACAGCTTGTTCGCGGTCGCGAGTTGCGTGACGTTGACCGAATACGAACCGGCCACCGCGCTGCTGCTGCTCGTCACCGTCGTCGCGATACCGGTGCCGCTCGCCGTCGCCGCCAGGCCACTGAGCGTGCTGCCGTCCGACAGGCCGGTAAGCGCGCTCTGCAGCGCCGACAGCGCACTCTTCAACTGGCCGATCGCGGACAGTTGCGTATTGTCGTTCGTCTGCCGGGTCTGCAGCGTCTGCAATTGCCCGGCCGTCTTCGCGTTCACCAGCGTCGTCACGAGCGTATTGACGTCGAGCGACGAATTGGTCGCGCCGCTGATGATCGACTGTCCGGCCTGCGACAGGAGGGTGCTGATGTCGGTGCTGCTGACGGGGGTGGTGGTGGCCATGCCGTTACTCCGGTCGTCCGCGCAATCAACGAGCGCGATGCGGCGGTGGCGCCGCGGTTCAATGCAAAGAGGGAGGCGTGCCTCCCTTGAGAATTCCGGTCAGGGCGGCGGCGTCGCATCGAGTGCCGATGGCGACGCCGCGGTGCCCGTAGGCGGGCGGGCGTATGGCCCGCCGCGCGTGCTTCTCTATTAACCGAGGAGCTTCAGGACTTGTTGCGGCAGCGAGTTCGCTTGCGCCAGAACCGAGATGCCTGCTTGTTGCAGCACTTGCGCCTTGCTCAGGTTCGCCGTTTCCGTCGCGAAGTCCGCGTCGGTGATCTGCGCGCGAGCAGCGCTCATGTTGGTTGCCTGGGTTTGCGTCGTCGAGATCGCAGCCTGGAACGTGTTCTGTGCCGCACCCAGCGTTGCTTGGAACGTGTTGACTTGCTTCAGTGCCGCGTCGATCGCCGTGATCGCCGATTGCGCGCTCGACTGGCTGCTGACGGACAGGCCGGTCAGGCTCATGCCCGAGCTGTTCCACGTCGTCGAGCCGAAGTCGACCGAAACGGTCTGGCTTGCTGCTGCGCCGATCTGGAACGAAACGGTCGAGATGCCGCCCAGGATGGACTGGCTGTTGAACGACGTTTGCGCTGCGACACGGTCGATTTCGCCGAGACGCGTCGTCACTTCAGATTGCAGGTTGGAGCGGGCGCTCGAATCCAGCGAGCCGTCACCCGACTGGACTGCCAGCGTACGGATACGTTGCAGGTTGTCGATCGTCGATTGCAGCGCGCCGTTGGCGGTCTGGATCATCGAGATGCCGTTGTTCGCGTTTGCAACACCCTGCGTCAGCGCGTTGATGGCTGCTGTTTGCGACGTTGCGATCGCCAGGCCTGCTGCGTCGTCCGCTGCGGTGTTGATGCGCTTGCCCGACGACAGGCGGTTGATCGCTTGCGACAGTGCGCTTTGCGAGCCCGTCAGATTCGTCTGCGTCGTCAGCGAAAGGATGTTGGTGTTGATGTTCAGCATTTGCTTCCTCGTTTTGGAAAATGCCTGAGTACAGACAGGGGTCGTTTTCGGCGTCGCGCTTTATCGCGAGTGGCGCTGCCCGCCTTTCCTGGTTGACGGCGGCACCCGGCGAAAACTTTAGAAACTCCGTCGAGGAAATTCGGGACGGAAGTGGGATGGGGGCGCGAAGCCCAAGCCTGGCTTGGGTTGCAGCGATTTTGCGGGCGCGTGCGGCAGCCGTTCGGGACGGCATTTCGGCAGCCTTCACGCGCGGTAGCACTTCGCGAACGACAAAAGGATGGTTTTGTCTGTGATTTCCTGCTATGATGGCGGGCTGAATTGAGATTTTCTGTCACGCCTTTGCCGTTGCGGCATTCCTGCTGGCAGTCAAACGCGGCGCTGCACGCGGCTTGTGAAGCGTACTCGCGGTGCTTTCCGCCTCTCATTTCCGGCCTCCGAGGCCGTATTTCCGCTCGTTTCGCCTGTTGTGGGGACGCCCGGATGGCCGGTGCGTGGCGCTTGGCCGCTACGTTTTTGACCGTTTAAGCACTTTAGGAACGACATGACGACGATTCTTCTGAAAGAAAACGAGCCGTTCGAAGTGGCGATTCGCCGCTTTCGCCGTGCTATCGAAAAAAATGGCCTGATCGCTGAACTGCGCGAACGCCAGTCCTACGAAAAGCCGACCGCAGTCCGCAAGCGCAAGAAGGCAGCAGCCGTCAAGCGCCTGCACAAGCGTCTGCGTAGCCAGATGCTGCCGAAGAAGCTCCACTAAGAGCGTCTGACGGTTCGCCGCGAAACGGCGGAGCGTGCTTCGAAAGAAGCCGCTCCGCCGTTTTGCTTTTTTGGCTGGCTGTTCCGGGCGGGAAAGGCTTCGGGGGCGCTGCCGACAGGCGCGGTCTGCGGCTATCCCCCCAGCCGGCGCCGCTGCCGCTGCCGCGGTCGTGCCGCCGGGCCAGCCCGCTTCGTGGCGGGCCTGTCGTCGGCCCGTCCAGCTCCGCTGCCCGCCGCCTCGCCGTCAGCCCGCGTTGCGGCGCCGTGCCGGCTGCTTGCCCGCAAGCGCCGCACATTGCGCATGGCAAGGGCAGCCGAGCTCGTGATCGTTCACCATCCCGGTCGCCTGCATCAACGCATAGCAGATCGTCGAGCCGACGAACTTGCAGCCGTACGCCTTCAACGCCTTGCTGAGCGCGTCGGACTCGGCGGTCGACGCCGGCGCGTCGCGATACGACCGCCACGCGTTCTGGATCGGCGTATCACCGACGAACGACCACAGGAACTTCGCCAGCGACCCGTGCTCCTCGCGAATCTGCTGCACGGCCCGCGCATTGATCACCGCTGATTGGACCTTCGCGCGATTGCGTACGATGCCGGGATTCGCGAGCAGCTCGTCGACGCGTTGCGGTGTGAAGCGCGCGACCGCGTCGACGTCGAAATCGGCGAACGCCTCCCGATAGCCGGCGCGTTTGTTCAGGATCGTCGACCACGACAGCCCGGCCTGCGCGCCTTCCAGGATCAGCATCTCGAACAGGTGGCGATCGTCATGCGACGGCACGCCCCATTCAGTATCGTGATAGTGGGCGTCCGCTTCCGTCTTTACCCAGTTGCACCGCTGCGACATCGTCGGCCTCGTTCCAGTGTCGATTCGATCGCGCCAGCATAGCGGAAGCCCCATGCGCGGCATAGCTGGCCGAACGGCAGATGGGCGCGCGGGGCCGATGCGGTTAAGCTTGGCGACTGGTCGAATCAGCAGGATCCACGCATGACGGCATTACTTTTTGCAATCGGCATCGACGGCGGCGGCACCGGCACCCGCGCGGTGCTCGCCGACCGGCACGGCCGCGAACTCGCCCAGGGGCGCGGCGGCCCGTCGGGGCTCGGCCTCGGCATCGAGCGCGCCTGGGCGTCGATCGGCGCGGCCTGTGCCGACGCGTTCACGCAAGCCGGACTCGCGCTGAACTGGTCGCAATGCGCGCTTGGCTGCGGGCTGGCGGGCGTCAACAACGCCGCCTGGCTGGCCGCCTTCCGCGCGCACGCGCCGCTCGACGCGCTCGCGGTCGAAAGCGACGCATACACGACGCTGGTCGGTGCGCACGGCGGCGCGCCGGGGCTCATCGTCGCGCTGGGCACCGGCAGCATCGCGGCGGCGCTCGATGCGGCGGGCGATTGCCGCATTGCGGGCGGCTTCGGCTTTCCGTCCGGCGACGAGGCAAGCGGCGCGTGGCTCGGCATGCGTGCGCTTGCTTACGCGCAGCAGGCGCTCGATGGCCGTGCGCCGCGTGATGCGTTTGCCGAGGCGCTGCTCGGCACAACGGGCGCGGACGATCGCGACGCGCTCGTCCAGTGGTCGTGCGACGCGAACCAGACCATCTACGCGCGGCTCGCGCCGATCGTGTTCGCGCATCGCGACCATCCGTATGCGGCCGCGCTCATCGCGCAGGCCGGCGAGGAGATCGGCAAGATGATCGACGCGCTCGACCCGCGGCACGTGCTGCCGGTCGCGCTGTGCGGCGGGCTGGCCGACGCGCTCGCGCCGGCCGTACCCGAGCGCCACGCGACCCGGTTGCGGGCGCCGCTCGACGATTCCGCGCACGGCGCGTTGCGACTCGCCTTGAAGGCGCTGGCGGCCGCGGGCGCCGGATAGCGGGGCGCGCGTGGTGAGTCACCGGTGATCGGAGGCAGACGCCGGTCGTCCGGCGCGCGGGTCGGCCCGACGTTAAAATGGCGGCTCCGCACCGCCGTGCGCGTCCTTCACCGCGTCCCATGTACAAAGTCATCGCCACCGATCTCGACGGCACCCTGCTGAACAGCGATCACCAACTCGATCCGTACACGATCGAGACCATCCGCCGGCTCGAACGCGACGGCCTGCAGTTCGTGATCGCGACCGGGCGGCATTATGCGGACGTCGCCGGCATCCGCGACGTGCTGGGGATCCGGCCATACCTGATCACGTCGAACGGGGCGCGCGTGCATGCGCCGGACGACACGGCGATCCACGCGCAGGACATCGCCCCGGCAATCGTCCGCGAGCTCGTGCAGCCCGCCGTGGCCGGCGCGCACGGGCGCGTGATCGTCAATCTGTTTACCGATCGCGGCTGGCTGATCGATCGCGAGGCCCCGCACCTGCTCGAATTCCATCAGGACTCCGGTTTCCGCTACGACGTGATCGACATGGCCGCGCACGACGGCACGGATATCGCGAAGGTGCTCTACATCGGCGAGCCGGCCGACCTCGCGGTGGTCGCCGAGCAGATGCGCGTGCAGTTCGGCGACGCGCTGTACGTCACCTACTCGCTGCCCGATTGCCTGGAAGTGATGACCGCCAACGTCTCGAAAGGCCGCGCGCTGCGGGCGGTGCTCGAGCGGCTCGGCGTCGACGCCGGGCACTGCATCGCGTTCGGCGACAACATGAACGACATCGATCTGCTCGAAACCGCCGGGCACGCGTTCATGATGAACAACGCGAATCCCGACCTGATCGCGCGCTTGCCGCACATTCCGCGGATCGGCAACAACTTCGACGCCGGCGTGGCGCGTCACCTGCGCACGCTGTTCGCGCTGGCGGATGCCGTCGACGGCGTCGCGGCCTCCTGAACGAAAAGGAAAAACGGGCGCCAGCGGCGCCCGTTCAAATTACCTGCCTCGTGTTGTTCGACAGCGTGAGGCTCGCTGCGCTGCTCGCGTGACCCCGTAGCGTTGTTATTCGACGGTGCGAGCGGAGGCGGGCAGCGGGACGGCAGCGTCGCGCCCTGCGATCAACGGATAGACGACCCCTGCGATGGCTGCGCCGATGATCGGCGCAATCCAGAACAGCCACAGCTGGCCGATCGCTTCGCCGCCCACGAACAGCGCGGGGCCGGTCGAGCGGGCCGGGTTCACCGACGTGTTCGTGACCGGGATCGAGATCAGGTGGATCAACGTCAGGCACAGGCCGATCGCGATCGGTGCGAAGCCGGCCGGCGCGCGCTTGTCGGTCGCGCCGAGAATCACGAACAGGAAGAAGCCCGTCATCACGACTTCGCAGATGAACGCCGCGCCGAGCGAGTAGTGGCCGGGCGAGCGCTCGCCGAAGCCGTTGGTCGCAAAGCCGCTGCCCACCACGTCGAAGCCCGGCTTGCCGGTTGCGATCAGATACAGCACGAACGCGCCGAGCGTGGCGCCGACCACCTGCGCGACGATGTACGGGACGAGATCGCGTGCCGGAAAGCGGCCGGCGACCGTCAAGCCCACGCTCACAGCCGGATTCAAATGGCAACCCGAAATATGGCCGATCGCGAATGCCATCGTCAGCACGGTCAGGCCGAAAGCAAGTGCGACGCCGGCAAAGCCGATGCCGAGGCCCGGAAAGGCGGCCGCCAGCACGGCGCTTCCGCACCCGCCGAGCACCAGCCAAAACGTGCCGAATGCTTCTGCGGCCAGCCGCTGTGAAAGATTCATGAAGGGACCTCGTCCAAGTAGGGTGAACACCAATGGGCGGCCGGCTGATTTACTTCGTCGCCCGAATTGGTCTGGATTATAGGAAATGAATCGGACCGACGAGGGTCAACGATTGTTAAATTTGAATGCCGACGGCTCGCTTTATTAGAATAAATCCGCATTCTCCATATAGACGAATCGGTTAAAGATGGCAGAATTAATTGGCAAGAGCAGGGCGGCAGTGCGATGACGTAACGGGTGTCGGCGTTCCGGCCAGAGTCGGCGGAGCCGCATCATGCAAAAAAAGGGAGTCGATATGTCTCAATACGCGAAACTCAAGGCGCAGATCGCCGATCTGCAGGCCCAGGCGGACGAAGTGCGCCGTCAGGAAGTGGCGGCAGTGATCACCGAAGTCCAGCGGGTGATTGCCGAATACGGGCTGACGGCCCAGGATCTGGGATTCGCCGAGCGGGCGCGGCGCGGCCGGCCGCCGAAAAAGGCGCCGTTGCCGCCGAAATACCGCGATCCGAAGTCGGGTGCAACCTGGAGTGGTCGCGGCAAGCCGCCGAATTGGATCGTCGGCAAAAACCGCGATCGTTTCCTGATCGAATGATCCACCAATCGCCGGCACCAATCAGCGCGCCGCGCAAAAAGAAAGAGCCGCATCGACGATGCGGCTCTTTGTTCGATGCCGGCAGCTTTTACGCGCGGATTTCCACGCAATTTTTCCGGCGTATTTCGTGACGAATTTACGCGTCAGGCTCCGGCGACCCTGCGCAACGCCGGGCGTTTCGCCGCCGCGCAAAGCGATTCGTAGGTTTCGACATAGCGGCGCGCCATCGCCGTGGCGCTGAAGCGCGTATCGAAGCGGGCGCGGATCGCGTCGCGCGACAGGCTGTCGATCCGGTGCAGTGCGCCGACCGCGCCCTGGACGTCCTCGACGATGAAGCCGGTCACGCCGTCCTCGATCACCTCCGGCACCGAGCCGCGGTTGAACGCCACGACCGGCGTACCGCACGCCATCGCCTCGATCATTACCAGCCCGAACGGTTCCGGCCAGTCGATCGGGAACAGCAGCGCCGTGGCGCCCGACAGGAACGCCGGCTTCTGCGCCTCGTTGATCTCGCCGATGAATTCGACGTGCGCCTCGCCCAGCAGCGGCTCGATCACTTCCTTGAAGTAGTCGGCGTCGGCCTTGTCGACCTTCGCGGCGATCTTCAGCGGCAGCCCGCTTTGCGCGGCGATCCGGATCGCCGTGTCCACGCGCTTTTCCGGGCAGATGCGGCCGAGGAACGCGAGGTACTCGGGCTTCACGTCCGGCTGGGGCGTGAGCAGCGTGTCGGGCAGCCCGTGATACACGGTGCCGGCCCACGCGGCCTGCGGCAGCGGCTTGCGCTGCGAATTCGAGATCGATACGACGGGCGCGTCCGGGAACGCGTCGAACACCGGCTGCAGCTCGGGCAGGTCGAGGCGGCCGTGCAGCGTCGTCACATAAGGCGTGTCGAGCCGCGACATCAGCGGGAACGGCAGATAGTCCAGATGGAAGTGCAGCACGTCGAATTCGTGCGCGACCCGCGCCACCTGCTCGATCAGGCGCATATGGGGCGCCATCGAGTCGCGGATCGACGGGTCGAGCCGCAGCGCGCGCGGCCACGCGGCCTCGAGTCGCGCGGACGTGACGGAGTCGCCGCTCGCGAACAGCGTCACGTCGTGGCCGAGCTCGACGAGCGCCTCGGTCAGGTAGGACACGACACGCTCGGTGCCGCCGTAAAGTTTCGGCGGGACGGCTTCGTAAAGCGGCGCGATCTGGGCAATACGCATGGGCGTTCTCCAGTGTCGACCAGCGGGTCCGGTGCGGATGCTGGTCCGATACAAGGTTGCGGAACTCGCCGACGCACGCGTTGAGCGGTACGTGACCGGCCCGCGAGGGGAGATGCGGGACGCCGGGCGGCAAGCTGCGGGGCGGGCCGGCGCGGCTCACGCCGCCGCCCATTGGAGTCCATTATGGATATCGCCTTCAGGGGTTCGAGTGTTTTTTCAAAGACTTAAGGCTTGTTACACGATGAAATACGCGAAAACCCCGAGAAAAAGGGCACGCGAATCGAAATCGAGACAGTGGCCATAATTGTTGCGATATCGTGAAAAACCACTATAATTTTTACCGATTGACTCACTCGCGCCCCGCCGTTCCAGCTTCCCCCGTCTACGCGCTCTGCAGCGCCTCTCCTCCGACAGATCCGGGTTTCACCGGTCCCCACCGGGTATTTTTTCTGTCGGAAAAATTCCTACACGGTTTACAGACAAATCCTGCACGGCATACGCCACTTCGCTGATACCGGCATAAAGGCCGTTTAGCCAGAATTCGGCCTGTAAGACTATAAACGTGCCGGCAGCTGCGCCAGTAGGCGCCTGATAGAGCAAACGTTTTCATAACACGAAAGGCCAAAGCAAAGTTTTCTAACGGGGGAATGATGAGCGCCACCAGCGAAATGCTCAGTGAGATCAAAGAGGTCAACCTGTCGTACCTCCTTCTCGCGCAGCGCCTGCTGCGGGAAGACAAAGCGATGGGCATGTTCCGCATGGGTGTTTCCGAGGAACTCGCCGATGTGCTCGCGAACCTCACGCTCGCGCAGACCGTGAAGCTCGCCGCATCGAACCAGATGCTGTGCCGCTTCCGCTTCGACGACCACGCGTTGCTGTCGTCGCTCGCCGACAAAGGCCGCAGCGACGTCGTCACGCACGCACACTCGGCCATCCTGATGGCCGGCCAGCCGGTCGAAAGCGTCCGCTGATCACCACCGCCTCCACGTTCGCCCCGGCGCGCCGCGCCGGCGGGCGGCGTATCGGCGACACATCCGAACAACGTCAAGCGTACGGTTATTGACCATGGCTAGCAAAAGCGTCGTGAACGAGGTGAAGGAAATCACCCTCGCGATCGAACTCATCGAACTGGGCGCCCGGCTGCAGCTGCTGGAGGCGGAGACGAGCCTGTCGCGCGATCGCCTGATCAAGCTGTACAAGGAACTGAAGGGCGTGTCGCCGCCGAAGGGGATGCTGCCGTTCTCGACCGACTGGTTCATGACGTGGCAGCCGAACATCCATTCGTCGCTGTTCTACAACATCTACCGGTTCATGCAGGACCACGGCCGTTGCGACCCGATCCAGTCGATCGTCAAGGCGTACCGGCTCTATCAGGAGCACGTCGATCTGTCGGGCGACGAGGCCGCGCTGAGCCTCACGCGCGCATGGACGCTGGTGCGCTTCTTCGATTCCGGGATGCTGCAGATGACGCCCTGCACGCGCTGCGGCGGCCACTTCGTCGCCCATGCGCATGATCCGCATCAAGGTTTCGTGTGCGGCCTGTGCCAACCGCCGTCGCGCGCGGGCAAGACCCGCAAGGCTGCCGCCGCGCGCGCCGAACTGGCCGCCGCGACGGCCTGAGCCGCGCCGGACGGCGCGCGGGCGAGCGTCCGGCAGCGGCTGCACCGCATGCGAACCGATTCCGGCCTGCTGGTAAACACCGCCGCAGCGCAGCGGAGGCGCCGCGAAAGTTTTCCTGCCGACTGCCGTAAACCTGATTAACGGCGGTCTCCCCGCCGGTCTTTCGTGAGGGACAGGCAGTGCTGATTATCGTGGGAACACTCGTGACGCTGTTGTCCGTCTTCGGCGGTTATGCGCTGGCAGGCGGGCATTTGGGCGCATTGGTCCAGCCGCTCGAGATCCTGATGATCGTCGGTGCGGGTGTCGGCGCGTTCATCCTCGGCAACGGCATCAAGACGATCAAGGCGACCCTGCGCGTGCTGCCGACGCTCTTCAAGGGCTCGAAGTACAACAAGGACGTCTACATGGAGCTGATGGGGCTCCTGTACGTGCTGCTCGCGAAAGCGCGCAAGGAAGGCACGCTGACACTCGAAGCCGACATCGACGATCCGGAGAAGAGCCCGATCTTCACGCAGTACCCGAAGATCCTCGCCGATCACCACATCGTCGAATTCCTGACCGACTACCTGCGCCTGATGGTGGGCGGCAACATGAACGCGTTCGAGATCGAGAGCCTGATGGACGAGGAGATCGAGACGCACCACACCGAAGGTGAAGCCCCGGCGCACGCGCTGATGCGTGTCGGCGACGCGATGCCGGCATTCGGTATCGTCGCGGCCGTGATGGGCGTGGTGCACACGATGGCGTCGGCCGACAAGCCGCCCGCGGTGCTCGGCGCGATGATCGCGCAGGCGCTGGTCGGTACGTTCCTGGGCATCCTGCTGTCGTACGGGCTGATCGGGCCGCTGTCGAGCCTCGCGGAGCAGCGCGTGGCCGAGGCGACCAAGATGTTCCAGTGCATCAAGGTGACGATCCTCGCGAGCCTGAACGGCTACGCGCCCGCAATCGCGGTCGAATTCGGCCGCAAGGTGCTGTTCTCGACCGAGCGTCCGTCGTTCAACGAGCTCGAAGAGCACGTGCGCCGCGTGAAGGCGAAGTGACGCGGAGCGTTCGATGAGCAAGAGCAAGGATCGCGCAATCGTCGTGAAACGGGTGGCCCCGCAGAAGAAGGGCCACCACGGCGGCGCATGGAAGCTCGCATACGCGGACTTCATGACCGCGATGATGGCGTTCTTCCTGCTGATGTGGCTGCTGAGCTCGGCCACGCCGGTGCAGCTGAAGGGGATCGCCGAGTACTTCAACACGCCGCTGCAGGCCGCGCTGTTCGGCAGCGGCGACCGCAGCTCGCAGGACTCGAGCATCATCAACGGCGGCGGCCGCGACCTGTCGAGCGTCGACGCCGGCACGACGCGCCGCACCGACGGCTCGACGAGCCTCGCGGACCGCGTCGCGAAGAAGGGCGAAGACACCGCGCAGGCGCAGGCGCAAGGCGCGATCGAGCGGCGCGAGCAGGCGCGCCTGCACGACCTGCAGATCAAGCTGATGGCGGCGATCGAGGCGAACCCGACGCTGCGTCAGTTCCGCCAGCAGATCCGCATCGACTCGACGCTGATGGGCCTGCGCATCGAGATCGTCGATTCGCAGAAGCGGCCGATGTTCGCGATGTCGAGCAACAACGTCGAGCCGTACATGCGCGACATCCTGCGCGAGATCGGCAAGACGCTGAACGACGTGCCGAACCGGATCATCGTGCAGGGTCACACCGACGCGGTGCCGTATGCGGGCGGCGAAGGCGGCTACAGCAACTGGGAGCTGTCAGCCGATCGTGCGAACGCGTCGCGCCGCGAGCTGATCGCAGGCGGCATGGACGAGGCGAAGGTGCTGCGCGTGCTCGGCCTCGCCTCGACGCAGAACCTGAACAAGGCCGATCCGCTCGATCCGGAAAACCGCCGGATCAGCGTGATCGTGTTGAACCGAAAATCCGAAGAGGCGCTGATGCGCGACGACGCGACGACCACCACGCTGTCGGCCGATGCGGCCGGCTCGAAGCTGCTCGGGCAGCAGCTGGGCGCCGCCTCGGCCGCCCGGCCGGTGCTCGCGAGCGCCGTGGCCGTCGCGCCGAAACCCTGACGTTTCCAGCTTCCGAGACAGACATGATCCGAACCATTCTCGCCATCGACGACTCCGCGACCATGCGTGCGCTGCTGCAGGCGACGCTTGCGCAGGCCGGCTACGACGTGACGGTGGCGCCGGACGGCGAAGCCGGCTTCGACATGGCGGCCACGATGCCGTACGACCTGGTGCTGACCGACCAGAACATGCCGCGCAGGAGCGGGCTCGAGGTGATCTCCGCGCTGCGCAGGCTCAGCGCGTATACGGCCACGCCGATCCTCGTGCTGACGACCGAAGGCAGCGATGCCTTCAAGGACGCCGCACGCGACGCGGGCGCGACCGGCTGGATCGAAAAACCGATCGACCCGGCCGTGCTGATCGACTTGGTCGCGACGCTCTCCGAGCAGACGGCCTCCTGACATGAACGCGACGAATCCAACCGGTGACCGGGCATGACTCTCGACATCACGCAGTTCTACCAGACCTTTTTCGACGAAGCGGACGAGTTGCTCGCGCAGATGGAGCAGCTGCTGCTGAACCTCGACGTCGATTCACCCGACCCCGAGGATCTCGCGGCGATCTTCCGCGCCGCGCATTCGATCAAGGGCGGCGCGGCGACGTTCGGCTTTACCGCGCTGACGCAAACGACCCACATCCTCGAATCGCTGCTCGACCGCGCGCGCAACCATGAGCTGACGCTGACCAAGGAAATGGTCGACGCGTTCCTCGAGACCAAGGACGTGCTGTCCGACCAGCTCGCCGACTATCGTGCGAGCGCGGAGCCGGACGCGGCGGCCGCCGCGGAAATCTGCGCGAAGCTCGAACAGCTGAAGGCCGCGAGCGGCACGGCCGCGGCAGCACCGGCGCCCGCGCCGGCTGCGGCCGCCGCACCCGCGCCCGCTGCGCCGGCTGCGGCTGCGCCGGAGCCCGCCGCCGCCGGCGATAGCGCGCCGGACCACGTGATCGAACAGGCCGTCGCGGCCGCCCATCCGGCGGCAGGCGGGGCCGATGCCGGCGCCGAAGGCCCGCATCTGAAGATCACGCTGGTCGGCGTCGACACGAAGGACCAGGCGCTCCTCACCGAGGAGCTGAGCAATCTCGGCCGGATCGCCGGCCGCGAGCAGTCGGGCGGCGACCTGACGCTGTGGCTCGAATCGGACGTGCCGTCCGACGACATCATCGCCGTGTGCTGCTTCGTGATCGACGAAAGCCAGATCCGCATCTCGCGCGGCACCGCGCCGGCCGCAGCGGCGGCGCCGGGCGCACCGGCAGCAGAGGCCGCAGCGCCCGCACCGGCGCCGGCCGCCGCGCCGCCGGCTGCCGCCGAACCGGCCGCGGCCGCAGCCGCACCGGCCGCACGCGTCGAGGTATTCGCGCCCGCAGCGCCCGCCGCACCGGCGGCGCCGGCCGCCGCGGCCGCGCCGCAGGCGCCGGCACAGCCGGCGGCCGCAGCCCAGCCGCAGCAAGCGCCGCACGCCGAACCGGCCAACGCGCATGCTGCCCACCATCACCACGACGACAAGCGTCCGCGCGGCGCGGCCGGCGCGGCAGGCGGCGCCGAAGGCAGCTCGATTCGCGTCGGCGTCGAGAAGGTCGACCAACTGATCAACCTCGTCGGCGAACTCGTGATCACGCAGGCGATGCTCGCGGAAACCGCGACCGCCTTCGATCCCGCGCTGCACGACCGCCTGTTCAACGGAATGGCGCAGCTCGAGCGCAACGCGCGCGACCTGCAGGAAGCGGTGATGTCGATCCGGATGATGCCGATGGACTACGTGTTCAGCCGCTTCCCGCGGCTGGTGCGCGATCTCGCCGGCAAGCTGGGCAAGCAGGTCGAGCTCGTCACGTTCGGTCAGGCCACCGAGCTGGACAAGAGCCTGATCGAGCGCATCATCGACCCGCTCACGCACCTGGTGCGCAACAGCCTCGACCACGGCATCGAAACCGTCGACAAGCGCGTCGCGGCCGGCAAGGACGCAGTCGGCCAGCTCGTGCTGTCGGCCGCGCATCACGGCGGCAACATCGTGATCGAGGTGAGCGACGACGGCGCGGGCCTGAACCGCGAGCGGATCCTCGCGAAGGCCGCGAAGCAGGGCATGCAGATTTCCGAGAACGTCAGCGACGACGAAGTGTGGCAGCTGATCTTCGCGCCGGGCTTCTCGACCGCCGAGACGGTGACCGACGTGTCGGGCCGCGGCGTCGGGATGGACGTCGTGAAGCGCAACATCCAGTCGATGGGCGGCCACGTCGAGATTTCGTCGCAGGCCGGCCGCGGCACCACCACGCGGATCGTGCTGCCGCTCACGCTCGCGATCCTCGACGGGATGTCGGTGAAGGTGGGCAGCGAGATCTTCATCCTGCCGCTGAACTTCGTGATGGAGTCGCTGCAGCCGTCGATGGACGACATCTACACGGTCGGCAACGGCGAGCGCGTGGTGCGCGTGCGCGGCGAATACCTGCCGCTCGTCGCGCTGCACGAGGTGTTCTCGGTCGACGACGCGCGCACCGATCCGACCCAGGGCATCGTGACGATCATGGAAACCGAAGGGCGCCGCTTCGCGATGCTCATCGACGAGCTGGTCGGCCAGCAGCAGGTGGTCGTGAAGAACCTCGAGACCAATTACCGCAAGGTACACGGCATCTCGGCAGCGACGATCCTGGGCGACGGCAGCGTCGCACTGATCGTCGACGTCGCGGCGCTGAACCGCGAAACCCGTGCGACGCACGGCGCCCGGGTGGGCGCTGAACTCGCGATCTTCTAACTCTCGCCATTCAACCGATTGGGGGCACACGTGTCTGCTGAAGTCCAAATGATCAATCCGGCCGCGGCGAACGCGGTCGCAAGCCGCCGCGACGCCGAACAGGGCGATGCGACCGGGCAGGAATTCCTCGTCTTCACGCTCGGCGACGAGGAATACGGGATCGACATCCTGAAGGTGCAGGAAATCCGCGGTTACGACAGCGTCACGCGCATCGCCAACGCGCCGGACTTCATCAAGGGCGTGATCAATCTGCGCGGCATCATCGTGCCGATCGTCGACATGCGGATCAAGTTCCATCTGGGCCGCGTCGAGTACGACCATCAGACCGTCGTGATCATCCTCAACGTGTCGAACCGCGTGGTCGGGATGGTGGTCGACGGCGTGTCGGACGTGCTGACCCTGCAGACCGACCAGATCATGCCGGCGCCGGAATTCGGCGCGACGCTGACGACCGAGTACCTGACGGGCCTCGGCACGGTGGACGGCCGGATGCTGATCCTGATGGACATCGAGAAGCTGATGTCGAGCCGGGAAATGGCGCTGATCGAGATGCTCGGCGCATAAGCGCCACGCGCGCGCAGTAATTTCGGGAGATTCTGCAATGTTGCACAACTGGTCGATCCGCTCGACGCTGACGGCGGTCGGACTCATCCTCGTTTGCCTGGCCGCCGCGGTCGGCGGGCTCGGCCTCTACGCGCTCGATCGCGCGAGCAGCGCGCTCGACGAGATCGCGCACGCCGATCTGCCGGCGATCCATACGCTCGACGACACGTCGGCGCATCTGCTGCGCTCGCGCGTCGCGCTCGACCGCTTCCGCACGCTGACCGAAGGCGGCAACACGGCCGAGGCGGCGAAGGTGCTCGAACGCGCGCAGGAGCTGTACGCGAAGTCGAACCAGAACTGGCAGGCGTTCCAGGCGACGGCCAAGCTCGGCGTCGACCAGTCGCTGCTCGACGACCTCGGTGCGCGCTACACGGCCATCATCAAGGACGGCGTCGAGCCCGAATTCGCCGCGGCGCGTGCGGGCGACATGGCCGCGTACCACGCGATCGCCGACACCAAGATCAGCCCGATGTTCGTCGCGTTCGACCAGACCGCGTCCGCCGTGATCGCGGCGCTGCAAAAGCGCGCGGAAGACCGCCAGGCCGCGACGCAGTCGCGCATCTCGCTGATGATCGTCCTGATCTCCGCGGGCATCGCGATCGCGTTCGTCGTCGTGATCGCGATCCGCTTCATGCTGCGCGGGCTGATCGTGAAGCCGCTCGAGGACGCGATCGCGCACTTCGAGCGCATCGCCGGCGGCGACCTCACGCAGCCGGTGACCGTATTCAGCAACAACGAGATCGGCCGCCTGTTCGGCGGCATCAAGCGGATGCAGGACGCCGTGACGGGGATGGTGCAGGCCGTCCACCGCGGCACCGAGTCGATCGACGTCGGCGCGCGCGAGATCGCGACCGGCAACACCGACCTGTCGCAGCGCACCGAGCAGCAGGCCGCGTCGCTGCAGGAAACGGCGTCGAGCATGGAGCAGCTGACCGGCACCGTGCGCCAGAACGCGGAGAACGCGCGTCAGGCCAGCCAGCTCGCCGTGAACGCATCGGACATCGCGACGCAAGGCGGCGACGTGGTCGGCCAAGTGGTGTCGACGATGCAGGACATCGCGACGAGCTCGGGCAAGATCGTCGACATCATCGGCACGATCGAAGGCATCGCGTTCCAGACCAACATCCTCGCGCTGAACGCGGCGGTCGAAGCCGCACGCGCAGGCGAGCAGGGCCGCGGCTTCGCCGTGGTCGCGGGCGAAGTGCGCTCGCTGGCGCAGCGCAGCGCGAGCGCCGCGAAGGAAATCAAGCAGCTGATCGGCGATTCGGCCGAGAAGGTCGAAAGCGGGTCGGCGCTGGTCGCGCGCGCCGGCACGACGATGGACGAAATCGTGCAGGCCGTGCGCCGCGTGACCGACATCATGGGCGAGATCAGCGCCGCGTCGGAGGAGCAGTCGACCGGCATCGAGCAGGTCAACCGCGCGGTCGGCCAGATGGATTCGGTCACGCAGCAGAACGCGGCGCTGGTCGAGCAGGCGGCGGCCGCTGCTGCGTCGCTCGAAGAGCAGACGCGCCAGATGAAGGCGATCGTCGCCGAATGGCGCGTCGCGGGCGGCATCGCGCTCGCGCCGACGCGCAGCGTCGCACGGGCGACCGCGCCGACGCCAACGCCGGCTGCCGCGTCGTCGGAAAGCCGTCACGACGCCGCACCGACCGCATCGAGCGCATCGTCTGCATCGCCGGCGCCGCAAGCAGCCGCGCAGCCGGCCGCACGGCGCGCCGCAGCGGCATCGGCTGCATCGGCATCGAGCCACGAACCGAAGCGCGCGGCCGATGCCGGCGCACGTCCGTCCAAGGAAGCGCCGGCTGCCGGCGGCTACGGCCCGCGTCTCGCGAAGACGCCCGCCGCGCCGGCTGCGAAGACCGCCGAGAAACCCGCACTGGTGCGCCCCGCGCTGCACGGCGAGAAGCCGGCGCTGGCCGCGGCCGGTACGTCCGATGACGACTGGGAGACCTTCTAAGCCATGCTGCCCGCGCGCGCACCGTTTCGATCCGATGCACCGGAAGCCTCGCCCCGAGCGGGCGAGCCGGGGCGCGACTTCGCATTCACCGGCGCGGATTTCGCGCGCATACGCGAGCTGATCCATCAACGCGCCGGGATCTCGCTGTCCGAGCACAAGCGCGACATGGCGTACAGCCGGCTCGCACGCCGGCTGCGCGCACGCGGCCTCGACACGTTCCGCGAATACCTCGACCTGCTCGAGCGGGAAGACGATCCGCTCGAGTGGGAGGCGTTCACCAACGCGCTGACCACCAACCTCACCGCGTTCTTTCGCGAGGCGCACCACTTCCCGATCCTGGCCGAGTTCGTGAAAGGGCGGCCGGCGCCGGTGTCGGTGTGGTGCTCGGCCGCGTCGACCGGCGAGGAGCCGTATTCGATCGCGATCACGCTGGTCGAGGCGCTCGGCGAATCGGCCGCGCGCAACGCGTCGATTCTCGCGACCGACCTCGACACGCAGGTGCTCGCGAAGGCCGAGGCCGGCATCTATACGTACGACCAGGTCAAGCACCTGAGCCCGGAGCGGCTCAAGCGCTTCTTCCTGAAGGGCACGGGCGCGCAGGCCGGCCGCGTGAAGGTGCGCCCGGAGTTGCGCGCGATGATCCGCTTCGAGCAGCTGAACCTGACCGATGCCGACTACGGGATCGCGAAGCCGTTCGACGCGATCTTCTGCCGCAACGTGATGATCTATTTCGACAAGCCGACGCAAGGGCAGGTGCTGTCGCGCTTCGAGCCGCTCGTGAAGCCGGGCGGGCTGCTGTTCGCCGGGCATTCGGAGAATTTCACGTACGTGACGCAGGCGTTCCGGCTGCGCGGGCAGACGGTGTACGAGCTCACGCGCGACGCCGTGCAGAGCGCGCGCGCGCGCGGCGCGGCGGGTTCCGCGGCAGCGCCGTCGGGCGCGCAACGCGCCGCGGGCGCGACGCCCGCTTACGGAGAACGCTGATGAGCGCTCTCCCGATCGCGACCAACCACTACTTCGACACCCACTTCGACCGCCCCGGCGTGAAGCTGCTGCCGAACGAGTTCTACACGACGTCCGAAGACATCGTGCTGATGACCGTGCTCGGCTCGTGCGTCGCGGCCTGCCTGCACGACCCGGTCTCCGGCATCGGCGGAATGAATCACTTCATGCTGCCCGACGACGGCGCCGATGCCGGCGCGGCCGCGTCGGAGTCGATGCGCTACGGCGCATACGCGATGGAAGTGCTGATCAACGAACTGATCAAGGCCGGCGGGCGCCGCGAGCGCTTCGAGGCGAAGGTGTTCGGCGGCGCCGCGGTGCTGGCCGGCATGACGACGATCAACATCGGCGACCGCAACGCCGATTTCGTGCGCCGCTATCTCGCGCTCGAACGCATTCGCATCACCGCGGAAGATTTGCAGGGCGTGCATCCGCGCAAGGTCGCGTTCATGCCGCGCACCGGCCGCGCGATGGTGAAGAAGCTGCGGCTGCAGGTGCCGGGCGTGGCGGAGCGCGAAGCCGCGCTCGCACGCGAGGCCGCCCGCGCCAGCGCGGCGCGCGCGCGTGCGAAAGTGGAACTGTTCGCCGCGCCGCGGCCGAGTGCGCCGCCGCCGGCGCGGCCGCGCATCGAACTGTTCGGCGCCCGCAGCGGCGGCGCGGGCGTGCAGCCGGCGGTTCAAAAGGCCGCCAGCCCGTACGCGGCCAACCTTTCGAGAAAGTAGGAGGCATGACCGCAGTGCAGAAGATCAAAGTGTTGTGCGTCGACGACTCGGCGCTGATCCGCAGTCTGATGACCGAGATCATCAACAGCCAGCCCGACATGATGGTGTGCGCGACCGCGCCCGATCCGCTCGTCGCGCGCGAGCTCATCAAGCAGCACAACCCCGACGTGTTGACGCTCGACGTCGAAATGCCGCGCATGGACGGGCTCGACTTCCTCGAGAAGCTGATGCGCCTGCGGCCGATGCCGGTCGTGATGGTGTCGTCGCTGACCGAGCGCGGCTCCGAAATCACGCTGCGCGCGCTCGAACTCGGCGCGGTGGATTTCGTCACGAAGCCGCGCGTCGGGATTCGCGACGGCATGCTCGACTACGCGGAGAAGCTCGCGGACAAGATCCGCGCGGCCGCGCGCGCGCGCGTGCGCCAGACGCCGCAGCCGCACGCCGCCGCACGCGCGGCGAACGGCCAGCCGGCCGCGCCGATGTTCAACAACCCGCTCGTCAGTACCGAGAAGCTGATCATCATCGGCGCGTCGACGGGCGGCACCGAGGCGATCCGCGAGGTGCTGACGCCGCTGCCGCCCGATGCGCCGGCCGTGCTGATCGCGCAGCACATGCCGCCGGGCTTCACGAAGTCGTTCGCGCAGCGGCTGAACGGCCTGTGCCGGATCGCGGTGAAGGAAGCCGAGCATGGCGAGCGCGTGCTGCCCGGCCATGCGTACATCGCGCCCGGCCACGCGCACTTGCTGCTCGCGCGCAGCGGCGCGAACTACATCGCGCAGCTGTCCGACGATCCGCCGGTGAACCGCCACCGGCCGTCGGTCGACGTGCTGTTCCGCTCGGCGGCGCAGCACGCGGGCAAGAACGCGATCGGCGTGATCCTGACCGGCATGGGCCGCGACGGCGCGGCCGGGCTGCTGGACATGAAGCGCGCGGGCGCCCACACGTTCGCGCAGGACGAGGCGAGCTGCATCGTGTTCGGTATGCCGCGCGAGGCGATCGCGCTCGGCGGCGCGGACGAAGTCGCGCCGCTCGCCGAAATGAGCCGGCGCGTGATGGCGCGACTCGCTACGATGGGCGATCGCGTGCAGCGCGTCTGAACGAAATGTCTCCGGGCATGTACGATGCTGCATGCCCTGACGGTAACGAATCTGCAAAGGAACGACGATGGACAAGAGCATGAAAATCCTGGTGGTGGACGATTTCCCGACGATGCGCCGGATCGTCCGCAACCTGCTCAAGGAGCTCGGCTACACGAACGTCGACGAAGCCGAAGACGGCGCGGCCGGCCTCGCGCGGCTGCGCGGCGGCGGCTTCGACTTCGTGATCTCGGACTGGAACATGCCGAACCTCGACGGCCTCGCGATGCTGAAGGAAATCCGCGCGGACGCGACGCTCACGCACCTGCCGGTGCTGATGGTCACGGCCGAGTCGAAGAAGGAGAACATCATCGCGGCGGCGCAGGCCGGCGCGAGCGGTTACGTCGTGAAGCCGTTCACGGCCGCGACGCTCGACGAGAAGCTGAACAAGATCATCGACAAGATGGCCAAGGCCGGGAGCTGACGTGAACGAGCCGATCCATGCGGCGCTCGCCGGCGCGGCGATCAACGCCGACGGCCATGCCGAAGGCGCCGATTTCGCGAGCGACAGGATCCTCGCGCGCATCGGCCAGGTCACGCGCGCCTTGCGCGATTCGATGCGCGAGCTCGGGCTCGACAAGCACGTCGAGCGCGCGGCGGAAGCCGTGCCCGACGCCCGCGACCGGCTGCGCTACGTCGCGACGATGACCGAGCAGGCGGCCGAGCGCGTGCTGAACGCGATCGAGATCGCGAAGCCGGTGCAGGAGCGCATCCAGAACGAAGCCGAGGCACTCGACGCGCGCTGGGCGCAGTGGTACGCGGCGCCGATCGAGCACGCGGAAGTGCGCGAGCTGATGGACGACACGCGCACGTTCCTGCACACGCTGCCCGAGGCCGCCTCGGCGACGAGCGCGCAATTGCTCGAGATCATGCTCGCGCAGGACTTCCAGGATCTGACCGGGCAGGTGATCAAGAAGATCATGGACATGGTCTATCTGATCGAGCAGCAACTGCTGACCGTGCTCGTCGAGAACATCGCCCCGGAGCGGCGCGAGCAGTTCGCGGCCACCGCCGCCGCGCTCGCCGCCGAGCAGGTCAGCTCGACCGGCAGCCCCGCGTCGTTGCTGAACGGCCCGCAGATCGCGCCGGAAGGCAAGTCCGACGTCGTGCAGGATCAGGCGCAGGTCGACGATCTGCTCGCCAGCCTCGGTTTCTGACCGGGCACACCCATCGCGCCCGCGGCCCCTCCGTTGCATGGAGCGGCCCGGTGCGGCGCGCATGCGCGGTATTCCGCGCTATTCCGCGGTATTCACATCGCCCGGATCGCCGCGCGGCATCGCTTCGCCTTGCCCTGCCTCGCGCGACATGCTGCGACGCATCATGCGGCACCCATTTGACATTCCGACATACTCCGCAGGCATACTACGCGTCAGCAGCAATGAAGCGTCATTGTGAAGACTCCAATTCGTAGCCGGCGGTGCCGGACGGTTCGGTATCGCGGCGACGAAGCCAGTCCCTTGGGGGGGAATGTGAAACTGAAACGCTTGGGCTGGGCCGTCGCGCATGCGGCGGCTGCAACGGGTGTGCTGTGGTCGATCCACGCACATGCCGAACTGGGCGGCGCACCGATGTCGCCGCCGGCGGACGATCATGCCGCCACCGTGCGCGCGCTGCAGCGCGCGATGCGCTCCGCCGACGGCGTCGTGCAGCCGAGCGCGGCCGCATACACCGTGCGCGAGATCACGCTCGGGTCGGGCACCGTCATCCACGAATACACCAGCGCGGCCGGCAGCGTGTTCGGGCTCGCATGGCGCGGGCCGAGCATGCCGGACCTCGAATCGCTGCTCGGCAGCTATTTCCCGCAGTACACGGCGGGCGTGCAGGCGGCGCACGCGGCGCACGGCTGGCGCGCGCCCGTGTCGGTCGCGACCAGCGGCCTCGTGATCCGCACCGGCGGCCACATGGGCTCGTTCGCGGGCCAGGCATGGCTGCCCGCGGCATTGCCGGCCGGGCTGACCGGCAACGACATCCAGTGACGGCGGGAGAGCGACCTTGAACATTTCTCGTACCTTCAAGCGCTGGCTCGGCGTGCTGGGCCTGGCCGCCGCGACGGCGCTGCTCGTCACCGCATGCGGCGGCGGCGGCGACAGTGGCGGCAGCACCAGCGGCGGCGGTAGCGGCGGCAGCAGTGGCGGCGGCTCCAACGTGTCCGACGGCAATACCGCGAACACGGCCGTGATCACGGTCGGCCCGGGCGCCGCGCGGGTGATCAACATCCCGACGGTCAATGTGAAGATCTGCGTGCCCGGCACGTCGACCTGCCAGGTGGTCAACAACGTGCTCGTCGACACCGCGTCGTACGGGCTGCGACTCGTCAGCAGCGCGCTGACGTCGGGCGTGTTGAACGGCCTGCCGCAGATCACCAGCGGCGGCGCGCCGGTGGCCGAGTGCGGCAAGTTCGTGTCGAGCTACACGTGGGGCTCGCTGCGCACCGTCGATCTGTCGATCGGCACCGAGCAGGCGCCTGCGCTGCCGGTGCAGATCATCGGCGACCTCGGCACGGCCAACGTGCCGGCCTCGTGCTCGAACAACGGCGCGCGGACCTCGGCGAACACGACCGGCGATCTCGGCGCGAACGGCATCCTCGGCATCGGGCCGGCACCGCTCGACTGCGGCGCGACCTGTGCGACGTCGACGTCGCCGACCTACAACAACTACTACGCGTGCCCGAACGGCAACGCGAGCTGCACGGTCGCGCTCGTGCCGACGTCGCAACAGGTCGCGAACCCGGTCCATCACTTCGCGACCGACAACAACGGCGTGATCGTGCAGATGCCGACCGTGTCGAACAGCGGGCAGGGCAGCGCGACGGGCCTGCTGACGTTCGGGATCGGCACGCAGAGCAACAATGCGCTCGGCGCATCGACGCAGCTGACGTCGACGAGCGCCGGCGACGTCGATGCGACCTTCCTCGGCAGCAGCGTGACCGCGTTCTTCGATACCGGCTCGAACGCGTACTTCTTCAACGATGCGGCGCAGACGACGTGCTCGACCAACACGCAGTTCTACTGCCCGTCGTCGACGGTCACCTATTCGGCGACGCTGACCGGCAAGAACGGCGCGAGCGGTGGCGTGTCGATGCCGGTGGGGAATGCGGATGCGCTGTTCGCGGCGCCGTCGACGTTCGTCTACAACGACATCGCCGGCCCGTTCGGTCCGAGCGGCTGGCTCGACCTCGGCATGCCGCACTTCTACGGCAAGACCATCTACTTCGGGATGGACAAGACGGCCAGCGGCGGCGCGCAGCCTTACGTCGCGTTCTGAACGCGCGCGGCTGGCGATGACCGGAAAGGGGGCGAGCGATCGCCCCCTTTCTCATTGCGCGGGCACCGGGCGCGCTACGGAGCGCGGCGCCGCGCCACCGCCGCGCAGCGCCTACGATATAAGACCGGCGCCGATGCCGGGACGACATCGAGGAGGCACTGCCATGACCGAGCGTATCCAGCGCATCACGCCGTTCCTGTGGTTCGACCGCGACGCCGAGGCGGCCGCCCGCTTTTACGTGTCGGTGTTCGACAACGCGCGCATCGTCGACGTCGCGCGCTACGGCAAAGCGGGTGCGCAGGCGGCCGGGCAGGCCGAGGGCGCGGTGATGACCGTCTCGTTCGAGCTGGACGGCCAGGCGTTCCTCGCGCTGAACGGCGGCCCCGCCTTTCCGCTGACGCCGGCCGTGTCGTTCGTCGTCAACTGCCGTGACCAGCGCGAGATCGACCGCTACTGGGCCGCGCTCGCCGAGGGCGGCGACGAGCGCGCGCAGCAGTGCGGCTGGCTGCGCGACCGCTTCGGCGTGTCGTGGCAGGTGGTGCCCGTGCAGATGCCCGAGCTGATGGCCGGCGACCCGGCGCGCGCCGAGCGCGTGATGGCGCAGGTGCTGCGGATGAAGAAGCTCGATCTGAGCGTGCTGGAGCAGGCGGCGGCCGGTTAGCGGCGGCACGGCGATTTGCTGCGCCGTTTCAGGCCCGTGCGCGATGCTGGTGGCATGCCTGTTGCGAATGGGCGGTAAATCCGTCGCGGCATCGGCGAGCCGATTATCGGCTGTGCAGCGTTTCATGCCGCCGTAATCGAATTGTGGATTATCTTTTGGTTATTCGTCGCGCGGCGCGGCGATTATAAGCGCGGCGGGGCACGCGGCTGGCGGTTCTCCCGGAGCGCCGGCGCGGCCGGTGCGGCAAGCATTGAGCGATGCGCGAAAAGAGATGCAATACCCGGAACTTGATATTTATAATGCCTTCGTTGTTTCCGGGGTCGACGATATAAAACGAGAGGGCAATAAAATGAATTTCGGTGAAGCCGTGCGTTCCGCACTCAATCAATACGCAAAATTCGACGGCCGTGCGCGCCGCGCGGAATACTGGTATTTCGCGTTGCTCACGGGCATCGTGTCGATCGTCTGTCAGGTGGTCGCCGCGGCCGCCGAGGACCCGAGCGCGATCGCGATGCTGCTGATGGTCGTCGTCGCGCTCGCGTCGCTTGCGCTGGTATTGCCCAGCCTCGCGGTCACCGTGCGCCGCCTGCACGATACGGACCGCTCCGGCTGGTTTGTGCTGATCACGCTCATCCCGCTCGTCGGCGCGATCGTGCTGCTCGTGTGGATGTGCGCGCGCGGCACCGAGGGCCCGAACCGCTACGGTCCGGATCCGATCCCGGCTGTCTGAGCGGGGCCGGGGGCGGCCTGGCGGCCGGTTCCGGGCGGGTTGGGCTCCGGCTCGCGCCGGGGCCAACACGCAGACCAACGCTGGGGCGGTGATTCGGTCGCTGGCTCAGGCTTAAATAATCCGGCCCGCCCGCCGTCCGCTCCCACCGCCCACCGCCGCCTCAGCCGCCTCAGCCGCCTCAGCCGCCTCAGCCGCCTCAGCCTCAGCCTCAGCCTCAGCCTCAGCCTCAGCCTCAGCCTCAGCCGGCCCGCCAACCCTCGGCTCCCTCCATCCCCACCGCATTTCCCCCGCATCGCCCACCCGCGAACGCGTTTCCCGCCGCCGCAGCATCCCCCCATCCATCGCCGAACCCCCGCCGCCCACCGCCTGCCGCACGCCCTCACCCGATTCCCCGAAATACCCCCCTTTCACGGCTTTGCTCGACCGATCGGCGTTTGACGCGCGCATGAATAATCGGTGTCACTGGAAAACGGCATTTCGCCGTACCCGACTGGAGGCCCCGTGGCAGACGAGAGCGATCTCGACAGAACCGAAGCCGCCACTCCGAGACGCCGCGAGAAGGCGCGCGAGGAGGGGCAGGTCGCGCGTTCGCGCGAGCTGGCTTCGTTCGCGCTGCTCGCGGCCGGGTTCTACGGCACGTGGCTCGTGTCGGGGCCGTCGGGCGCCCATCTGCAGACGATGCTGCGCAGTGCGTTCACCTTCGACCGCGCGACCGCGTTCGACACGCACCGGATGCTGTCGGCCGCCGGCACGGCGAGCGCCGAAGGCCTCGCCGCGGTGCTGCCGATCCTCGCCCTCACGGGCCTCGCCGCCCTGCTCGCGCCGATGGCGCTCGGCGGCTGGCTGATCTCGCAGAAGACGTTCGAGCTGAAGTTCGACCGCCTCGACCCGATCGCGGGCCTCGGCCGCATGTTCTCGATCCAGGGGCCGATCCAGCTGGCGATGTCGGTGGCCAAGACGATGGTCGTCGGCGGCATCGGCGGAGTCGCGATCTGGCGCAGCAAGGACGAGCTGCTCGGCCTCGCGACCCAGCCGCTCGGCGCGGCGCTCGCCGATGCGCTTCATCTGGTCGCCGTGTGCTGCGGCACGACGGTCGCCGGGATGCTGGTGCTGGCCGGTCTCGACGTGCCTTACCAACTCTGGCAGTACAACAAGAAGTTGCGCATGACGAAGGAAGAAGTGAAGCGCGAGCATCGCGAGAACGAAGGCGATCCGCACGTGAAGGGCCGCATCCGCCAGCAGCAGCGCGCGATCGCGCGGCGCCGGATGATGGCCGCCGTGCCGAAGGCCGACGTGGTCGTCACCAACCCGACGCACTTCGCGGTCGCGCTGCAATACACCGACGGCGAGATGCGTGCGCCGAAGGTCGTCGCGAAGGGCGTGAACCTCGTCGCCGCGCGCATCCGCGAGCTCGCGGCCGAGCACAACGTGCCGCTGCTCGAGGCGCCGCCGCTCGCGCGTGCGCTGTATCACAACGTCGAACTCGAACGCGAGATTCCCGGCTCGCTCTACTCGGCCGTCGCCGAGGTGCTCGCGTGGGTCTATCAGCTGAAGCGCTTCCGCTCGGAAGGCGGCGCGTTCCCCGCCGCGCCCGTCGACATCGACGTGCCGGCCGAGCTGGACAAGGGCGCGTCGGTATCGGCCGACGACGCGCGTGAAGAAGCCGAGGACGCGCTCGGCAAGCAAGGAAACGCGGCATGAGCACTCCGACCACCGGCCTGTTCGCGAAGCGCCCGAACCCGTTCGCCGGCGCGAACCTGCGCGGCCTCGCGGGCCCGGTCCTCATCTGCATGATTTTGGGGATGATGATCCTGCCGCTGCCGCCGCTGCTGCTGGATCTGCTGTTCACCTTCAACATCGCGCTGTCGGTGATGGTGCTGCTCGTCAGCATGTACACGATGAAGCCGCTCGACTTCGCCGCGTTCCCGAGCGTGCTGCTGTTCTCGACGCTGCTGCGCCTGTCGCTGAACGTCGCATCCACCCGCGTCGTGCTGCTCGAAGGCCACACCGGCCCCGACGCGGCCGGCCAGGTGATCGAGGCGTTCGGGCACTTCCTGGTCGGCGGCAACTTCGCGGTCGGCATCGTCGTGTTCGTGATTCTGATGATCATCAACTTCATGGTGATCACGAAGGGCGCGGGGCGGATCGCCGAAGTGTCCGCGCGCTTCACGCTCGACGCGATGCCCGGCAAGCAGATGGCGATCGACGCCGACCTCAACGCGGGCCTCATCAACGAAGAGCAGGCGCGCAAGCGCCGCCAGGCCGTCGCGCAGGAAGCCGAGTTCTACGGGTCGATGGACGGCGCGTCGAAGTTCGTGCGCGGCGACGCGATCGCCGGCCTGATCATCATGGCGATCAACGTGATCGGCGGGCTGATCGTCGGGATGGTCCAGCACGACATGAGCTTCGCGGCGGCCGGCACCAACTACACGCTGCTGACGATCGGCGACGGCCTCGTCGCGCAGATCCCGTCGCTCGTGATTTCGACGGCGGCCGGCGTGATCGTGTCGCGCGTCGCGACCGACGAGGACATCGGCACGCAGATCACCGGCCAGCTGTTCACCAACCCGCGCGTGCTGACCATCACCGGCGCGATCATCGTGCTGATGGGCCTGATCCCCGGCATGCCGCACTTCGCGTTCCTCGCCCTCGGCGGCGGCGCGATCTGGCTGGCGCGCACGCAGGTGCGCCGCGCGGCGGCCCGCAAGGCGGCCGGCGACGTGACCGAGATCGCGCCGCCCGCCGCGCTGCCGAGCGACAGCCACGAGGCGACCTGGGACGACGTGCAGCTGATCGACCCGCTCGGCCTCGAAGTCGGCTACCGGCTGATTCCGCTGGTCGACAAGAACAGCGACGGCGAGCTGCTCAAGCGCATCAAGAGCATCCGCAAGAAGTTCGCGCAGGAGATCGGCTTCCTGCCGCCGGTGATCCACATTCGCGACAACCTCGAGCTGCGGCCGAACGCATACCGGATCGCGCTGAAGGGCGTCGAGATCGGCGCGGGCGAGGTGTTCCCGGGCCAGTGGCTCGCGATCAACCCCGGCCAGGTGACGGCCGCGCTGCCCGGCGCGGTGACGCAGGACCCGGCGTTCGGGCTGCCGGCCGTGTGGATCGACGTCGCGATGCGCGAACAGGCGCAGGTGTACGGCTACACGGTGGTCGACGCGAGCACGGTGGTCGCGACGCACCTGAACCATCTGGTGGTGCAGCACGCGGCCGAGCTGCTCGGCCGTCAGGAAGTGCAGTCGCTCGTCGAGCGCACCGGCAAGGACGCGCCGTCGCTCGTCGAGGACCTGATCCCGAAGACGATCTCGCTCACCACGCTGCAGAAAGTGCTGCAGAACCTGCTCGAGGAAGGCGTGCCGATCCGCGACATGCGCACGATCCTCGAGTCCGTGTCCGAGCACGCGGGCCGCGGCGACGCGTACGAGATCACCGCCGCGGTGCGCCTGTCGCTCGGCCGTGCGATCACGCAGCAGTGGTATCCGGGCG
The DNA here is from genome assembly GCF_000745665.1 of Burkholderia sp. WP42. NCBI lineage: Bacteria > Pseudomonadati > Pseudomonadota > Betaproteobacteria > Burkholderiales > Burkholderiaceae > Burkholderia > Burkholderia sp. WP42. The sequence continues at coordinate 74,176 of NZ_JQJT01000010.1, read as the reverse complement.
CGGGCGAGATGCAGGTGATGGGCCTCGACTCGAATCTCGAGCGCGTGCTGTCGCAGGCGCTCGCGACCGGCGCGAACCCGGGCCTCGAGCCCGGCCTCGCGCACAACCTTCTGACCGGCACGCAACAGGCGATGCTGCGTCAACAGAATCTCGGGCTGCCGCCGGTGCTGCTGGTGCAGCACGCGCTGCGCGCGATGCTCGCGCGCTTCCTGCGCCGCAGCCTGCCGCAACTGAAAGTGCTGTCGTACGCCGAAGTGCCGGACACACGCACGATCAAAGTCGTTAACGTCATCGGGGGTTCCGCTTGAACATTCGCAAATTCACCGGCGCGACGAGCCGCGACGCGCTGCGCCTCGTGCGCGAGGCACTCGGCGCCGATGCCGTCGTGCTGTCGAACCGCACGCTCGATGACGGCAGCGTCGAAATCGTCGCACTCGCCGACTCGGATCTCGCCGCGGTCGCGCCGCAGGCCGCCGCACGCGTGCGCGCCGCCGTGCCGCGCATGCCGGAATCGGTGCCGGCCGCCGCCGTGCCGGGCATCGTGACGCGCCCCGGCGCGACGTTCCCGCGCCCGGTCGTCAATCCGGCCGTCAATCCCTACGCAGCCGGCGACGGCGGGCTGCCCGACGTGTTCTCGTCGGTGTTCGGCGCGAGCGCCGACACGATCCAGACGTCCGAAGCGGCCGCCTTCGATGCCGCCCACCACGCCGAGGCGCAGTCGAGCGCCGCGGCAGCGTCGCCGGCCGAGCCGGCGTCGGCGCCGGCCGCCGGCGCGCCCGCCGCAGCGTCGGCTGAACCGGCCGCATGGCTCGTCGAGCATGCGAAGCGCCTCACGCAGCAGCGCGAAGCGCTCAACGCCCGCCTGCAGGGCGCGCCGGCCGCGCCCACCGCGCCCACGCGTGCACGCCACGACGCGGCACCCGCGGCGCCGGCCGGCTGGGCGCGCGACATCGTGCGCGATGCCGAGCGCCGGATGGCGCCGCCTGCGCGTGCGAACGACGCCCGCGCCGAGAAGCCGGCCGAGCGCACGCGCCTGCCCGCCGATGCGGCCGCCGCGGTGGCCGATGCGGTGAAGGTGCGGATCGAAAGCATCGTCAATGACACGGTGATGAACGAGCTCGGCGCGATGCGCGGGATGATGGAGGAGCAGTTCGACAGCCTGATGTGGCATGACCGCCAGCGCCGCAGCCCGGTGCACGGCGCGCTGACCAAGCATCTGTTCTCGGCCGGCTTTTCCGCGCAGCTGGTGCGGATGCTGGTCGACAACCTGCCGTCCGGCGACGGCCCGCAGAGCTTCGAACAGGCGGCCGAATGGGCGCAATCGGTGCTCGCCGCGAACCTGCCGGTGCTCGAAAGCGAAGACGCGCTGATGGAGCGCGGCGGCGTGTTCGCGCTGATGGGGCCGACGGGCGTCGGCAAGACCACCACCACCGCGAAGCTCGCCGCGCGCTGCGTGATGCGCTTCGGCGCGAGCAAGGTCGCGCTCCTGACCACCGACAGCTACCGGATCGGCGGCCACGAGCAATTGCGCATCTTCGGCAAGATCCTCGGCGTGCCGGTGCATGCGGTGAAGGACGCGGGCGACCTCGCGCTCGCGCTGTCCGAGCTGCGCAACAAGCACATCGTGCTGATCGACACGATCGGCATGAGCCAGCGCGATCGCGCGCTGTCCGACCAGATCGCGATGCTGCACGGCGCGAACGCACCGGTGCAGCGCCTGTTGCTGCTGAACGCGACGAGCCACGGCGACACGCTCAACGAAGTCGTTCAGGCATACCGCAGCGCGGGCGAGCATCCGCACGGGCCGACGCCCGATCTGGCCGGCTGCATCCTGACGAAGCTCGACGAGGCGACCCATCTCGGCGGCGTGCTCGACACGGTGATCCGCTACAAGCTGCCGGTCCACTACGTGTCGACCGGCCAGAAAGTGCCGGAAAACCTGTACGTCGCGTCGACCCGGTTCCTGCTGAAGAGCGCGTTCTGCGTGCCGCGCGACGGCTCGCCGTTCGTGCCGCAGGACGAGGACATGCCGACGCTGCTGTCCGCGCTGACCGCGCGGTCCACCGCCGAACTGCACGAGGTGCGATTTGGATAAACGGATCATCGACCAGGCCGAAGGACTCCGGCGCCTGCTGGCCGGGCGGGCGTCGCGCATCGTCGCGGTGACGGGCGGCCCGCTGGGCGTCGGCTGCACGGCGGCCGTCGTGAATCTGGCAGCGGCGCTGAGCGCGCTGGGCAAGGACGTGCTCGTCGTCGACGAGCGCACCGACGTGCATTCGGCCACGGCGACGCTCGCGGGCGCATGGCTGCGCGACGGCGACCGCACGCGCACGCCGGCCGGCTTCGCGCTGTGCGCGGCCGCGGGCTTCGCACGCGACGGCTACAGCGACGAGCAGCTGAGCGACTTCGTCGACGGCCAGGCCGACATCGTGCTGGTCGATGCGCAGCTCGGCGCGGACGGCGCGTTCTCCGCGCTCGCGCGCGAGGCGCACGACGTGCTGATCGTCACGCGCGTGGCCGCGCAGGCGATCACCGAGGCATACGCGTGCATGAAGCGCCTGCATTTCGCGCACGCGGTCGCGCAGTTCCGCGTGCTGACCAATCACGTCGGCAGCCACGCGGACGCGAAGACCGCCTTCGACAACCTCGCGGGCGTCGCGAGCCGCTACCTGACGGTGTCGATCGCCGATGCCGGCTGCGTGAGCGCCGATCCGCTCGTCGAGCACGCGCGCGAGCTGATGCATACCGCGGTCGACGCGTTCCCGTCGTCGGTCGCCGCGCGCGACTACCGGCAGATCGCCGGCGACCTGCTGTACTGGCCGATGCGCCCGCGCCCCGGCTCCGGCCGCGCCGTGCACGGGGGCGGCAAGCCGTCTTACGAGGCCGGTGCGGCGCACGCCGCGTGAGCGCCACCGCAAGGAGAGAGCCATGATGTACAACGCTCAAGGAAAGATGACCCAGGCCGACGTGCTCGCGCAATACGCGCCGCTCGTGCGGCGCCTGGGCCTGCAGCTCGTCGCGAAGATGCCGGCGAGCGTGGACCTCGACGACCTGATCCAGGCCGGCATGATCGGCCTGATGGACGCGGCCGGCCGCTACAAGGAAGACCAGGGCGCGCAGTTCGAAACCTACGCGACCCAGCGCATCCGCGGCGCGATGCTCGACGAGCTGCGCAGCAACGACTGGCTGCCGCGCAGCCTGCGCAAGACGTCGCGCGAGGTCGAACACGCGGTGCACCAGGTCGAGCAGCAGCTCGGCCGTTCGGCGAGCGAGGCCGAGATCGCGCAGCACCTGAAGATGCCGCTCGACGAATATCAGGAGATGCTGCAGGACCTGCACGGCAGCCAGCTGATCTACTACGAGGATTTCGACCGCGCGGCCGACGACGAGCCGTTCCTCGACCGCTATCGCGTCGATCACGCCGATCCGCTGTCGGCGCTGCTCGACGACCATCTGCGCGGCGCGCTGGTCGATGCGATCGACCGGCTGCCCGAGCGCGAGAAGCTGCTGATGTCGCTGTACTACGAGCGCGGGCTGAATCTGCGCGAGATCGGCGCGGTGCTCGAAGTGAGCGAGTCGCGCGTGTGCCAGCTGCACAGCCAGGCGGTTGCGCGCCTGCGCGCGCGGCTGCGCGAGCAGGCGTGGGTCGGCGCGGAGAACTGAGCGGCAGCGGCGGGCGTCGCGCGCGCCGACGCCGCGCGTGCGGCCGCCCGCCCAACCCCCCATTTCTCGCCACGATTTGCTACAATCCTTCCCGTTTTCCGAGGAGCGTTGCGACGGACCGCCTGTGTCCGCCAGGCTCGGAAAGCTTCACCAAGCAGCCGTGCGGCGAAATTCGCGCCGGCTCCGCTTCCTGAACGGCGCTCACGTCACCAATTTCTAGAACTTTTTTAGAAAGGAGGGCGTGATGAACGCCATTATCGATTCGCAAGTTTCCAACGATTACGTCGTCGCCGACATGGCGCTTGCCGGCTGGGGCCGCAAGGAGCTGAACATCGCCGAGACCGAAATGCCGGGCCTCGTGCAGATTCGCGACGAATACAAGGCGCAGCAGCCGCTAAAGGGCGCGCGCATCGCCGGTTCGCTGCACATGACGATCCAGACCGGCGTGCTGATCGAGACGCTGAAGGCGCTCGGCGCCGAAGTCCGCTGGGCCTCGTGCAACATCTTCTCGACGCAGGACCACGCGGCCGCCGCGATCGTCGAGACCGGCACGCCGGTGTTCGCGTTCAAGGGCGAGTCGCTCGACGAATACTGGGAGTTCTCGCACCGCATCTTCGAATGGCCGAACGGCGAATTCGCGAACATGATCCTGGACGACGGCGGCGATGCGACGCTGCTGCTGATCCTCGGCTCGAAGGCCGAGCAGGACCGTTCGGTGATCGCGAAGCCGACCAACGAGGAAGAAGTCGCGCTGTACAAGTCGATCGCGAAGCACCTCGACATCGACGCGAACTGGTACTCGAAGCGCCTCGCGCACATCAAGGGCGTGACCGAAGAGACGACGACGGGCGTGCACCGCCTGTACCAGATGGAAAAGGACGGCCGCCTGCCGTTCCCGGCGTTCAACGTGAACGACTCGGTCACCAAGTCGAAGTTCGACAACCTGTACGGCTGCCGCGAATCGCTCGTCGACGGCATCAAGCGCGCCACCGACGTGATGATCGCGGGCAAGGTCGCGGTCGTCGCGGGCTACGGCGACGTGGGCAAGGGCTGCGCGCAGTCGCTGCGCGGCCTGGGCGCGACCGTGTGGGTCACCGAAATCGATCCGATCTGCGCGCTGCAGGCGGCGATGGAAGGCTACCGCGTCGTGACGATGGAATACGCGGCCGACAAGGCCGACATCTTCGTGACGGCGACCGGCAACTACCACGTGATCAACCACGATCACATGAAGGCGATGCGTCACAACGCGATCGTCTGCAACATCGGCCACTTCGACTCGGAAATCGACGTCGCGTCGACGCGCCAGTACCAGTGGGAAAACATCAAGCCGCAGGTCGACCACATCATCTTCCCGGACGGCAAGCGCGTGATCCTGCTGGCCGAAGGCCGCCTGGTGAACCTCGGCTGCGCGACCGGCCACCCGTCGTTCGTGATGTCGAACTCGTTCGCGAACCAGACGCTCGCGCAGATCGAGCTGTTCACGCGCGGCGAACAGTACGAGAACAAGGTCTACGTGCTGCCGAAGCATCTCGACGAGAAGGTCGCGCGCCTGCACCTCGCGCGCATCGGCGCGAACCTGTCCGTACTGTCCGACGAGCAGGCCGCGTACATCGGCGTGGAGAAGGACGGCCCGTTCAAGCCGAACCACTACCGCTACTGATGCACCGCCGCCGCCGCGCCGCGTGCGTGCCGTTTCGGCCGTGCGCGGTGCGGCGGCGCGGCGCCGGAGCGCCGCTCGTCACGCCGCGTGCGCTCGCGCGCGGCGCGGCCGGCGGCGCCGACCCGATGCACTGACCGTCCAGATCGACAACCGAACCGGAGCCCTCCATGAGCGTCATCCTCACCTGGGTCATCAACGCCCTCGCGCTGCTGATCATCACGTACCTCGTGCCGTCGATCCACATCAAGAGCTTCGGCACCGCGCTGATCGTCGCGGTCGTGCTCGGCCTGATCAACACGGTGATCCGTCCGGTGCTGATCCTGCTGACGCTGCCGGTCACGATCGTCACGCTCGGGGTCTTCATCCTCGTCGTGAACGCGCTGTGCTTCTGGTTCGCGTCGTCGCTGCTGAAGGGGTTCGAGGTGTCGGGGTTCTGGTCGGCGTTCTTCGGTTCGATCCTGTACAGCATCGTGTCGTGGCTGCTGTCGGCGCTGATCTTCGGGCAGCGCGACATCGGCTGACGGCCGCGCCCACTCTTGCGAATCATGAAACCGATCGAACTCTCGTTTGAATTCTTCCCGCCGAAGACGGCGGACGGCGTCGAGAAGCTGCGCGCGACGCGTGCGCAGCTGCTGCCGCTGAAGCCGAAATTCGTCTCCGTGACGTTCGGCGCCGGCGGCTCGACGCAGCAGGGCACGCTCGACACCGTGCTCGACATGCAGAAGGACGGCCTCGAGGCCGCGCCGCACCTGTCGTGCATCGGCTCGTCGCGAGACAGCCTGCGCGCGATCCTCGACCAGTACCGCTCGCACGGCATCCGGCACATCGTCGCGCTGCGCGGCGACCTGCCGTCGGGGATGGGCGAGGTCGGCGAGCTGCGCTATGCGTCCGAGCTCGTCAGCTTCATCCGCGCCGAGCACGGCGACTGGTTCCACATCGAAGTCGCCGGCTATCCGGAATACCACCCGCAATCGCGCTCGCCCGCGGCCGATCTGCAGAACTTCGCGCGCAAGGTGAAGGCCGGCGCGAATTCGGCGATCACGCAGTACTTCTTCAACGCCGACGCGTACTTCCGCTTCGTCGACGATGCGCGCAAGCTCGGCGTCGACGTGCCGATCGTGCCGGGCATCATGCCGATCACGAACTTCTCGCAGCTGATGCGCTTCTCGGAAATGTGCGGCGCGGAAGTGCCGCGCTGGGTCGCGCGCCGGCTCGAGAGCTTCGGCGACGATCGCGACGCGATCCGCGCGTTCGGCGCCGATGTCGTCACGGGCCTGTGCCAGCGCCTGATCGATGCGGGCGTGCCGGGGCTGCACTTCTACACGCTGAACGCGGCGGCCGCGACGCGCACCATCTGCGAACGCCTGACGATGTGAGCGCAGCCAGACGCGTGCACGCGACAGCCCCGTCGGTCATGCCGGCGGGGCTTTTTTATCGCCGTGCGCCGGTGCGCCGGTGCGGGCCGGGCGCGCTCAGCGCTGCGCCTGCATCAGCGGCGGCCGACGGTCGAACCACGGCCGCGCCTGTTCGAGCTGGCGCGCGAGCTTCAGCAGCAAGGCTTCGTCGGTGTGGCGCGCGGCGAACTGCACGCCGATCGGCAGACCGCGCGCGTTCCAGTAGAGCGGCACCGACATCGCCGGCTGTCCGGTCAGGTTGAACAGCTCGGTGCAGCCGGCCCATGCGAACGCCTTCTGCGACGCCCGCGCGAGCATCTCGCGCAACAGCGGCTTCACCGGCAGCGCGCCGAGCAGCTTCATCTGCGCGGTTTCGAGGGCGCTCGGCTGCAGCTCGCCGATCCGCACCGGCGGCCCCGCGAGCGTCGCGCACAGGATCACGTCGTAGCGCGACACGAGGCCGGCCACCTGCACGGTCAGCTGGCGCTGCCATTCGAGCACGTCGTGCAGCCGCGCGCGGGCGACGCGCCGGCCGACCACGGCCATCGCCCACGTCGCCGGCTCGAATTCCGAGCGGTGCGGCGTGCGCCCGGTGAGCGTGCGCGCGCCGAGCACGAGCTCGTCGGCGATCGTCGCCCACAGCGTCAGAAAGGTTTCGGCCACGCGTGCATGGTCGAGGTGCAGCGTCGCGGGTTCCACGTGATGGCCGAGCGATTCGAGCAGCGCGGCCGCATCGGCGAGCGCCGCGCGCGTGTCGTCGGCGAGCGCCGGCGCGAGCATCGGATCGACCACCAGCCCGACGCGCAGCGGGCCGGGCGGCGTGTCGAGTTCGCCGAGAAAGGTGCCGGGCGCGCCGGGCGGCAGCGTCTGTCCGGTCGTCACGTCGAGCAGCAGCGCGCTGTCGCGCACGCTGCGCGACACTGCGTGCTGCACCACCAGTTCGCCGTTCGACGGCTGGTCGACCAGCAGCGGATTGCGGCTCGGCTTCAGCCCGAACAGCCCGCAGCACGACGCGGGGATGCGGATCGAGCCGCCGCCGTCGGATGCATGCGCGAGCGGCACGATGCCGGCCGCGACGGCCGCGGCCGCGCCGCCGCTCGAGCCACCCGGCGTGTGATCGAGGTTCCACGGATTGCGGCACGCGCCGAACAGCGCGGGCTCGGTGTACGGCATCTGGCCGAGTTCCGACGTGTTGGTCTTGCCGAACACGTTGAGGCCGGCGGCGCGGCTGCGCGCGATCAGCGGCGAATCGTCGGCGGGCACGAAGTAGCGGTAGTGCCGGCTGCCCATCGACATCGGCAACCCGGCCACCGCCGCGGACAGATCCTTGACGAGATACGGCACGCCGGCGAACGGCGCGTCGGCGCCGGCGCGGGCGGCCGCTTCGGCGCGCTGGCGCGCGGCGTCGTAGTCCTGCAGCACGATCGCGTTGATCGCGCCGTTGACGGCTTCGGCCTGCGCGATCGCGGCGTCGAGCAGTTCGCGCGGGCTCGCGGCGCGCTCGCGCACCAGCGCGGCGAGGCCGATCGCGTCATATCCGAGATAGTCCGACTGCATCGCGCTCACCCCCGTTGTGACGCGTGACGATCGAGCGAGGATAACGCGGCCGCGGCGTGCCGGGGCCGCCGGCTGCGACTACAGCTGTTCGGCGAGGAACGTCAGCGTGCGGCCGTGCGCGAGCGCCGACGCGCGCTGATGGTACGACGCGCGATCCGGGCAGTTGAAGCCGTGGCTCGCGTCGGGGTACACGTGGAACGAGGCGTTGCCGCGGCCCGCGAACGCGCCTTTCACCTGCTCGACCGCGTCGAGCGGGATCGCGTGGTCGTTCTCCGCGTAGTGGAACAGGATCGGCTGCGTGACTTTATCCGCGAGGTCGAGCGCATTCTGGATGCCGCCGCCGTAATAGGCGACCGCCGCGTCGACCGTGCCGGCCGCCGCCGCGCGGTAGGCGAGCTGGCCGCCGAAGCAGTAGCCGATCGCCGCGACCTTGCCGGCGACGTCCGCGCGTGCGCGCAATGCGTCGGCGGCCGCGCCGATGTCCGCTACCGCGAGGCCGATGTCGGTCTTCTTCATCAGCTCGATGCCCTTGTCGCGATCGGCGCCGTCGTAGGTCAGCTCGACGCGCGGCTGCGTGCGCCAGAACACGTCGGGCGCGAGCGCGACGAAGCCGTCGGCGGCGTACTGGTCGGCGACCGCGCGGATGTGCGCGTTCACGCCGAAGATCTCCTGGATGATGACGACGGCGGGGCCGGTGCCGCGCTTGGGGAGTGCGAGGTAGCCGCCGAAGCTGTCGTTACCGGTCGGAATGTCGATCCATTGGGCTGTCACGTGTGAACTCCTGGCGAGCGGGCGCGCGGTGCGCGCCGCGGGTAAGAGAGGGCGGCCTAGTGTGCCATCAATCGGGGGGTGGTGCAGGGCGCCGCAGCCGCTTCTCCCGCAGCGATCGTTTCGATCTCGATTATTCATTTTTCGGTGCAGCGCGGCTTCGATAAAGTCGACGCATATCCCATTACAAAGCGCTTTCTCGCATCGTCATCGAAGGATTCCGCCATGCCCGCCCGTATCTTTTCCACTCCGTTCGCCGAGCGTTTCGGCCTGCGTCTGCCGCTCGTGCAGGCACCGATGGTCGGCGCAAGCACCGCCGCGATGGTCGCGGCCGCATCCAATGCGGGCGCGCTCGGCAGCCTCGCGTGCGGCGCGTTCGAGCCCGAGCGGCTCGTCGCCGAAGTCGCGGCGATTCGCGCGGCGACCGCGCGCGCGTTCGCCGTGAACCTGTTCGTGTTGCAGCCCGCGTCGCCCGACGCGGCGACGGTTGCGCGCGCACTCGCCGCGATCGATCCGCTGAACGCGGCGCTCGGTTTGCCGCCCGGCGCGGCGCCCGCGCGCTACGCCCCCGACTTCCGCGTGCAACTCGATGCGCTCGTCGCGTTGCGCGTGCCGGTCGCGAGCTTCACGTTCGGCGTGCTCGACGCCGCCGACGTCGCGCGCCTGAAGGCGGCCGGCACCTACGTGATCGGCACCGCGACGCACGTGGCCGAGGGCCTCGCATGGCAGGCGGCCGGCGCCGACGCGCTGGCCGCGCAGGGCGCCGAGGCCGGCGGCCATCGCGGCACCTTCATCGGCTCGGCCGACGACGCGCTGATCGGCACGTTCGCGCTGGTGCCGCAACTCGTCGATGCGACCGGCCTGCCGGTGCTCGCGGCCGGCGGCATCATGGACGGCCGCGGCATCGCCGCGGCGCTCGCACTCGGCGCGCAGGCCGCGCAGCTCGGCACCGCGTTCCTCACCTGTGCGGAAAGCGCGATCGCGGCGGACTGGAAGGCGCGGGTGCGCGCGAGCGCCGATACCTCGACGCAGGTCACGCGCGCGATCACCGGGCGCCATGCGCGCGGCTTGCGCAACACGCTGATGGCGCGACTCGGCGAGCATGTGGCCGAGGTGCCGCCGTATCCGGTGCAGAACGCGCTGACCCAGCCGCTGCGCCAGGCGGCTGCCCGCGCCAACGACGGCGACTATCTGTCGCTGTGGGCCGGGCAGGGCGCGCCGCTCACGCGACGACGCGACGCGGCGCTGAGCGCTGCGCAACTCGTCGACGCGCTCGACGCCGAATGGCGCGCGATGGCCGCATGAAGCGGTGCGCGGGCCGCGCGCAGCGAACCGTCACGGCCCGCGCGGTGCGGCTGCACATCGAGGATGCGGCGCAACCGTTGCTCGAGCATTGTGCAGACGCGCGTATCGTCACGCGCGTTTCATTCAATGATCCAGCGCAAAAAATACAGAATCGAAACGCGCGACGACGCACTGAAATGCCGTCGCAACGGCGCGGGCGAAACTATCGGAAACCCTTATCCGGCTTGGCTTGCAGCGATATTCGAGGGAGCGCTCGAAAGCGCCCGTATCGGTAGTGTTACCACTACCTCAAAAAAGTCCCACAAATTAATTTGATCACCTACACTTGCGCGCAAGTACGGGCGGGCGGCGGCTAAAAGCGGCTGTTTTCACGTGCTTGAGGCCAAGTGCATGAACGATGCACCCGGCGAATCGTCCAGTGATGCAAACACAGGGATGGCAGCGGGGCACCGGGCGATGGCGTTTTATGGGACCGAAACTGGAGACTTACATGAATATCAAGATGCAAAAGCTGTTGCCGATCACCGCAGCTGCGATGCTGTGTGCTGCAGCTGCAAGCAACGCGGCCGCCGATCAAGTCGTCAAGATCGGCCACGTCGCGCCGTTGACGGGCGGCATTGCACACCTGGGCAAGGACAACGAAAACGGCGCGCGTCTCGCTGTCGAAGAGATCAACGCCAAGGGTCTCACGATCGGCGGCCAGAAGATCACGCTGCAACTCGACGCGCAGGACGACGCGGCCGACCCGCGCCAGGCCACGCAGGTTGCGCAGAAGCTGGTCGACGACAAGGTCGTCGCGGTGGTCGGCCACCTGAATTCGGGCACGACGATCCCGGCATCGAAGATCTACAGCGACGCGGGCATCGTGCAGATCTCGCCGTCGGCGACCAACCCGGCCTACACGCAGCAAGGCTTCAAGACCACCTACCGCGTGGTCGCGACCGACGCGCAGCAGGGCCCGGCACTCGCGAACTACGCGCACTCGAAGGGCATCAAGAGCGTAGCGGTGGTCGACGATTCGACCGCATACGGCCAGGGTCTCGCGAACGAGTTCGAGAAGAAGGCCAAGGCGCTCGGCCTGAAGGTGCTGTCGCACGACGCGACCAACGACAAGGCGGTCGACTTCCGCGCGATTCTGACCAAGATCAAGGGTGAGAATCCGGATGCGATCATGTACGGCGGCATGGACGCCACCGGCGGTCCGTTCGCGAAGCAGGCGAAGCAGCTCGGCCTGCGCGCGAAGATCTTCGCGGGCGACGGCGTCTGCACGGAAAAGCTGGCCGACCTCGCTGGCGAAGCGACCGACAACATCGTGTGCTCGGAAGCCGGTGCATCGCTCGAGAAGATGCCGGGCGGCGCCGCGTTCAAGGCGAAGTACGAGAAGCGTTTCGGCCAGCCGATCCAGATCTACGCACCGTTCACGTATGACGCCGTGTACATCATCGCCGACGCGATGAAGCGCGCGAACTCGACGGATCCGGCGAAGATCCTCGCGGCAATGCCGGCGACGAAGTACACCGGCGTGATCGGCACGACGACCTTCGACTCGAAGGGCGACCTGCAGCACGGCGTGATCTCGCTGTACAACTACAAGAGCGGCAAGAAGACGCTGCTCGACGAAGTGAAGATGTAAGCCGACAAGCGGCCGACGGAGGGGTGAAAGCGCGCCTGCGGAAACGCAGGCGCGCTTTCTTTTTGGGCGGTGCGCGGCGGGCGCTCAGATCTTCAGATGCGCGAGCACCTTCGGCGCGACCGCCGCGACGAGCGCCGCACAGATCGCGACGACCGACAGCGCGGCCGTCAGGTTCGCTGCCTGCGCGACCGCACCGATCACGACCGGGCCGAACAGCAAGCCGAAATACGCGAGCCCGGCGACGTGCGCGAGCCCTTCGGCCGCGTGAATGCCTTCGACGCGCGCCGCGGCCGCGAACAGCACCGGCATCAGGTTGGCGAGGCCGAGGCCCATCAGCGTGAAGCCGGTCAGCACCGCGATCGGATTCGGCAGCAACAGCGCGCCGACCATGCCCGCGCAGCCGAGCGACGCGCTCGCGAACACGAGCTGCGGCGCGCCGAAGCGGGCGCGCACCGCGTCGCCGGCGAAGCGCGCGAGCGCCATCCCGCCGGAGAACGCCGCATACGCGGCGCTCGCGAGCGCGGGGCTCGCCGCGACGACGTCGCGCATATAGACGGTCGCCCAGTCGTACATCGCGCCTTCGGCGATCAACGCAACCAGCGCGATGCCGCCGAGCATCCACAGCGCGGGCGAGCGCCAGCGGTTGCCGCCGCCGTGTGCCGCTTCGTGATGCGGGATGTGCGGCAGCACCGCGGGGCTCGCGGCCAGCAGCACCGCCGAACAGACGGCTGCCGCGAGCGCGAGGTGCACGGCCGGCGCCATGCCGGCCGACAGCAGCGCGCCGCCGGCCGCCGCCCCGGCCATCCCGCCGAGGCTGAACATTCCGTGCAGCGCCGACATGATCGGCCTGCCGAGCGCGATCTCGACGGCGCTCGCCTCGGCGTTCATCGCGACGTCGAGCGTGGCCATCGAAAAGCCGAACAGCGCGAGCGCGGCGACGAGCATCCAGTACTCGGGCACGACGAGGATCAGCGCCGCGCAGGCCGACATCACGAGCCCGCCGGTCAGGCACGCGGTGCGCGAGCCGACGCGCGCGATCCAGCGCGCGATCGTCAGCATCGCGGCGATCGAGCCGCCCGCGACCGCGAACAACGCGACCGACAGCAGTCCGGGGCTGAGCTCGAACTTGTCGCGCACGGTCGGGACATGCACGCCCCACGACGCGTACATCATGCCCGCCACGAAGAACAGCGCCATCGTGGCCGTGCGGGCGCGCCGGCGAACCGGCAACGCGAGCGCGCGATGCGCGTCGGGCGGCGCGGCGAAGTCGGACGGGGATCGGGACGGAGATTCGGACACGGGACGCTCTCGGGTGGGGCGATGGATGGGCGCGCGGCGCTGGCTGGATTCGTCCGATTTTATCGAAGCGCTTACGATCTTGCCGGCGTTGTGGGCTGGTGCTCCAGGCGTTCGGAGTGTGTCGGGCGAGCGAGATGTCGTCTGCCGTTTCCGGCTTGGCGGGCGTGCCGGCGCGCGCCTCATCTGCCTTTCGGCCAATGGTCGGCCGGCGACCGCCGCGAGTAACATCGATGCAGCAAGCTGCGTGCGCGCGGCATATCGGCGTCGCGCGCTGCTGACATTTCCATTCCATGCCTTTCGACCGCAGGAGTCACCGTGAACATCGACCCCGCCCTGCCACTGCATTTACTGCATCGCTGCGCGCTCGGTACGCTCGCGACCCACGCGCGCGAGCCGCAGGGTTTTCCGTATCCGACGATCGTGCCGTTCGCGCCCGATGCGGCGCATCGGCCCGTGATTCTCGTGAGCGGCCTCGCGGAGCACACGCGCAATCTCGTCGCCGATCCGCGCGCGGGCTTTCTCGTCGTCGACGCGCGCGACGGGGACGTGCTGAATGCCGAGCGCGCGACACTCGTCGGGCGTTTCGTGCCGCTCGGCGACGATCCGCATCTCGCCGCGCGTTACACGCGTTACGAACCGGGCGCCGCACGTTATCTCGCGCTCGGCGATTTCACGTTCTGGGCGCTCGACATCGAGCGGCTGCGCTATATCGCCGGGTTCGGGCGGATGGGGTGGGTCGACGGCGCGGCGCTCGACGCGTTGCCACCGCTCGGATTCGACGACGAGCGCGCCTTATGGGATGCGTACGAGTCGAGCGACGTGCGCCGCGACGGGCTCGATCTGCTCGGTGTCGATCGCCACGGCGCCGACTGGCGCCTCGACGGCCGACGGCTGCGCACGCCGTTCGCGCCGCTGCCGGCCGACGCTGGCCCGGCTGCGCTGCGCGAGCAATTGAGCGAGCAATTGATTGCGAGTGCGCGCGCTGCGGCGTGACGTCGCACCGCCGCGCATAGCATTGCTTTATTGCATACTTTTTCGCAAACCTGTCGTCCGATGAAAGGTTTGATTTTCCGTATGCAGGGTAATTGCGTATGTTGAAAGTCCAATTAGTGGATCGGTAATGTCCTAATCTCTATGCAACCGCGTAAAAATTTGAGATAAGGCCGCGGCAGGTCAAAATGACACGGCCGAATTGAAAACGATCTGTGTATTTTCGTGAAACGCGCTCTATCAAATCTGTTTTGTGCTAATCTCTGCCTTCGAAAATCCGAGGCACAAATATTCCATGAATGGTGAACCGGCCCAAGACCGGCGCCATTGATCATATCGAAAGGAAAACTATGTCTTCTTACAAGGACCTGCTCGCCCAGCGGGAGAAGCTGGAGAAGCAAATCGAAGAAGCAAAGTCGCGTGAATACGCGGAAGTGCTGAATGACGTGAAGCAGAAAATTGCCGACTACGGCTTTTCGCTCGCCGAACTCGGTCTCAGCCGTGCGAAGGCGGGCAAGGTCGGCCGTCCGCGCGCCGGTGTGGCAGCAAAGTACCGTGACCCGGAATCGGGCGCGACGTGGTCGGGCCGCGGCAAGCCGCCGCGCTGGATCGCCGGCAAGAACCGCGATCAGTTCGCGATTTAAACGACTGATTAAGTCGGTGCCGAAAGAAGGCCGCGTCTCCGTCGAGGAGTGCGGCCTTTTTTGCATCGTGATACGAAAATGTAAGGAAAGTGTCACGGAAACGTCACGCTCGGCGTGAATGAAAATGCAACCGGTTCGCATAAGCGTCTGATTTAACGGGAAAAATCCGTGTTAACGGAATGCCCGGCGAGATTGGTTTGATAGAATCACCTATCTCAACCGTTATCTCGTATTTCATGTCCTCGTTTTCAGGCGACGCGCAAAGCGCGGATAAGCACGCGGTCGCGCGCAAGAGCACCCTGGTCAGTATCGTGCTGAATGTCGTACTTGCGACATTCCAGATCGCGGTGGGCGCGGTCGCGCACTCGCAGGCATTGATTGCCGACGGGATTCATTCGATTTCCGATTTGATCTCCGATTTTGTGGTGCTGATCGCGAATCGCCATAGCGGTGCGTCGCCGGATGAGGATCACAATTACGGGCACAGCCGCTACGAGACCGTCGCGTCATTGTTTCTCGGCGCGATCCTGATCGCGGTCGGTATCGGCATGTTGTGGCGCGCCGGCAATCGCCTGGTCAATCTCGAGAACATTCCGGCCGTGCATTTTTCCGCGCTGATCGTCGCGCTGACCGTGCTCGTGTCGAAAGAAGGATTGTTCCGCTACATGCTGCGCGAGGCGCGGCGCGTGCGCTCGGCGATGCTCGTCGCGAACGCATGGCATGCGCGTTCGGATGCTGCGTCGTCACTGGTCGTCGCGATCGGCATCGTCGGCAGCCTCGCCGGCGTGCGGTTGCTCGACCCGATCGCCGCGGCGATCGTCGGCTTCATGGTCGCGCGCATGGGCTGGACCTTCGGCTACGACGCGTTGCAGGACCTGTCGGACCGTGCGCTCGACACCACCGCCACGGCCGAGATCCAGGCGCTGCTCGCGGCGACGCCCGGCGTGCGCGACGTGCACGAGCTGCGCACGCGCAAGATGGGCGACGCGGCGCTGGTCGACGCCCACATTCTGGTCGATCCGATGATTTCCGTATCGGAAGGTCACTACATCGCGGAGAACGCGCGGGCGCGCGTGCTGTCCGACCCGCGCGTGCTCGACGCGCTGATCCACGTCGACCCGGAGAACGACACCGCGCGCCGTCCGGCGCTCGCGCTGCCGCCGCGCGCCGAGATCACCGCGCGGCTCGAGGCCGCGCTCGCGCAGCGCGGGCTGCATGCGGCCACCATCAACCTGCACTATCTGAGCACGGGGCTCGAGGTCGACGTGACGCTCGACGCGGGCGCCGGCGATACCGACGCGGCGCTCGCCGAGCGGCTCGATCTGGATGCGTTGAAGCGCCAATTCGGCGCGCGCCGGATCGGCTTCACGCGCGCCTTGCCGATGAAAGCGTGAGCGGCGCCGACGTGCGTGGGCGGCGTGTTACAGCGGCAGTTGCGTGTCGAATTTGATTTCGCGCAGCACGACGCTCGTGCGCACCTGCGACACGGCCGGGATCTTGAAGATCCGTTCGTGCAGGAACACGTCGTAGGCCTTGATGTCGGGCGCGACGATCTTGAGGATGTAATCGGCTTCGCCGGTCGTGCTGTAGCACTCGGTCACTTCCGGGCAGGTCGAGATCTCGCGCTCGAACTGCTCGACGCCGCCCTCGTTGTGGCGGGTCAGGTGCACGTGCGCGAGCGCGCATACGTGCAGGCCGAGCTTCTCGCGATCGAGCAGCGCGGTGTAGCGCTGGATCACGCCGGACTGTTCCATGTCCTTGATGCGACGCCAGCACGGCGTGCTCGACAGGCCGACCTGGTCCGAGATTTCCTGAACCGAACGGCGCGCGTCGAGCTGCAACAGGCGAAGGATTTTTTGCGAAAAGGAATCGAGCGTCACCTGCGCCTCCATGCGGCAGCTACAACACGCTCAATGTTAGAGGGCCGGGAAAGGAAAGGCAATCTGGCAGCGCGTGGTTGAGCGAGATTCGCTAATTTGCGCGCGGATCCGTAGGATTTTGTCCCGCGCCTGCCTGCTCCGAACGGTCCGTGTCGGCGACCGCGAGGCCGGCGAGCGCCGCCTGCTGACGACGCAGGTCGGCGAGCATGTTGCAGAACAGCGCGCCTTGCTCGATCGCGTCGTCGAGCGCGACGTGCGTGTGCGGATGATCGTCGAACCAGTGTTTCGGAAAGCGCGGCTTGATCGCCTTGCGGTACGGCAGCCCAGTCATCGCGAACGCGAGCGTCTTGATGTCGAGCGCCGACCACGAGAACGGACAACGTCCCGCGTAGCGCATCATGTACCAGAACATGAACGTGAAATCGAAGCCGGCCGGCATCGCGACGAACACCGGTTTGCCGGGCAGCGCCTCGACCCACTCGACGTACGCGACGAGCGCCTTCTCGGGCGCCTGCAGGTCGGTCCGGCACGCGGCCCATGCCTCGGGCTCGGTTTTCCACCACGCTTCCTGCACCGGATGCGCGTGTGCGCCCGGCAGCGTCTCGAGGTTCGCCGAGAACGTCGCGATCAGCTGCTTGTCCTCGGTATAGGCGGCCGATGCGAAGCTCAGCATCGAGTGCGGGCCGGGGATCGGGCCGTCGGCTTCGACGTCGGTGCTGACGTAGATTTCGGGAATGGCGGTCTGGTTCATCCAAATACCTTGTCGGACACGAACGGGTTCGTGCGGCGCTCGTCGCCGAAGGTCGACACCGGACCGTGGCCCGGCACGAAGGTGACGTCGTCGCCGAGCGGCCACAGCTTTTCCTTGATCGAACGCACGAGGTCGGCGTGATTGCCGCGCGGGAAATCGGTGCGGCCGATCGAGCCGGCGAACAGCACGTCGCCGACGATCGCGACGCGATGCGCGCGGCTGAAGAACACCACGTGGCCGGGCGTGTGGCCGGGGCAGTGGTAGACCTCGAGCGTCTCGTCGCCGAACCGGACGGTGTCGCCGTCGTGCAGCCACTGGTCGGGCTCGAACGCTTCGGCGGCCGGGAAGCCGAAGCGCTGACTCTGCGTCGGCAACTGCTCGATCCAGAAGCGCTCGTCTTCCTGCGGGCCGACGATCGGCACGCCGTAGTGCGTCGCGAGCGCCTTCGCGCCCGCGCAGTGATCGACGTGGCCGTGCGTGAGCAGCACTTTCTCGAGCTGCACGTTCTGCCGCGCGATCTCCTGTTCGATGCGTTCGAGATCGCCGCCGGGATCGACGACGGCGGCGCGGTCGGTCTTTTCGCAGACGAGCAGCGAGCAGTTCTGCTGGAACGGCGTGACCGGAATGAGCGTGACTTTCATGGAGGCACCGGCGGCTAAAAGGAGCGATTGTACCGGTCGCACGCGCCGCATGTGGGCGTGGCGCCGCGCCGCGCGGCGCGCTTCTACGGGCATTCCCCGAGCATCCCGATTGTTACGGCCATAGAGAGAATCAATGGTCCGGCGGGGGCGCTTTTCGAGACAGCGTTTTGATTTATGTATAATGCGGCCCACTGTGCGTGAATTTCACGCAGTTCGCTGGTGTTTCGGCCCCGTTAAACGGGGCGTCGGATTCACCGTCAAGCATCGACCGCCGGGGAGTCCGGCGGTGTATCCAGCACCGACGTTCGGTGCTCACGTCTTGTCCGGCCGGGTGCTGCGCGCCCGTCTTGCGGCCTAGCTGCCGCGCCGCCGGATGAGGCCTGTGCCGCCGTTCCTGTGCGTTGGCCGTACGCGACGCACGCGAACGTGAGAGCCATGTTCGATGGCGGCATGTGGGGTCTGGTCAGGCTGCCGGGGACAGGTTGCGCCAGACGTGAAAACTAATCAGGACGGTTGCGGCAGAGACGAAAGCCGCGCCCATGCTAGCCGCCTGCTCGCATCCGAGCGGGGCGTGCCCGCATTTGCCGTCCGGGCCGCGTATCTGCGTTGTTCAGCAGCGTTGTATCGATGCGGCCCGAACCAGAAGGCGACACGTCGATGAATTTTCGATTTCCGACTCGATTCGGGACCATTGCTTTATTTTTTGCGCTGACGGGCTGTGCCGTGCCGTCCAGCCAGACCACCGGCAGCGCCAACCAGAAGGGTGCGGTCAACAAGACCGCTGCCGCCGCGAAGGCGGACGACGACAAGCAGCAACTGAATTTCGATTCCGCGCTGGCGTCGATGCCGGCCGCGGACAGCAAGGACGCGAAGAAGGCATCGCTCGCCGATGCCGAGCCGATCGACGGCGCCGACGTGTCCGAATTCCGTCAGACCGGCCGCGCGTCGTGGTATGGCCGCGATTTCCACGGCCGCCGCACCGCGAACGGCGAGCGCTTCAACATGAACGCGCTGACCGCCGCGCACCGGACGCTGCCGCTGTCTTCGTACATCAAGGTGACCAACGCGTCGACCGGCAAGTGGGTCGTCGTGAAGGTCAACGATCGCGGGCCGTTCAAGCGCGGCCGCGTGCTCGACCTGTCGTATGCCGCCGCGAAGATGATCGGCCTCGTGCATGCCGGCACGGGCCGCGTGAAGATCGAAGGGCTGTCGCCGCAGGAAGCGCGTGAGGCGCGCGACGAGATGTTCGCGTCGCTGTCGTCGAAGTAACGGGTCGCGCGGCATTTCGTCCGCGCGTCCAGCAGGTAGAAAGGGCTGCTTCCCCGCAGCCCTTTTTCGTTTCCGCGAGCCGGCCGGTCATGGCTTCCGGCCGTGCCCGCCGCCCGCCCCGTCAGCCTTCCTTCAACGCCAGCGCGCGTGCGTACAGCGTGTTGCGCGACGCGCCCGTCAGCGCGGCCGCCAGCTTCGCCGCGCTCTTGACCGGCACTTCTTCCAGCAACAGCTTGAGCAGCGCGTCGTGCGCGGTGTCGTCGGCTGCGCCGGCGTCGGACGGCGCGCCTTCGACGACCAGCACGAACTCGCCGCGCTGCCGGTTCGCATCGCCGTCGAGCCAGCTCTGTCCTTCGGCCAGGGTGCCCTCGAACAACTGTTCATGTAGCTTGGTGAGCTCGCGCGCGATCAGCAACCGGCGTGCGGGGCCGAACGCGTCGGCGAGCGCCGCGACGGTTTCGGCGATCCGGTGCGGCGCTTCGTAGAACACCAGCGCGTACGGGTGCTGCACGAGCGCCTGCAGTGCGCTCGCGCGCTGCTTCGCCTTCGGCGGCAGGAAGCCCGCGAACGTGAACGCGCCGGCCCAGGCGCCGGCCACGCTCATCGCGGTCACGGCTGCGCTCGCGCCCGGCAGTGGAACCACCGCGAAGCCGGCCGCGCGCACCGCGTCGACGAGCCGCGCGCCAGGGTCCGAGATGCCCGGCGTGCCGGCGTCGGACACGTAGGCCACGCGCTCGCCGGCGCGCAGCAGCTCGACCACGCGCAGCGCGGCTTCGCGTTCGTTGTGCTCGTGCACGGCCAGGAGCGGCTTCGAGATGCCGTAGCGCGCGAGCAGCTGGCCGGTGTTGCGGGTGTCTTCGGCAGCGATGCGGTCGGCGAGGCCGAGCACGTGCAGCGCGCGCAGCGTGATGTCGGCGGCGTTGCCGATCGGCGTTGCGACCACGTAGAGCGCGGCGCTCGGATAGTGCTGGGTTTGCGCGAGTTCGAGGAGGGCAGTCATGGCAGGCAATGCGCGCAATCGCGGCGCAGGCGGAACAAGGTCGGCATTGTGCCACGCGGCGCCTGCCGCGCCTGCGGGTGGGCGCGATGCGCCGCGCGGCGGCGGCGAATTTTCGGGCGCGGTGCGATCCCGAGCCGTGGGCGCCAACTTCGAGCAACGTGCGCGGCAGTTCCTCGAGCGCCGCGGCCTCGCGTTCGTCGCGGCCAACGTGACGATCCGCGGCGGCGAGCTCGATCTCGTGATGCGCGCGTCCGACGGCATGCTGGTGTTCGTCGAAGTGCGCGCGCGGCGCAGTGCGCGGCATGGCGGCGCCGCGGCGAGCGTCGGCTGGCGCAAGCGCCGGCGCGTGATCGCCGCGGCGCTCGATTTCTGGGCGCGGCACGGCGCGGGCGCCGCGTGCCGATTCGACGTCGTCGCGTTCGAAGCCGGCCGCCTCGACTGGCTGCGCGACGCGTTTCGTGCCGACGATGCGTAACGCGAGCTGTGACGAGATGTAAAGAGTTCTTGCCGGACCCCTGGAGCCGGTGCCGGAGTGCGGTAAACTCGCCGCACCCATGACGTTGCGCGTGGCGTACCCTCGCGCTCAGTTCACCAGAAATCGATGTCAGTCGAACGTATTCAGCAACATTTCCGCGACAGCGCCGCGCTTCATGCCGAAGCCGCCGACGCGCTGTCGCTGCCGATCGCAGCGGCGGTCGACGCGATGTTCGCCGCGCTGGCGAACGGCAACAAGATCGTCGCGTGCGGCGACGGCCTGTCCGCGGCGGCCGCGCACTACCTCGCCGTGTCGCTCGTCGGCGGCTTCGAGCGCGAGCGGCCGGGCCTGCCCGCGATTGCGCTGGCCACCGATGCGTCGCAGGGCGGCCTGATGGCGGCAACGGCCGCCGACCAGCTGTTCGCGCAGCAGGTGCGTGTGCTCGGGCAGACCGGCGACATCCTGCTCGTGCTCGATGCCAGCGGCGCGTCGCCGCGCGTGCTGGCCGCGATCGACGAAGCGCACGAGCGCGAGATGACCGTCGTCGCGCTGACCGGCGGCAGCGGCCATGCGGTCGCGGCCGCATTGTCCGACACCGATATTGCGATCAGCGTGCCCGCCTCGCGTGCGGCGCGCGTCCACGAAGTCCATCTGCTGACCATCCACTGCCTGTGCGACGGCATCGACGCGATGCTGCTGGGTGAGGATTGAACGAAGGAGAGCCGTCGATGAATCAAAGTCGCGTCAAACAGACGCTCGTCAGAACCACGTTGCTCGCCGCGCTGACGGCGGGCCTCGCGATGTCGCTGCAGGGTTGCGTGCTCGGCGTGCTCGGTGCGGCGGCCGGCGGCGGCGCGCTGATCGCGACCGATCGTCGTACGCTCGGCGCGCAGACGGAAGATCGCGAGATCCAGGTCAAGGCGCTCACGCAGATCAACAACGGGCTGCCGGACCAGTCGCACGTGAACGTGACGGTGTTCAACCGCCGCGTGCTGCTGACGGGCGAGGTGCCGAACGACGCGTCGAAGCGGCGTGCCGAGGAAATCGTGCGCGGCATCAACAACGTGAGCGCGATCGTCAACGAGCTGTCGGTCGAGCCGGCGTCGTCGCTGTCGTCGCGTGCGAACGACTCGTACCTCGAAGGGCGCGTGAAGTCGGAGCTGATCGCGACGAAGGGTCTGTCGGCGAATTACTACAAGGTCGTCAGCGAGCGCGGCAACGTCTATCTGATGGGGCTCGTGACGGTCGACGAAGGCAACCGCGGCGCCGATGCGGCAAGCCAGGTGCCGGGCGTCGAGAAGGTCGTGAAGGTGTTCCAGTACATCCAGCCGCAGGACGCGCAGGCGCTGCAGGCCGCTTCGCCCAGCGGCGCGTCCGCCGCGCCGGCTGCCGCTGCGCCGGCCGATGCCGCGACGGTCGGGGCGGTGCCCGACGCGTCGGTCCAGTCCACGCCGCTGCAACCGCCGGCGCCGATCTCGAATTCGACGAGCGTGCATCCGGGCAACCCGAAGGCGGCGCCGCAATGAAACGGACGCGGATCAGAATGAAGCAATGGGTGCGGCATGGCGCCGCGGTGGTGGCGCTGGCGGGTGCGTTCGGCACCGCGCACGCGGATGTCGGCGACGGGCTGAGGGTCGCGCGCAGTAACGCGTGCATGGGCTGCCACGCGGTGGATCGCAAGCTCGTCGGGCCGTCGTTCAAGGACATCGCGGCGCGCTACAAGGCCGACCCGCAAGCCGTTGCGAAGCTGTCGAAGAAGGTGAAGGACGGCGGCTCCGGCGCGTGGGGGGCGATCCCGATGCCCGCGCATCCGCGCATGAGCGATGCCGACCTGCGGTCGGTGGTCGACTGGGTGCTGGCGGGCGCGCCGTCGAAGTGACGCGTCGGGAGAATACAACCCCTATTGCCAAGCGCAGAAATGCGTGTGTATGATAGTCAGCTGTTGGGGCGGTAGCTCAGCTGGGAGAGCGTCGCGTTCGCAATGCGAAGGTCGGGAGTTCGATCCTCCTCCGCTCCACCATAAATTCCAGTAAAAACAACGCACTACGTCTCGCGATGTAGTGCGTTGTTTTGCATTTGGAAGCAGTCTTTAGCAGACTCGGTGTGGCAGATTTGTGGCAGCGGGCGCGTGTGAGGTTGTTCAGCAACGCGTGACATTGCTCGCTATTGCGACTAGACTGCACTTGGTCCGAGAAATCGGATTCGCCCCTCGTTTTGACGCCGTGACTTTACAGTCCCAAGGCCGGGCTTCGGCGTCGCCCAGGTCAATTACCGACTAGCTGCGGTTCCGCAGCTAGCTCGATGCTTTCGCAGCACCGCTCCGCGATTTGCTGCTTGTCTCGACATCGTGATTTCACCCTCCAAAGGCCGGGCTTCGGTGTCGCCCAGGTCAAACACCGAGTAGTCTCCCGGCGCAACTGCTCGATGACCCTAGCCGCTATACAGGGTTATCGAAATGACACTGACTCCTGTTGGTAAAACTGCGGTCATCTGCAGGGTGCCTGCACGTCTGTCGCTGCATCCAGCGAAAGCAACTGATGCCGTCGTCAATGCGGGCTGCGTGCACGGCGTGGCTTGCAGCACGCCAGCTACGCAGGGAGGGACTCGTCAATGAGAACCCTCCTGACGGTTGATCAGCTTGCAGAGTGCCTTCATAAATCCGTCGCCAGTATCCGAAGCGACGCCACTCGGAATCCCCGATCCCTTCCCCCAATCTGCAGGCTGCCTGGTACGAAGCGCCTGCTTTGGCGTGTCGAAGACGTTGAGCGCTGGCTGGCCGAGCATGTCGATGGCAGCGTGGCGCCGGCGCCGGCGGCCGAGTCACTGCAGAAACGCCGTGGCCGACCCACCAAAGCCGAACAGGTTGCGCGACAACGGCAGCGTGCCAAATCTCCAGCAGTTGATCGTGCGCATGCATCCGCGGGAGCGTGAACTTTGGATGCCTCAGAATCGGCCGCATTTGGACCGCTCCAGGCTTTCACTCCCATCGAGGTCATCGCGAGTATTCGCGAGCGGAACATCGAGCGTGCGCTGGTCGACGCGCAGTTGCCGCTTTGGCCGGAGTTGGTGCGAGGCGTGCCAAACGGAGTACTCCGCTCGGCGCTGTTTGGCGCGATCAAGCGAGGTAAGCGCAAGTACATGGAGCGTGAGGCCATTGCTTGCGTCAAGGGTGTCTCAATCGTCTATACCGGCCCACGTCTTGACCAGTCCGACCTTGACGTATGGGAGGGGGCGTTGCACTTGGCGCGTCTTGTCAAGCTGGGCAACAGGATCGAGTTCACGGAAAAGGCCTTCCTTCGCCTTATTGGTCGAGGTGGTCCAAGCGGGGGCAATATCGGCAAAAGTGATCGCGAATGGCTCCGCAAGGTACTCGCCAGGTTAAAGGCGACCGCCGTCGAGGTTACTCAAGGCCCATACACCTACATCGGCTCATTGATCGATGATTGCTTTCGCGACAGCACCAATGGTCGCAGCGTGGTGATCCTCAACCCGAGGATGAGAGTGATCTTCAACCACGACAGTTGGACGCAGATTGACTGGAGCATTCGTCACGCGCTTATTGGGCATCCTCTCGCTCAATGGCTGCATGGCTTCTATTCGACGCATGCTGCGCCAATGCCCTACAAGGTGGAAACGTTGCACTTGCTATGTGGTAGCGAAGCCGGTGAAAACGCTACTACCGATGCTGAGCGCAACAAGGCCTTGCTCGGTTGGGTCAGCGACAGCCTCGAGCCGGCGTTCAAAGCGCTCAAGCACGTCAGCGATCGCGCCGGGCAATTGTTCTCATGGGAGGTCGGCAAGGATGGGCTGGTCAGGGTGACTCGCGCTCCTTCCGCGTCGCAGCAGAGGCACCTGAGAGGACGGGCGAGGGGGCGAGCGTCTGAAAAACGGGAGGGGGACAGAATCCGAACGTAAGGGGGGAGAGAGCCCGAGCCCGGGGGGATAGCACCCGAACCGGGAGGGGATAGAACCCGAAGGAAAGGGGGATAGAGTCGGCGCTATCCACAGGTGGATGCGGCGCAAGTGATTGTTTTGACGATATTTTCTTACCGATCATTGCGCGCGCTAATCTGCTTTTAATCTCTTTCTAATCGGGACGTCTGCAGTTCGCGGGGTGGATTGGGGCGGAGGCTGACGCTAATAGCGGACGAACCCGTCTACCTCGTTGGGCGTTGGCGTTGCTTGCCTCTGAATGCGACCGCGAGCGACCGATATGTCATGGCGCACGGAGACATAGGTGTTCGGCCCAGGAGATCGGGTTGGGAGTCGGCGATATTTCTTGAAATGTTCATGCCGACATTTGCCTTTGTCTTGGCGTCATCGTGTTTTCTATCTGACGCAACCAAGCAGAATCGCGTTGGAATTCGGGGCAAGACAGGTGATGTAGGCCTACGCGCAAACGCGCAGTCCTGCATCACTTTCCCGCTTATTCGCACTTCGCGCTCAACTACGGGTCTTGCTCTGCGAGGCCAGTCAGCTACCGCCGATAACAATCAATAATGAACGCCTCGATGGCGACGTACCACGTAGAAGGAACCAACCGATTCGCGTCTGGTGCCTGCAGGAAGAAAAGGCACAAATTGAGGCGAATGCTCGCGATGCTGGCTTGAGCGTGTCGCGATATCTGCGTAACGTTGGTATGGGCTGCAAGATTGAGGGCGTCATTGACGCTAACCTCGTTCTCCAGCTAGCAAAGATCAACGGGGATCAGGGACGCCTCGGGGGCTTGTTGAAGCTATGGCTGACAAACAGTGGGCAACTGGGAAGCCAAGACCCGGAAAACTTGCGGCGTGTCATTCATGGCGTCCTGGACCGTATCACTACGATGCAGGGTGGCTAGCTCAGGCTCGTCAGTGAGTCAAGGCCAAAAACTTAGCGGCTAAACTTTGATAAGCCGACGAAAAATTTAGCCGCTAAATGTTTTAAACGATGAGCCGTGCCCAGCACGACAGAGGACGCAATGGAGAAGCAGATTTTTGAGCCGGTGGCGAGTCTGCGACAAGCGGCAGACTCTGTCCGAGGTCGCAAACGGCCAACCCGTCGACGACTAGCTGAGCGTATCTGTGAAGAACGACAGTTGATGCAGATGATCGGTCCTCGGGCCTTCAGAAAGAAGCGGCCGCGGCCGAGACGTCTTCGCGCCCGGCATCTGTCAAATCGGGCCGTCATACGAAGGAAGGTCGTAGTGAGATAGCCGCTCGGTGACAGCGCGCGATACGGACGCAGGCGCCCGGGGGCAGTTGCCATCACGCTCTCAGGGAGCCCGGTAGGAAGGCGGGATGCTCAGAATGGAGGGTGCGTGATGCTCTGTCCCTCTACCAAACAACCGAGCCGTGCGCGCAACGGGCCCTTCATGAATTCCGAACTGGCCGCCGAATTGGCTGACGCGGCGCAACTGAAGACTGCCATACGCGAGTTGCGCAAGCTGCGGAAAGAAAGCGAGCCCCTTAGCCGTGCATGGTCCGATACGTGGGTCGCCAGACAGAGATACGAGCGGGAATACGCATTTGCAGTCAAGCAACTACAGGAAAGAGCGGACCATATTATGGATGAGCTATGGCCCTATCTTTCAAAGATCGAGGCGCTGGAGAAGCAGGTGAGGAAGTTGGACCGCAAGATCAGGAAAGCGCAGTCCGACTCGCGGCGACTAGCATGACCGCTACCACCTGCGTGCGTTATTCAGATCGTCCATATCGGGTTGTTCTGTCAGCCTCCGCAACTTGTGGCGACACCAGTTATCGCCTCTGGGGAGCTGCGGAACAATCGACGGCGATTTCATATGAACGTCTCCGTGAACCTTCCCTAAGTGTCCTATCCTTCTATCGGGAACTACGCCATACCGTCGGCGATGGAGGTAAAAATGCCCGTTTATCTGAATCTAAATGGGGACTCGGGGGTTTCGTCATATGAAATGGGGCGGGACTTTATCCATGTGACATTTACGCAGGGGACGTTTCGAACCTACTCTTACACCTATGCTAGGCCCGGCGCGCTACACGTCGAGGCAATGAAGAGGCTTGCAGTTCAAGGCTATGGGCTTAACGCATACATCAACAGCAATCCAGCTGTGAGAAATGGTTACGCGTCTAGGGCCTAGGGGGAAAAGCACCAGGGACGACAGGCGCGCTGTTCGTTGAGCGTTTGCCGAACCTGTGAATGCTTCTTCGTGACCCGTTCGACGCTGGTTGCTGCTCGTCTATCTTGCCTTGCCGCGGTTAGGTGGTCATCCCGACATCAAGATGCAATACCTTTCCGTCGCGACAACAAAACCCGACCCCATAACTAGCGTGCCAAAACGCGCATCAGGTCGGTGCATCACAAGCCGAGGCCGAAGCTAGCAGGCATGGAGCGACCGCGTTTTACCATTGCTCCTGTTGACTTCAGTTGGCCGGCACCGCGGATTTGCCCTCAGGTTCAGGATTCCCCAGTCAGACAGAGTTCGGCCAGCAAGGGCCGTTCGCTCCCGCCGCGCGACGCTTGAGCGGCGCCTTCACCGTGACTGCGGTCGTACATAGGATTCGTCTTCTCGTGCTCGCCTAGTGAGGCGCTGACCGTCCCGGAAGCGCTCGTCACCCGACGATCCGACCGTCGGGTATGGGAAGTGCCATCACCTCGACGACGGATTTGCAACCGGGCTAAAATTGCGCGCTAGGACGCTTGAGCTCGCTGAATACGTCCTCAAGGTCAAGCGCACTGAACAGTTTGATAAACAAGAGGGTAACTTGACGATGAACTCACACTTCAGCGAAGTCGGCGCGATAGGTCTCCCTGTGAGGGCCCGTAGCGCCGCTCCTAGGTTTTGCAAGTGACTCTCGCGCGCTCCATCCATCCCGACGATACGCCTGCTCTCCGCAAGGAGCGAGGCGCCTTCTTCACGCCTGGCGAGATCACCCGGTTTGTGGCCGACTGGGCCATTCGTAAGCCCAGTGATGTAGTGTTGGAACCGTCCGCCGGCGATGCTGCTTTCCTTGTTGCCGCCGTGGATCGCCTTCGCGAGCTGGCACCGGATATGAAAGTGCGTCCGACCGTCGACGGTGTCGAGATTCATGAGCACAGTGCACGCGTCGCCAATCTGCGCGTACGAGAAGCTGGTGGCAAAGCCAATATTCGGCATAGTGACTTTTTTACGGTCGAACCCGAACCGGTCTACGACACTGTTATCGGCAACCCGCCCTACATCCGCTATCAGGAGTTTTCGGGCGAGTCCCGCGCGCGAGCCCGTGAGGCTGCGCTCCGCGGTGGCGTGTCGCTGACCGGCCTCGCCTCCAGTTGGGCGGCATTCACCGTCCACTCCGCAATGTTCTTGAAGCACGGCGGGCGGCTCGGGCTTGTTCTCCCAGCCGAATTGCTTTCTGTGAACTATGCGGCTCCCGTGCGCCGGTTTCTCTTCAATCGATTCCGCGACGTGCAGCTCGTGCTCTTCGACGAGCAGGTGTTCCCCGAGGCCGAGGCCGATGTCGTACTGCTACTAGCTGACGGTTATCTGGAAGGCCCCGCGCGTCACGCGACCATTCGGCAATCGAAGAACGCGGCTGACCTTGCATCGCTTGGTGCGGGACAGATTTGGACGCCAACCGACCCAGCGGCCAAGTGGACCAGTAGCCTCATCGACCCGAAAGCTATCGAGCCGCTGCACGGACTACTGCAACGAGGACTGTTTACTAGCTTGGAGACGTGGGGAGACACCACCCTCGGCATCGTCACGGGCAACAACAAATACTTCACGCTCTCGCCTCAGCGTGTGAAGGAACTTGGCTTGCGTCGCAATGAGCTGCTGCGCCTTTCGCCGCCTGGAAGTTCCCACCTGCGTGGTCTCTCGCTCTCCAACGCCATGCTTACCAAGCTCGGCCGCGAAGGTCACGCTACCTACCTGTTTTATCCGAGCGATCCACCCTCGGCTGAAGCAGCCGCATACATCGAAAGTGGTCACCGGACCGGTGTCGATACGGCGTACAAGTGCCGCGTCCGCAAGACTTGGTACCAGGTGCCGCTCGTCCCTGCCGCCGACCTGTTATTGACCTGCATGAACGCGGACACGCCCCGACTCACCGCAAACGACGCGGGGGCTCGTCACCTCAACTCGGTGCACGGTGTCTACTTCGATAACGAGTATCGTGAACTCGGCCGCGAGCTCTTGCCGCTTGCGAGCCTGAACTCGGTCACGCTGCTGCATGCAGAGTTGGTCGGTCGCGCGTATGGCGGGGGAATTTTGAAGATCGAGCCGAAGGAAGCAGACGTTTGGGCTATGCCATCGCCCGCGTTGATCGCGGCCCGTGCCGACGCGCTTCGCACAGTCAAGCAACAAGTCGCCGACCTCCTGGAGGAAGGCAGGCTGCTCGACGCCGTAGAAATCGTGGATCAATTGGTCCTTAATGGATGCGGCGACTTGTCCGCAAAGCAGATCAAACAAATCCGGCGGGCGCGAGCAGAGCTTGCCCACCGCCGCACGGTGAGGGCAGCCAGTGGCCGCTAAACAACAAACCGCAAAAGCAAAAGCCTGGGTCCTTTTCGACCGAATCGTCGCCCTCGCCGCCCCCAGCGGTCTACACAGCAATCCTTGGGTCAAGAGCCCGGACGGAAAGTTACGCTTCGAGCCGGATTACGACACGCTTGTGAAACTGCTGGGCGTTCCTCTTCACTTAAAGGCCGGGACCCAATCAGGAGTGCCGGCATTAGCCCTCGATGTATGGATGAGCTATGAGCTGCGACGAGCAGGTTTCGGCTCAGATCAGGTTTGGCCGCGCCCCGTCCATCCGCGCATCCTCCCGGCGTCTGTTGCGGCCTTGCTGGCGGAGCTGCCCAACGGGATCGCAGCGACCTTGGCGGAGCGCGTGACCAGGGAAGGCGCGATCAGTGGTGTTACCTCATCCAGCGCATCCATCCTTGGGAAAAACTACTTCAAGCAGGTTGACGTCATCATCACGGACTGGGCCACTGGCCCCGAGTTGTTGATTTCGACGAAGCGTATGGACTCCTCCTACGGCAAAAACGCTCCGAATCGAGTCGAGGAGTCATACGGCGACGCCAAAAACTTGCGATTGCGGCATCCTCTCACTGCTCTCGGATTCGTGTTTGGGCTTCGCTCCGACATCCTTGAAAAGGAACCTAAAGCTGCCGCATGGTTGTTCGACCTGCTCGCCAAGCTCGGTCGCGAGGACGACGCATACCACGCCACCTGCCTTGTCTTGATGGAATACTCAGACGCGGCCGCAATACCGGACACTGGGGAAGACAGGCACGCTGAAGGCTTGCCGGAACCTGGGCTTGCATCGGATAAAGAGGAGGATGCACCAGCACCGGCGCTCGAGTCCGACGTCGACCGTGACATTGCGGACCTTCCAAAGGTGAAGATCCTCGAAGACGAAACTCCAGAGGAACTCGCACCTGGCCGCTTCCTCGAGGTGATGGTCACGCGTGTCCTTGGCGCTACGCCGGTCGACAGACACGAGGAAGCGCGAGAACGTCGTGCTTCGCCTGAGCTCCGATAACGACTGTCGGCGTAGTGAGGGCAGGCGTTTCCGCTGCAAAGCGGTCATTCATACAGTGCGTATTTCGGCGAACGTGACCGCCGATTTCGGGAACGTCGTCAATTCGGGTTGAGCTGGAAACCTCGCTGCAAATGTAGAACCACCAAAAGCTGCACACAAAATTAGCCCCCGGCAAAGAACGCGAAAGAAAATCGGAGGAAGAAATTGGTCGATGTTGAGGCTCTGACTGGAAAATATGTTCAAGGATGCCTTCTTGGGGATGTCTTGGGTAAGGGGGCTGACGGCATAGTGTACGTTGGGAGACAAAAGGACAGAGATGTCGCAGTAAAGGTGTTTTTTCCCGACGCGCTGGAAAAGAACGGAGCAGACGAGCAGAACGAGCGACTGGAATTGCAATTGCAATTGAAAGGGGGGAAGCATCACGCGAATCTTGTGGAGATATTTGACGGCGGATTTGACGATGAGCTATCCACGCTGTATCTGATAATGGAGTATGTGCCGGGAAGCTCGCTAGACAAAGTTATTTCGGTGTTGCCTCGCGAATCCATTGCGGACCTGCTTGAGCAGTTGGTCAGTGCTGTCCGTTTTCTGGAAGAAAAAGGGCTTTACCACAGAGATATCAAGCCCGCGAATATCGTTGTAAGCGCGGATTTCACGAAATTGACGCTTCTCGATCTGGGTATTGTTTTTCGTGCCCCTACAGCGGAAGAAGAGCAACGCCTTTCGGGCGATGAGTTTGTAGCGTCAGTCCGGTATAGCCCTCCGGAATTCGTGTGGCGGAGGGAAGATGCATCAAATACTGATGCTTGGCGCGCGATTACCTTCTACCAGATAGGCGCGACACTTCACGATATGCTGATGCGAAAACCCCTGTTTCAGGGATATGACGCTCCTCGGGCAGACTTGTACGATTCCGTTAAATTGCGATCTCCGGATCTAGACGCCAAAGATTGTGCTCCATGGTTAATCGAACTTGCAAAAGCTTGCCTGATTAAGGATTGGCGGACCCGGATCGAAATGGTGAGATGGGAAATGTTTCAGGAATCGCAATCCGTCAAGACGGATGTTGCGTCGCGAAGTCACGCTATTCGAGTCAGGCAAATCAGATTGCAAGAAGCGAAAATAATGGAAGAGGAACAGCGTAAGGGCGCCCCGAAAGCGACAGGCGCAAAGGAGTTGTGGTCCCTGCAGGGGCAAGTGTTTATGGAAATTCGGGATTTCATTATGAATTCCCAGATTTTTCCGAAATTCGCTGCAACTCATCAGTGTATTTCGGATCAGCAATATCGCCTATCCTATAGATTCGAAAAGGATTTTGGGATCGGTTTCGGTGAAATTCTATTTTTCGAGGTTTCGCTTGGCATATCATTGGAACACCCGTCCAAAACAGACTTGCTGATAATTGCTAGCACGGACTCGGGGGAGAAAATTCGGGCTGAGTGGAGCGAAATGTTGACTCTCAGTAGCATTGTGGATCGATGCCAAGATGCATTGATCGAAGTCGCGGGCAAGATTGTTTCCTGAAGTGCGGGGTGACCATGAGCGAAATTTTTTGGGTTAGCGAGAGTAACCTTGATCCTGATCAGACTCAGGCTGTGCAAGGTATTGGTGTGGACGAGAGCTTTCTTTTGCGTGGTCCCGCGGGATCAGGCAAAACTAATATTCTACTCTTAAGAGCAAAATGGTTCACGCTGAAAGCGAAAAGCCATTTGCAATTGGTGGTATTTACGAAAAGTCTGAAAGTTTTTCTTCAGAGTGGATGCGCGCAGTATAAATTGTCTCCGGATATCGTCGTCACTGGGGTGCAGTTTTTTAGATCGCTTTTGGATGAGAATGGGATTGAATATGAGCTTACCAAAGACTTTGAAGTTGACCGCGCGATGCTCGCCGGAAAAGCAAAGGCATTGATCGAAGCAAAAGACATCAAGCAAATCTACGATGCGCTACTTGTGGACGAGGCGCAGGACTATACCGATACGGAGTTGTATGTGTTTCGGCGTCTTGCTAATCGCCTAGTTTTGGCGGCCGATTCACGTCAATCTATTTACAAGTCGACGCACTCGCCGGGTTATTTGGAAAATCTGGTTGGCGACAAGGTTGTTACTCTCGAATACCATTACCGTAGCGGATTGAAGATTTGCAATGTTGCCGATGCGATATTGCGTGATCCGGTGAACTATCCACCGGTCAGTGATCAGTGTTTGTACGACGAGACGGCGAGGCCATCGTTGATAGATTCGCATGCTTGCGGGTCCTTTGATGCGCAGATTTCTGAGATATTATTGCGACTTCCTGATCAATTAAAATTGTATCCTCAGCAACGCATCGGCGTGCTATTCCCGAAAAATGAGCAAAAGCAGGCTTTTTTAACGGCTTTGGAGAGTTCCGCAATTGGCCCCGAGCAGCGAATCTGGGTTGATACATTACATGGCAGTAAAGGATGGGAATTCGTAGCGACGCATATCGGCGGATGTGAGGCACTTCCGAAAATGGGGCCCGCACAAAAGCGATTAATTTACACAGGTATCTTGAGGGCTAGAACATCCGTTAGTTTATATTACTCGGGAAATCTGCCTGGCTATTTGTCGAGCGCGGTGGCAAAAATGGCGCCGCCTCCCGATGATCCTGAATTTGGCAAGCTATTCGAGGTCTGAAATGCTGGTTAAAAAGCTACAATCTACCCAAGATTTGTTTTCGCTGGGGAATTCTGAAAGACGGCAGCCCTCGGACTTATTCAGTGCCATTGGCATGAGTGGGCCGGTTTTGCATCAATGCTTCTGGAGCTCCAGTTCCGATTTCTTGAATTTGCCGAACGTCATCGCGGCCATGGGTGACGATTTGGAGACGATATTTGCTGATGTGGCCACTTATTACGGAAATGTTTCTCCTTTATCCGCGTACGTACATGTCGTGAAAGAGGATTTACTCTCGCAGATTGGGTTAAGGGGTAAAAGATATCAATCGCCGAAGTTTGATATTTCCAGTCGAATGCTTGGCGTTTTAGTTTCTCTTATTTTCGGTGAGGCTGAGGCGACACGACGTATTGGCAGCTTGGCGCCAGCGATGGCATCGTACTCCGCGTGCAAGCGAACATTTTCATATGTACTCGCGCGCACAGTAATCTTGTATCCGACGTTCGATATCGATGATGTTCTGCACAAGTGGCTTCTTGCTCGTCAGTTAAGTCGGATGGATTCGCCGACTTATCTTATAAAACTCATTTCAAGAATCGGTATAGGGTTAAGTGCGCAATCTCGTCCGATGCATGACGATGAGCTTCTCCCTAGGAGAGTTTTCGATTACGTTCGAGGCGATGCTACGTCCGAAGAGATCGCTGAAGCTTTAGTCTCGACATATCCCGGCTTAGCTAACACTGTGTCAGTGTTTAGTGGCGTCTTCGATCATAGAATGCAGGCCTTTAATGCGGTTGTTAAAGAGGTCTTGTCTAGTGAAACCCGTGGTTCGGAATTCGGTTCGATTTGTCTCGCATTTTTTGCGAATGCTATTTCTCCGGGATCTTATGCATACGCGGAGTTGCTGAATGATTTTATAAAGAAATACCCGTCCGTGCATATTTGGTATGCGTTGTTCAGTGGTACTTCGAAAGAGGATTCTTGGCAATCGATGGGTGAGGGAGTTGGGAAAAAAATCGCGCGAGATCTCATTCAGCCGTTCTCTTTGGAGGAGCGCCCGCGTTCAGATATCTCCATTGATGAACTTGTTGTATTGTCGCGAGCACAGATTTCGCAGCTGGGAATTAAACCGGTGCATCAAAAATCGATACTGGTTTCGCTATTGCCTGGCGTGGATACATACGTCCGTCTTTCAAACGAAGGTGATCGGATTGCTGAGGGGGGGAATAGTAAGCTTTTGAGCGAGCTCGCGAATAGGGACCGTCAGGTTCGGAAGATGCTGGGAGATGTCATGCAAATGCTGGAGCCTAC
Source organism: Burkholderia sp. WP42 (assembly GCF_000745665.1). Taxonomy (NCBI): domain Bacteria; kingdom Pseudomonadati; phylum Pseudomonadota; class Betaproteobacteria; order Burkholderiales; family Burkholderiaceae; genus Burkholderia; species Burkholderia sp. WP42. The sequence goes on along the minus strand of NZ_JQJT01000010.1, from coordinate 39,812 downwards.
GGAGGCATATCGTCAGGAGCGTTCCGAAATCGATATGATAAAGACCAATAAGAAGTTGGGAAGGTATTAATTTTATTTGATTATGTTTACCTTTGAGACTCTTGAGTTTTATCGCGGAATGTCGAGTAAATATTCGCTCGACCATCCCTCTATCATTTCGACGCGAAAAGATCGAAATCCGAAAGATACATCACTCGAAGTCCATAACGCCGCCGACGCCTGGTTTGAACGAAAATTCGGCGTGAAGTATCGAAGTCAAGCGGTTTTCCTGACGTCGCGATTACCGATTGCTAGAAAATACGGAGCTACTCCCGAGCATGCATTTAGAATCCTTCCGTTGGGACAGTACTCATTTTGCTGGTCACCGGCTACCGAGGATATGCTTAGTCTAGTCTACAATGGCGTCCGGCCCGAAGACTGTCCGGATAAGCTTGAGTCGGCACAATATACAGAGTCGGACTTGAAGCGGGCGCATGAATCTGGTCATGAGCTCATGCTTTATTGCGAGCGCTATATTGCGGTTCCAATCAGCTTGTGTGGAAGGAGGGATGATGTGCTCAAAGAGTCATCGATTATTATCGTATAACTCCATACGTAGGCGTCTATTTAGGAAAGACGCTTTGCAAGTTCTTCTGCGCGGGGGTGGTAATACCTCATGAGCATACGCGGATCTTTGTGTCCCGTAATCTTCGTCAATTCGTGGAGCGGGAAGATCGAAGCTAGGCGCGACGTCGCCTCATGGCGTAAATCGTGAAAGCGAAGGTCAGTCAGGAACTTGCTATCTGGCTTCAGGTTGCCCGCGCTGCACTCATCGACGTAAATCTTGCGGGCGCGCGCCACTGCGCGCTCGAAAGCTCTCGTAACTGCATCGCTGCGAATTTCGAATATGCGATCAGTCTCCTCCTCGCCGCCGTCCGGCATCTTATTCTTGGCGTTATTCCGTGCTTCTCCCAACGTTTGAAGTACGGAAACAGCGCGTGAAGACAAAGGAACGTCACGCGTGTCTCCGTTCTTCGTTGACGGTAGGTGTGCAACGCGGCGATTGAGGTCGACGTTAGCCCATAGCAGGGAGACGATCTCGCCTCGACGCATTGCCGTTTCAACGGCCAACCAGATGATGGGCGGTAGCAGCACCGAGTTGCTGGCCTTTGCCACACGCTCAAGCTCGCCGTCTTGCGCGCGGCGCTCCGAATCGAGGTCGTCTACGCTTGGCGTGCCGACGGATGCGTTGCTGACCTCAATGCGCCTTGTGCGCGCGTTGTTCGGCTGCGGCTTCCGAACCAGTTCCACCGGATTCGACAGGCTTTCCATGCCCCATTCCTTGCGGGCGACATTAAACACATGTGAGAGAACAGCTAGGCGGCGCAGCACCGTGGCGGGCTTGTAGTCCTTCAGCCATTCGTCGCGGAGCCTCGCTATGTCTGCACTGCGGATCGTGGCTAGCGGCCGCCTTGCTAGGTCAACTTCCTTGCAGGTTTTTAGGACCGAAGATTCCTGCGCCGCCCCCTTTTTTGACAGCGAAACTTCTTCCTCATAGCGCTTCAACGCCTCGTAGAGTGATGTCGCCTCGGCCTCACTGCGGCTGACCCATACGCCGCGCGACATTTCCGATTCGATCATATTGGCCCAGGCTTCCGCCTCGGCCTTGGTAGTAAAGGTCTTGCTCTGCGCTGGGTAGCCGCGCCGGCGTACCTGCGCCTCCCATTGGTACTGCGCACGCTTTCGGATAGTCGGCATTTCTCGGTGTTTGCTCGAACGGAGTGTGGCAAGATTGTGGCAAATAATCGAGATAAACGCCAGAAGCCCCGAATTTGCTGATGAGGTTTTTACATTCGCAATGCGAAGGTCGGGAGTTCGATCCTCCTCCGCTCCACCAACAGATTTGAAAAGGGTTCGGTCGCAAGACCGGACCCTTTTTGCTTTCCCGCCTATCGTTTCCCGCCCGATCCCTCACCGCCCATAACTCGGCCGCTTCGGATCATACGTCCACCCCGGCACCAGATACCGCATCGCCATCGCGTCGTCGCGCGCGGTGCCGCCCACCTGCCGACACAACGCATGCGCGGCCTCCACCTGCGCCATGTCGAGCTCGATCCCGAGCCCCGGCCGCTCCGGCACGGCCACCTGGCCGCCGACGATTTCGAGCGGCTCGCGCGTGAGCCGCGCGTCGCCTTCCTGCCAGATCCAGTGCGTGTCGATCGCCGTGATCGTGCCCGGCGCCGCCGCGGCCGCATGCGTGAACATCGCGAGCGACACGTCGAAGTGGTTGTTCGAATGCGAACCCCACGTGAGCCCCCAGTCGCGACACAGCTGCGCGAGCCGCACCGAGCCCTGCATCGTCCAGAAGTGCGGGTCGGCGAGCGGAATGTCGACCGCCTGCAGCCGCACCGCATGATCCATCTGCCGCCAGTCGGTCGCGATCATGTTCGTCGCGGTCGGAATGCCGGTCGCGCGCCGGAACTCTGCCATCACCTCGCGCCCCGAGTAGCCCGCCTCCGGCCCGCACGGGTCCTCCGCATAAGCGAGCAGATCGCCTTGCCCGCGGCACAGCGCGACGGCCTCGTCGAGCGACCACGCACCGTTCGGATCGAGCGTCGCCCGCGCGTCGGGAAAGCGCGCCTTGATCGCCGCGATCGCCGCCATTTCGTCCGCACCGGCCATCACGCCGCCTTTCAGCTTGAAGTCGGCGAAGCCGTAGCGCGCGACCGCGGCTTCGGCCTGCTCCGCGATCGCGGCCGGCGTCAGCGCCGCTTCGTTGCGCAGCCGGAACCACGGGTCGGCGGCATGCGCCTCGTCGCGATACGGCAGGTCGGTGCGCCGCCGCTCGCCGATGTAGAACAGGTACGCGAGCATCGGCACCGCGTCGCGCTGCTGCCCCTCGCCGAGCAGCGCGGCCACCGGCACGTCGAGATGCTGGCCCAGCAGGTCGAGCAGCGCCGCCTCAATCGCGGTGATCACGTTGTCGAGCCGCAGATTGATTTCGTGCGGCTGGCGCAGCACCGCCGCTTCGCTCGCCGACGTCACCTCGTGCCGGATCGTGCGCCCGGCCGCCGCACCCGCGCCGGACAGCGCCGCGCGCACCGCGTTGAGCGTCGCCTGGTAACGGCCGATCGACTGGCCGACCACCACGTCGGTCATCCGTTCGAGCGCTTGACGGATGCCTTCGCCGCCGGGCACTTCGCCGACGCCCGTGTGGCCGCTGCTGTCGTCGAGGATCACGAGATTGCGCGTGAAGTACGGCGCGTGCGCGCCGCACAGGTTCAGCAGCATGCTGTCGCGGCCGGCGACGGGAATCACCCGCATGCGCGTGACGCGCGGCGTGCCGGTGTGGCGGGCTTCGGACATCGGTTTGCTCCTGGTTCCGGTCATGCGCGAGCCGCCGGACGCACCGGCGCCGCCCGCGCCGTTCAGTTCATTTGAGCTCGACGCGGCGAATCTCGCCGACGACGAACAGATAGCAGATCACGGCGACGAGCGCGTGCGCGACGACATACACGAGCGCGCCGTTGAACGAGCCGCTGCGGTCGACGATATAGCCGATCGCGATCGGCGTCGTGATGCTGGAGAGATTGCCGCACGTGTTGAGCAGCGCGCCGCTCAGGCCGGCGATCTGGCGCGGCGCGGTGTCGGCGTTGACGGCCCAGCCGAGCGCGCCGAGCCCCTTGCCGAAGAACGACAGCGCCATGAACAGCACGACCAGCACGTGCGAGTCGGTGTAGTTGCAGACGATCATCGACATCGACAGCAGCATGCCGATCACGATCGGCACCTTGCGCGCGACCGACAGCGAGCGTCCCTGCTTGAGCAGCGCGTCGGACACGATGCCGCCCAGGATCCCGCCGAGGAACCCGCACACGGCCGGGATCGACGCGACGAGCCCCGCATTGAGGATCGACATCCCGCGCGCCTGCACGAGGTAGACGGGAAACCACGTGATGAAGAAATAGGTGAGCGCGTTGATGCAGTACTGCGCGACGTACACGCCGACGAGCATCCGGCTCCTCAGCAGCGCCTTCACGTGGTGCATCGACGGGCCGCCGTCGCGTGCGCCGGCCGCGCGGTCGATGTTGACGAGCGCGCCGCCTTCGGCGAGGTAGTCGAACTCCGCGCGGTTGATGCGCGGGTGCGCGCTCGGGTCGTACATCGTGCGGTTCCACACCAGCACGAACGCGAAGCCGAGCACGCCCATCACCGCGAACACCCACTGCCAGCCGAACGCGTGCACCAGCCAACCCATCAGCGGCGCGAACACGACGGTCGCCGCGTACTGCGCGGCGTTGAAGATCGCCGATGCGGTGCCGCGTTCGGCGGCCGGGAACCACGTGGAGACGATCCGGCTGTTGGCCGGAAACGACGGCGCCTCGGCCGCGCCGACCAGGAAGCGCAGCGCGAACAGCAGCCCGAACGCGGCCGCGCCGCCGATGAAGCCGATACCACCCTGCAGCAGCGTGAACAGCGACCAGAAGAAGATGCTGAACGCATAGACGATGCGCGAGCCGAAGCGGTCGAGCAGCCAGCCGCCCGGCAGCTGCGCGATCACGTACGACCAGCCGAACGCCGAGAAGATGAAGCCCATCTGCACGTGGCTCAGGTGCATCGCACGCGCGATGGCGGGGCCGGCGATCGCGATCGCCGCGCGGTCCGCGTAGTTGATTGTCGTGACCGCGAACAGCACGGCCAGCACGAGCCAGCGCACACGCGTGCGCTGGGCCGTTGCCGACGCGGACGCCGGCAATGCGTGAAGCGGATTCATATCTGTCTCCTCCGAGAGGCGGAACGTGCCGGGGCTACTGCGCGTCGAATGCGCGCTTCGTCATATGACGTCTGGCCATTCTGGCACGGGGGAATTCACGTTTTCATGCCAATTGCTGACTTGATTGATTCAGAAGTTGAATCAATCGACAGAACCACGCGCATTCTTTTTTACCCGGATGATATTGACAGTCCATTTATACCCGGATAAAAATAGCGGCATTCCGATTTCCACCGCAAGGCGGCCACGATGACGCTTTCCCTGTTCGTTCCTTCCTACACCGCGTTCGACGGTCATCGGCGCCTCGCGTCCGGGGCGCTGGAGACGGTCGCGCTGGCGGTCCGGCGCGCGGCCGACGACGCTGGGAGCGGCCCGATCGCGATCTTCGACGATGCGACCGGCCGCACGATCGATCTCGACCTGCGCGGCACGGCGGACGACGTCCGCGCGCGCTACGCAGCGGCGCCAGCCGAGGCGCGGGCAGCGTCCGAAGCCGGCGAGCCGGGCGCGGGCGAACAACGCGGCCGCGGCCGGCCGAAGCTCGGCGTGGTGTCGCGCGAGGTCACGCTGCTGCCGCGTCACTGGGACTGGCTGGCCGCGCAGCCGGGCGGCGCGTCGGTGGCGCTGCGCAAGCTGGTCGAGGACGCGCGGCGCACCCATGCAGCGGCCGATCGGCGGCGCGATGCGCAGGCGCGCGCGTACCACTTCATGTCGGCGCTCGCGGGCGATCTGCCGGGCTTCGAGGAGGCCGTGCGCGCGCTGTACGCGAACGATCTCGCGCGGATGGGCGAACTGATCGCCGGCTGGCCGGCCGATGTGAGCGCTCATGTGCTCGCGCTGGCGCGCGGCGATCTGCCGCCGTCGGCCGACGAAGGCTGAACCGGGGCACCATACGATGCCGACTTTCGACCTGAACCGCGGCGCGCTCGCGCCGGTGGCCGACGAAGCCGATCTCGTCGACCTGCGCGTGACCGGCGCGATCCCGCCCGAACTCGACGGCACGTTGCTGCGCAACGGCCCCAATCCGCCCGCAGGCCGTTTCGAAGGCAACGACGTGCTGTCGTGGTGGCCGGAAGCGGCGATGCTGCACGCGATCTCGTTCGAGCGCGGCCGTGCGACCGGCTACCGCAACCGCTGGCTGCGCACGCAGCGCTGGGCGCGCGTCACTGCGCGCGCAGCGCGTCGACGATGCTCATCCGCGCGGCGCGCAGCGCCGGCAGCAGCCCGCCGACGAGCCCCATCACCAGCGAGAACGACAGCGTCTTCACGACGATCGCGGGCGTCAGCACGAAGCGGAACGACAGGTCGGAGAAGGTCTGGAAGTTGGTGGTCGAGAACGACGCGAAGCCCATCAGCGACGCGCACGCGAGCCCCGCGACGCCGCCCGCGAAGCCCAGCAGCAGCGCCTCGAGCAGGAACGCGGCGAGCACGTTGACGCGCTTGAAGCCGAGCGCGCGCAGCGTGCCGATCTCGGCGGTGCGGTTCGCGACCGACGCGTACATCGTGATCATCGCGCCGATCATCGCGGCGATCGAGAAGATCGTCGACAGCGTGACGCCCAGGATGTTGATGAACGTCGACAGCGCCTTCGACTGGTCGCCGTAGAAGGTCTGCTCGCGCTTCGCTTCGTCGGTGAGGCGCGGGTCGACGTCGATGTCGGCCTTGAAGCGCGCGAAGCCGTCGGCGCTCGCGATGCGCAGCACCATCGACGAATAGCTGGTGCGCCGGAACGACTGCATCAGCTGATCGACGTCGCCCCAGATCTCTGAGTCGAAGCCGCTGCCGCCCGCGTCGAAGATGCCGACGACGGTCCAGTCGCGCTGCGCGAAATGCAGGCGGTCGCCGAGCTGCGCGCCGCTGAAGCCGTTCGCGATCGCGCTGCCGACGACGATCTCCGACGAACCCGGCGCGAACGCGCGGCCGGCCACCAGCTTCACGCGCGGACGCAGCATGAGGCCGGCCGGCGACACACCGCGAATCACGACGTTCGACGGCTTGCCGGTCGACGCCTTCACGAGCGAGATCAGCACGACCGCTTCCTTCGACACCAGCGGCCGTCCGTCGGGGCCGAGCGCGACGGCCGGATGCATTTCTAGCGCATTCGCCTGCTGGTGATCGATCGCGCTCTGGATTTCGGTCTCCGCGCCCTTGCGGATCACGACGACGTTGTCCGGTTCGCCGGTCGACACGAGCGTCTGCGTGAGCCCCGCGTCGAGCATCTGCACCGTCGCGAACACGAAGATCACGAGCGCCATCCCGCCGGCCGTCAGCGCGGTGGTGAGGCGCCGGGTCCACAGGTTGCGCGCGATGTAGGTGAGCGGGATCGCCATGCGCCTACCCGATCGCCCGCAGGCCTTCGACCACGCGCACGCGCGCGGCCTGCCATGCCGGCACGAGCGCGGCCGCGACGCCGACCGCGACCGAGCACGCGGCCTGCAGCGCCATCGTCGCGGCCGACACCTTGAACACCGGGAAGATGCCGCCGGCGGCGTGCTTGAACAGGGTCGCGGCCGGCGGCGTCGCCAGCATGCCGAGCGCGCCGCCTGCCGTGGCGATCACGACCGATTCGCCGAACACGAGCGCCGCGATGAAGCCCGGGCCGAAGCCGAGCGCCTTCAACGTCGCGTATTCGGCGGTGCGCTCGCGCGCGCTCATCGCCATCGCGTTCGCCATCACGGCCATGATGATCAGGATCACGACGAACGACACGATGCGGATCGCTGCGATGATCTGGTTCGACATCGCGACGAAGCCGAGCTGGAACGCCTGCTCGGTCTCGGTCAGCGTCTCGGCGAGCGAGTTCCTGAACACCGCGTCGACGTCGCGCGCGATCGCCGCACCGGCGTCCGGGCGCGCGACGCCGAGCACGAACACGCCGACCTGGTCGGCCTGTTTGGGCGTGCGCTTGCGCACCGTCTCGTTCAGGTAGTCCCAGTGGAACACCAGCTGGCGCGTGATCGTCGAATCGTCGCGGCCGTCGAGAATGCCGCGCACGACGAAATCCCACGTGCCGGGGTAGATGGTGCCCTTCAGCGGAATCACGTCGCCGACCTTGAAGCCGAACTGCGTCGCGAGCTGCCGGCCGACCAGGCAGCCGCGCCGGTCGCGGTCGTAATCGGCGCGCTGCTGCGCCGGCAGCAGGTACTCCGGGTACAGGTCGAGATAGTTGTCCGACACCGCGAAGCTCGCGAAGAAGTTCTTCGGGTCGCGATACACGCCGCCGAACCAGTTCGAGCGCACCACGGCGGTCACGCCGTCGACGCCGCGTATCCGGTTCTCGTAGCTGACCGGCAGCGGGAACACGAGCGAGATCGCGTTGCGCGTGACGAGCCGTCCGCTCGACGCGGCGGCCGCGCCCGCGTACCACGCGTCGACGACGGTGTGCAGCAGCCCGAACGCGAGCACGGCGATGGTCAGCCCGAGCACGGTCAGCAACGTGCGCAGCCGGTGCCGCAGCGCGTTGCGCGCGATCAGCTTGAATACGAACATGTCGCGCGCTCGCGCTGGTCAGGCCGCGTGCCCATCGATCAGCTCCCCTTTTTCCAGATGCACGAGCGCGCGCGCGGCGCGGGCCGCCTGCGCGTCGTGGGTCACCATGATGATGGTCTTGCCGAGCTCGGCGTTCATCCGCTGCAGCATCGCGAGCACGTCGGTGGCCGAGGCGCGGTCGAGGTCGCCGGTCGGCTCGTCGGCGACGATCAGCACCGGATCGGTGATCAGCGCGCGGGCGATCGCGACGCGCTGCTGCTGGCCGCCCGACAGTTCGGACGGGTAGTGGCTCATCCGGTCGCCGAGATTGACCATGTCGAGCACCAGCTCGACGCGCTCGCGCCGTTCGCGGCGCGACAGGGTGGTGAGCATCAGCGGCAGCTCGACGTTCTCGAACGCGGTGAGCACCGGCATCAGGTTGTAGAACTGGAAGATGAAGCCGACGTTCGCCGCGCGCCATTCGGCCAGTTGCGCTTCTTCCAGGCGCGTGATGTCGAGGCCGCCCACGCGCAGCTCGCCGCTGTCGGGCCGGTCGATGCCGGCGACGAGATTGAGCAGCGTGCTCTTGCCGGAGCCGGACGGCCCCATCAGCGCGACGAAGTCGCCTGCGGCGATGTCGAGCGTGATGTCGGTCAACACCGGCACGACCTGATTGCCGCGCCGGTACGACTTCGCGACGTGGCGGATCTCGACGAGCGGCGGCGATGCGTCGTTCACGTGCGCCACGCTATTTCTTCGCGACGGTCACGTGCGCGCCGTCCTTCAGTTGCGCCTCCGGCGCGAGCACGACGGTGTCGCCGGGCTTCACGCCGCCGATCGCGACGAGCTCGCCGATCCGCGCGCCGCGCGTCACCGCGCGCGCATGCACGGCGTCGTCCTGCACGACGAACACGACCGGCCGGCCGTCACGCTCGACCACGGCGCTCGCCTGCACGGCCGTCACCGGCTGGCGGTCCTGCGGCGTCGCGGGCTTCGACAGGAACGCGATCTTCGCGCTCATGTCGGGCAGCACGCGCGCGTCGCGGTCGACGAAGCGCACTTTCACGAGCACGGTCGCCTTCGAGCGGTCGACGGTCGGCACGATGCGCGACACGCGGCCCGCGAAGCGCATGTCGGGCAGCGCGTCGAGCTGGATCTCGCACGGCTGCTCCGAGCGGATCTTCGCGATGTTCGACTCGGCGACGTCGGCCTCGACTTCGAGCGTGTCCATGTCGGCGATCGTCACGACCGCGCCCTTGCTGTCCGACGCGGACGAGAACGGCGTGATGTTGTCGCCGACGTTCGCGTGCTTCGCGAGGACGATCCCGTCGAACGGGGCGCGGATCACCGTCTGGTCGACGGCCACCTGGGCGGCCTGCGCGTTCGCTTCGGCCGACGCGATCGCCGCCTGGTCGCTGCCGAGCGTCGCGCGTGCCTTGTTCACGCGCGCCGTGTCGATGTCGAGCTGCGCGGCCGGCACGGCGCCCTTCGGCGCAAGCACGGCGGTGCGCCGCAGCGCGATTTCGGCGTCCTTCAACTCGGCCTGCGCGACGCCGAGATTGGCGCGCGACACCAGCACCTGCGCGCGCGCCTGCGCGAGCGAGGCTTCGACGTCGCGGCTCTCGAGGCGCGCGATGATGTCGCCCTTCTTCACCCGCGTGCCTTCGAGCACGCCGAGCCATTCGACGCGGCCCTGGCCCTTCGACGCGACCGCGGCCTTGCGCTGCGGCACGACGTAGCCGGTCGCGTTGAGCTGCGTGTCGTTCTGGTACGGGTAGGCGGTCGTGACGGACGTCGTGTCGACCGTGGGCCGGCTGGTCAGCACGAGCGCCGCCGCAATCGCCGCGGCAACGAGCGCGGCGGCCGCCGCGTAGCGGACCCAGCGGCGCCGGCGCGGCGCGGGTGCGAGCGGACGCCGGTCGATTTTCAGTTTGTCCAGATTGTGTTCGGGCAATTGGGTCGCCTCGCGACGGCGGCGGTCTCCGGTCTCGCGACGGGCCGCGCGCCGTTCAGTCGGAAGGAGGCCAGTATAGCGTCGCCGCGACGGGCGGAAGCGGCGGTTCGGCGCGTGCGCGGGCGCCGCCGCCGCGGCCCTGCGTCGCAGTGCTCGGTGGAAACCCGGAGGATGCAAGCTGCGTGTCAACTGGCCGCGCCGGCGGTGCGTTATGGAGCCAGTGCGTCAGTATTTGCCGTGACGGAAAGGCCAACGCCGCTCCGCCCGGCCGCGACCGGCAACCCCGGCGCGACTGATGTTCCGATGCGGATGCCTCGCATCTCTTACCGGTACGTTTGACTTTTTCTCCGCTAAAGGAAGAACAATGAAGAAGACGCTCGCTTCGATCATGACCGCAGCATTCGCTCTCGCATCGGTTTCGGCATTCGCACAGGCGTCGGCGCCGGCCGCCGACACGTCGGCTGCCGCATCGGCACCGGCCAAGAAGGATCACAGCAAGCCGAAGCACCAGCTGAAGCACCACGGCTCGAAGAAGGGCCAGGCGAAGGCCGCAGCAGCATCGGCCGCCGGCACGAACGACGCAGGCTCGCAGAACTAAGCACGCTTCGCCGCGGCCGGCGCGACCGGCCGCCCCGTCGCAAGACCCCGCACGCTTTCCGGCATGCGGGGTTTTGTTTTTTCGGGCGTTCGACGCCTCCGAGCCTCGGAACCCGATGCGCCCGCCGAGTCGATGCGGTCGGCATCGCACCGCGCATGGCCGGCCGCAGGCGCTGCAGACTGCCGGCATCTGTGTTTAACTCGCCGCTTCACGGGTCGAAGGAGCGGGAAATGGATCTTGGATTTATCGGGCTGGGCGAAATGGGGCAGGCGATCGCGACGAACCTGCTGAAGGCCGGGCATACCGTGCGCGTGTGGAACCGTTCGCGCGAGCGCGCGGAGCCGCTGGCGGCGCTCGGCGCGCAGATCGTCGCGACCCCGGCCGACGCGTTTCGCGGCGACGCGGTGTTCTCGATGCTCGCCGACGATGCCGCCGCGCGCGACGTGTTCGACGACGCGCTGCTTGCGCAGGCGCCGCGCGGCCTGATCCACGTGAACATGGCGACGGTGTCGGTCGCGCTCGCCGAGTCGCTCGCGCACGCGCATGCGTCGCGCGGCCTCGACTATGTCGCCGCGCCGGTGATGGGGCGCCCGGACGTCGCGGCCGCCGCGCGGCTGACGATCATGGCCGGCGGCCCGGCCGAGGCGATCGACCGCGTGCAGCCGCTGTTCGACGCGATCGGCCAGAAGACCTGGCGGTTCGGCTCTCTGCCGCAGCACGCGAACATCGCGAAGATCGCGGCGAACTTCACGCTCGCGTCGGCGATCGAGACGCTCGGCGAGGCGTCCGCGCTGCTGGGCGCGCATGGCGTCGCGATGCGCGATTTCCTCGACGTGATCACGAGCAGCGTGTTTCCGGGGCCGGTCTATGCGGGCTACGGCGGGATGATCGCCGAGCGCAGCTACGAACCGGCGCGCTTCAAGGCGCGGCTCGGGCTGAAGGACGTCCGGCTCGCGCTGCAGGCCGGCGACGCGGCGTCGGTGCCGCTGCCGGTGGCGAGCGTCGTGCGCGACAGCCTGCTCGATGCGCTCGCGCACGGCGGCGGCGACCAGGACTTCGCGGTGCTCGGCGAAGTCGCACTGCGCCGCGCGGGCCGCTGAGCCGGCGCGGGACAGAAGCGCCGCGCACGCGGCATAATCGTCGTTTCGTTGCTCTATCGCTGAGGCGCGCATGAACCTGCATACGTGGTGGCTTTTCGTGGCGACGGTGTTCGTCGTGTCGGCGATTCCCGGTCCGAACATGCTGCTCGTGATGACCCACGGCGCACGCCACGGGCTGCGCCGCTCGGCGGCGACGATGGCCGGCTGTCTCAGTGCGCTGGTGCTGATGCTGGCCGTCTCCGCGGCCGGGCTCGGCGCGGTGCTGCAGGCGTGGCCGGCGATGTTCAATACACTGCGCTTCGCGGGCGCCGCCTATCTGATCTATCTGGGCGTGAAGGCCTGGCGCGCACGGGTCGACGACGCGCCGGCCGCCGACCTCGCCGCGTCTGCGCCGGGCGCATCGGCGTCGTCGTGGGCGCTGTTTCGCAACGGCTTCCTGGTCGCGGGCAGCAACCCGAAGGCGATCCTGTTCGCCGCCGCGCTGCTGCCGCAGTTCATCAACGCGGCCGAGCCGACGCTGCCGCAGTTCGGCATCCTCGTCGTCACGTTCGCGGCGATCGAGGTCAGCTGGTATCTGGTCTACGCGTCGTTCGGCACGCGCATCGGCGCGACGCTGAAGAGCCAGAGCGTCGCGCGCGTCTTCAACCGGTTGACCGGCGGGCTGTTCGTCGGCTTCGGCGCGATGATGGCGCTGGTCCGTCACTGAACGCCGCCGGCGCGGCCGGCCGCACGCCCCGCACCTCGTCCGAGGGCGGGGCGTTTTCACGTTGGGCGTGGGCACCCGCTGTCACGCGTGCGGTGTCGCCGCGGTATCGGCACGGCCGCACGCTTCGCACCTTGTCGTAGGGCGGGGCGTTTTCACGTCAGGGCATGGGGCATGTGCTGTCGCGCGTGTGGCGTCGCGGTGGCATCGGTCGGCCTTACACCCCGCATCTTGTCGTAGGGCGGGGCGCTTCCACGTCGGCGCGTGCGCATGCGCCGTCACGCGCCCGGCGTCGCCGCGGTATCGGCACGGCGCCCGGCCGACAAGCCGAATACGGTGGCTGCGCCCGCGAACCCGAACCCCACGCCGCACACGGCGCTCCACCCGCCCCACGCCCACGCGCTGCCCGCCAGTGCGGCCCCCAGCGCGCCGCCGACGAAGAACAGTCCGACGAACAGGCCGTTCAGTCGCCCGCGTGCGGCCGGGTTCAACAGGTTGATCTCGCGCCGGCCGATCGTCTGGTCGACGATCACGCCCGCATCGAGCAGCGCCGCGCCGCCGGCCAGCAGCGCCAGCGCGATGCCGCGGTGCGCGGGCGCGTCGAAGCCGAACCAGCCGGCGCCGGCGATGCCCAGCACGGTCAGCGCGGCGAGCATCGTCAGGTGCGCGGCGCGCTGCGCGGCCGGACCGTGGCCGCGATCGCCGACGCGACCTGCCAGCGGCGTGACGATCGCGCCGCTCGCGCCCGCGAACGCGAACAGCGCGATCCCGTGCAGATCGAGGCCGAACGGCGCTTGCGCGAGCCGCAGCCCGACGGCCGTCCAGAACGCGCTGAACGCGGCCATCGCCAGCGCCGCCGACAGCGCATGGCGGCGCAGCACCGGCTCGGCGGCGAGCAGGCGGCCCATCGACGCGAGCAGCGCCCGATAGCCGGTCGTGACCGACGGCACGCGCGACGGCAGCCGCAGCGCGAGCACCGCGGCGATCGCCGCGTCGGCGAGCGCGGCCAGCACGTAGAACGCGCGCCAGCCGGCCGTGCCGGCGATCAGGCTCGCGAGCGGCCGCGACAGCAGGATGCCGAGCATCAGCCCGCTCATCACGTTGCCGACCGCGCGCCCGCGCTGCGCTTCGGGCGCCATCGCCGCGGCCATCGGCACCAGCATCTGGATCACGCTGGAAGCCGCGCCGGCGACGAGCGTCGCCGCCAGGAACACGGCGCCCGAGCGCGTGAACGCGGGCAGCGCGAGCGCTGCCGCGCAGACCACGAGCGTCGCGACGATCAGCCGACGGTTCTCGATCAGGTCGACGAGTGGCACCAGCAGCACGAGGCCGGCCGCGTAGCCGAGCTGCGGCAGCATCGCGACCAGGCCGGTGAGGCCCGCCGGCAGGCGCAGGTCCGCGCTGATCGCGCCGGTCAGCGGCTGCGCGGCGAACAGGTCCATCACGATCACGCCGACCGTCGCGGCGAAGAACAGCGTCATGCCGGCGCTGAGCGCAGGCTGGGCGTGCGCCGCGCGGCGAACGGCGGCGGGGCAGGCGTCGGCAGGGCAGTTCATCGGAGCTCCGCGCAAGTGAGGAAGAAGTCCTCATCGTAGGTATCGCATCGTTATGCGACAATTGAAATATGTCTAACATGATTATGCGAGTTTGCTTTGAATACGCGTGATCTCGAGGCGTTCGTCGCCGTGGTCGACAGCGGCTCGATGGTCGCCGCCGCCGCGAAGCTCCATCTGACGCAACCGGGCCTGACGCGCCGCGTGCAGAACCTCGAGGCGCTATTGGGCCTGCCGCTGCTCGAGCGGCAGAGCAAGCCGCTGAAGCCGACCGCCGCCGGGCGCGACGTCTATGCGCTGGCGCGCAACGTGCTCGGTGCGATCGACGAGCTGATGGCGGCCGGCTCGCCCGACAGCGAGCCGTCGGGCGAGCTGCGCATCGGCGTGCCGCCGTTTCTGTCCGAACTCGCGCTGGAGCAGCCGATCGACCGGCTGCGCGATGCGTTTCCGCGGCTCACGTTGCGCGTGACGGCGGGCTGGTCGCCGGCGCTGGTGCAGGGCATCGAGCGCGGCACGGTCGATGTCGCGACCGTGATGGTGCCGGCCAGCGCGGCGCTGCCCGACACGCTGACGGCCACGCTGCTCGGCACGCAGCCGACGGTGCTGGTCGCCGCGCGCGATTTCCCGCTGCCGGACGGGCCGCTGTCGCTCGACGTGCTGTCGGGTTTTCCGTGGGTGCTGAGTCAGGACGGCTGCGGCATGCGTTCGGCGCTGAGCCGCGCGCTCGGCGCGGCCGGCCTGCCGTTCGACGTTGCGGTCGAGGCGTTCGGCTCGGAATTGCAGCTGTCGCTGGTCGCGCGCGGCGCGGGCATCGGCATCGCCTCGCCGAATGCGCTCGCGCGCAGCGCACATCGCGACGCGCTGCGCGTGGTGCAAACCACGGGGCTCGAGACGCGGATCAACGTATGGATGGTGCACGGCGCGCTGCCGGGCCGCCTGACGCGGCCGGTCGCGCTGCTGCGCGACACGCTCGGCGCCGTGCTGGAGCGGGAGAACGGGGAGGGGTCGGATGACGACTAAACGGCTAGAGTGTGCGTTCGAGGGAAAATCCTGATTTTCTCTACGGAAATGTTGCAATGCCGCATTCGATTCGCTATAGTTACACCTGTCTCCTCCATGTCTCCTCTGATATGGATTCAGCCCGCCTCTTAGGCGGGCTTTTTTTTTGACGCGGGCTGTCGCTTCCTGCAGCTTCGGCCGGTTTCATCCGGCTTCGTCCGCATCAGAACTTGTACGTCATCCCGACGTAGCTGATGATCGGATCCGCCTTCAGCTCCGATTTCGACTCCGCGAGCACCGTGCCGTCGGCGGCCTTGATCGTCACCGTCGACGTCGTCTTCAGCGGGATGTAGGTCACCGACGCGATCAGCCCGAAGTGCTCGGTCAAGTTGTACTGCAAGCCCGCGTTGAACACCGGCTGCCACGACGACGAAGCCTTCGCCTCCACCGACGTCGTCCCCGGCTTGCCCGCGCCCGCCGCGAGAATCGCGCCCAGATTGTCCTGCGTCTGCTTGATGAAGTTCGTATTGAGCTGAAGGTCGCTGAACCAGTTGTACGACACGCCCAGCCCGAGGAACGGCCGGAACTTCGCGGTCGCCGCGCCGAAGTAGTACTGCAGCAACACCGCGGGGCTCCACTGCCGCACGCTCTTGACGATCGGGTTCACCGACGCGAGCCCGATGTTCTGCGTGCCGAGCGCGCCGGCCGGTCCCGGCGGCCTGATGGTCCCCTGGCCCGACACCTTGAACACCGGCGGCACGCCGGCCACCGACGTCACCGCGATGTGGTCGGTCAGGAAATGGCTGACCGTCAGGCCGACCGTGTCGGCGCCGCTCGTGCGCAGGCCGGTGCCGGGCGACGTGAACGTCGGCGGCAGCCGCAGCGGCGTGTTGATCGGCGTCGGCGCGACGTTGGTCGTCATCGGCGTGCTGCTTTGCTGCGGCATCACGTGGAACCAGCCCAGCGTGACGACGTTGCTGCCGGCGCTCTGCGCCTGCGCGGCGAGCGGCGCCAGGGCAAGCGCCCCGGCTGCCGCGCAGAGAAGGGTCTTGTTCATCACGGCTTGCCTCCGCTTACTGGACGAACGCGCCGATCGTGAAATACGGCGTCGTCCCAGCGTTGTCGAGGAAGCCGAACACGCCGCCCGTGAAGATGAACTTGCCGGTCGGCGACGTGCTGCCCGAGCCCGTGTGGATCGTCGTGACCGTGCCCGGCACCTTCTGCGTGTAGTCGAGGTCGAGCGCGGTCGCGAGCGAAGCCTGCGACGGCTGGAACGGATCGAGCAGCGTGGCCTGGTTGTTGATCAGCGCGGTGGTGCGGTAGTCGAACTGGCTGTCGACGCCGATGTATTCGCCGTTCTGCGATCCGGCCGCGATCGCCGTCTGCGGCGACAGGATCGAGATGCTCGATTCGTCGTCGGCGGTGAGGCCCGGCACGCCGTTGCTGTCCGGCGTCGGGTTCGGGTTCGCGACGCCGGTGCGCACGAGCACCGGCACGAGCTGGTTGCGCAGCCTGCCTACGATCATGAAGCCCTTGCCCTGCGGCGTCGCCGACAGCGTCGGCTTCAACTGGCTCTGGTAGTTGTTGCTCTGGAACGCGCCGCTGCCGTCGGCCGACTGCACGAAGTTCGTGCCCTGCTGCACGCACGCGCCGCCGGCGAACTGGCCGGTCGTGTCGCATTTGGTCCACGTGCCGTCGGCGTTGATCGTCACCTTCGCATCGATCGACGCCGGCGCGAATTTCTGCGACGGCACTTCGCCGAAGCCGATATGGCTGTACGTGCCGGCGACCTTCGTGATGTCGGTTTCGATCGACGAGAAACCGATGAACGGGTAGTACGGGAACTTCGTGTCGGGCACCGCGGCCTGGCCGAGCACGCCGTTGAACTGGATCTCCTTGCCCGGAATCGTGCCGCCGGCGACGCCGAAGCCGACGAAGATGCGCGCCGGCCGCGACGGATCGAGGCTCGCGCCGTTCAGGCGGAACGCGCACTGGTTGAGCTTGTTGGTCGGCAACATCGTTTCCTGCGTGAGCGTGCCGCTGTCCACGGTGCCGGCGCGCGTCGGCGTGACGGTACCGGTGGTTTGCGGAACCGCCGATTCGACGTAGGTGACCTGCCAGGTCATCTTGGTCGTGTCGAGCTGGACCTTGGCCAGTTCGCCGCTGCCCGCGCCGCCCGTGAAGACGGTGCTGTAGTCGAGCGACGCCGGGCAGAGCCGGTCTTCGACGAGCGGCGGCGGGTTGTCGCTGCCGCCGCCGCATGCGGAAAGAAGGGGGGCGGCAAGGGCCGCCGCCAGAACGAGGTTGCGCTTCATGTTGCTCCTCCAGATTTGTCTTGTTCGGCGGCCGGCTCCCTGTCGACCGCTTCTGTTTCGTTGCTCGTGCCGCGTGCGTAGCTGCGCCGTGC
The DNA here is from genome assembly GCF_000745665.1 of Burkholderia sp. WP42. Classification (NCBI taxonomy): domain Bacteria; kingdom Pseudomonadati; phylum Pseudomonadota; class Betaproteobacteria; order Burkholderiales; family Burkholderiaceae; genus Burkholderia; species Burkholderia sp. WP42. The sequence goes on along the minus strand of NZ_JQJT01000010.1, from coordinate 22,277 downwards.
CGGGCGCCGTCGTTTCGTGCCTTTCCTGCGATGCGTGCGGTGCGCGGCGGCGCGCCCGCCGCCGCGCACCGCTTATTTGCTGATCTGCGCGCCCACGCCGAAGTACGGCGTCGACGAGGTGCTCGCGTTCGCCGACGTCGACGTGACGCCGCCGTTCACGGTGCCCTGCACGAGTGCCGCGTACAGGCCGCCCGTCGCGATCACCACGCCCGACGCGGACGGGTAGGTCGCGCCGCTGGCCGGCTTCGTGGTCGTGTTCAGCAGGCCCGGCGTCGACTGGCCGTAGTCGAGCGTGAAGCCGTCCTCTTCGGCCTGCGTGCTCGGATTGATGAACGACGCGTTGCTGCCGCGGATCAGCGCGGCGGTGTACTTGAAGTTCGAGTCCGCGCCCGCGTAGCCGCCGTCGATCGCGCCCGACTGGAGCGCCGTCGCGCCGGCGAGCACCGCGATCCCCGATTCGTCGTCGACCTTGGCGTCCGTATGCAGCGGCGGCGTGCCGAGGTTCACGTCGCCGGTACGCACGATCACCGGCACCGTCGCGCCGTTGAGCTGCCCGATCACCATGTGCGCGGTCGCCGACTTGCCGGTCGCGCCGATCAGCGGCAGCGACGTCTGCGGCAGGATCTGCGGCGCCTGCGTGCTGTTGAAGTAGCCGCCGCTCGCATGCGGTGTCCACGGATTGCCGGTCGTCATGCAGCTGCCGGACGACGACGTGCACGCACCGTTCGCATCGAACGTCTCGCTCGAGTTGACGCCCTTCGTCGCGTAGTTGCCCGACGGCACGAGGTGATAGATCAGCGCGTTGTAGGTGCCCGGCAGCTTCGAAAGGTCGGTCGTCGTGCTCGCGAAGCCGAGGAACGGGTAGAAATCGAAATGGCGGTTCGGTACCTGGCCGACGTTCTGGATCACACCGGGGATGATCGTGAGCCCGTCGTACTGGACCGTCGCACCGGGGATGCCGCCGCCCGCGACGCCCATGCCGACCAGCAGCATCGGCGGGTTCGCCTGGTTGAAGTCGGCGGCCGTCGAGTAGGTCGAGCCGTTCGGGGCGGTGCCGGCGCCCGGCGTCAGCACGAACGCGCAGCGGGTCTGCTCGGCGGTGGGCAGCGTGCCGGTCGGCGGGTGCACGACCTTGCCGGTGATCGTGACGCCGGCGCGGCTCGGCGTGACGGTGCCGGTCGCGAGCGGAATCGGCGATTCGAGCCATTTGAGCGTGTAGGTCATCGCGACCGCGTCGATGTTGACGCTGACGACCTCGCCGCTGCCGGCGCCGCCGAGGTACGTGCTCTTCACGATGTCGGCATCGGCCGGACACAGCGCGCCGTTGATGGGCTGCGACGGCGGCTGGCCTTGCGTGCCGCAACTCGATCCGGAACATTGGGGCGCGTCGACCGGCGCGAGCGCGCCGCCGGAATCTCCCCCACCACAGGCAATCAGGAAAGGTGCGATGGCAAAGGCCGTTGCCACCCCCTTCGATAAGGCGTGCGACATGCCGCTGTCTCCAATCGTTTAATTGTGCGAGCTAATGTCGCCGTCTGGATATTCGCTGTCAATTGATGAACTCGTCTAAAAAAGGCGCTTGAAACAAAGCGCCCGCGACGAATCCTTTCGGGAAGCGGATTTCAGTAAGAATTAAAACGCGCGGCGCGTCGTAGAGTGGCGCCGCGGTGGGCGTCGGCCGCGCGGCTCGGGCGTCCGGAGCCTTCCCGCGTATAACGGCTGCGTTTAAATCGCGGGTATCCGGTTTATCCCTATTCGGGATTGACTGGATAAAAACCGTTGAATTAATTCAACGCCACTCGCGCAATGGAAAGCTTGTAAATATTTGTAAATCCGGCGACTGGATTTAATTCATTGCCCGATATGGGCAAATAAAAAGCCGGCCCGCGGCCGGCTTTGCATCGCGTGCAAGCGCGCTCAGCGTTTGAGGCCGGTGTCCTCGGCGGCGCCGATGTTGAGGTTCATGCACTGGATCGCGGCGCCCGATGCGCCCTTGCCGAGGTTGTCCAGGCGGGCGACCGTGACGAAGCGCTCTTCGTTGCCGAACACGAACAGGTCGACGCGGTTCGTGTCGTTGTTGGCCTGCACGTCGAAGAAGCCGCTGTCGAGATTCTCGTCGGCGTTGAACGGCGCGACGCGCACGAACGGCTCGTCCGCGTAGTACTCGGCGAACACGCGCTGCACGTCCTGCGGCGTCGCGCGCTTCGCGAGCTGCTCCGGCGAAAAGTAGGTCGTGACCGCGAGGCCCTTCAGGAACGGCCCGACGATCGGCGTGAAGATCGGCGCGTGCGCGAGGCCCGTGTGCGCGGCCATTTCCGGCAGGTGCTTGTGCGCGAGCGCGAGCGCATACGGGCGCGGGCTCGCGAGCTTGCCGCCCGGCGCCGCGTTTTCGTAGTCGGCGATCATCGACTTGCCGCCGCCGCTGTAGCCGGTGATCGAGTAGCTGTGCGCGGCGAAGCTCGGGGCGACGATGCCGGCATCGACGAGCGGGCGCATCGCCAGCACGAACGCCGACGCGTGGCAGCCCGGCACCGCGATGCGCTTCGCGTTGCGAATCTTGTCGCGCTGCGTGCGGGTCAGCTCGGGCAGGCCGTACGCCCAGTCGGCGCTGGTGCGGAACGCGGTGCTCGCGTCGATCAGCGTCGTGTTCGGGTTCTCGACGAGCGAGGCCGACTCGCGCGATGCGACGTCCGGCAGGCACAGGAACGTGACGTCCGATGCATTGATCAGGCGGCGGCGCTCGTCGACGTCCTTGCGCTTCGCTTCGTCGATGCGCAGGATTTCGATGTCGTTGCGCGCCGACAGGTATTCGAAGATCTTGAGGCCGGTGGTGCCTTCCTGGCCGTCGACAAAAACTTTGGTGCTCATTTCGTTCTCGCTGAATGAAACGGGAGCCGCGGCGCCCTGAAACCGCCATTTTAAGACGTCAGCCGGCGGGCCTGCCCGCCGGCGGCCAAAAAAAGACGGCCCGCGGGCCGCCTTGTGTCGCTTTGGCGCGTGCGGCGCGCGTGGTGCGCGCGCCGCGTGCCGCCGCGCTGCCCAGCGTCGGGCGTTCAGCGGCCGCCGGCCGTCCAGCGCACGGCGGCCTGCGCGACGCGCTGGCCGAACAGCTTGGCCGTCTCGAGGTCGCCGGGCAGCGGCGCCTCGTCGGGCGTCGCGTCGGCCGGCGACTGCGCCAGCAGGCCCGTGAAGCCGCCGACGTAATTGATGTCGTTGCGGGTCGCCGCCTTCGAGTTGGCCGGCATCATCCCCGTGCCGACCCATACCATCCCATGCTGCATCGCCAGCGTGACGAAATATTGAATCGTCGAGAACTTGTCGCCGTTCATCGTCGCCGAGTTCGTGAAGCCGGCGGCGAGCTTGTCCTTCCATTTCTGCGTGAACCACGGTTTCGACGTCGCATCTGCAAACTGTTTGAACTGTGCGGACGGCCCGCCCATGTAGGTCGGCGCGCCGAAGACGATCGCGTCTGCCGCGTCGAGCGCGGCCCAGCCCGCGTCGTCGAGCTCGCCGACTGCGATCAGCCGTGCGGTCGCGCCGGCGTCCTGCGCGCCGGCGTGGACGGCTTCGGCCAGTTTCTGCGTATGACCGTAGCCGCTGTGATAGACGATGACGATGTTCGACATGAGGCGTTCTCCGGAAGGGGACGACACGGCGGCCGCCGCGGCCTGCCGCGTCACGCGCCGCAGCGGGGCGGCGCGACGGGTGCGCGGCGGGATGCCGCGACCGCTGCGGTGGAGTCTAGCAAGCCGAAATGACGGGAGAACGGCGCGCGGTGCGTGGACGTTCGCGCGCTGGAGTGGCCGCGACGCCCGCCTGCGCTCATCGCCCGTAGGTGACGGTGATCTGCGCGGTGCCGATCGTCAGCGTGCCGATTTCGTGCTCGAACATCGGCGCGGGGCGCCCTTGGGCCACGCGCAGGTCCGTGCCCTTGAGCGCGTACACGGTGATCACGTAGCGGTGCGGTTTGCCCGGCGGCGGGCACGGGCCGCCGTAGCCGTCGGTTCCGAAGTCGTTGCGCGCCTCGCTCGCGCCGATGCGCCGCAGGAAGCCCGACGCGCTCGCATTGGCCGGCAGGCTCGTGACGGTCGCGGGAAGGTCGGCGACGGCCCAGTGCCACCAGCCGTGCCCCGGCGCATCGGGATCGAAGATCGTCACCGCGTAGCCGCGCGTGCCGGGCGGCGGATTGCGCCAGCTGAGCTGCGGCGAGCGGTTTTCGCCGTTGCATTCGCCGCGGTCGAACAGCTGCGCGGCGCCGACGCGCCCACCGGGCGCGAGGTCGGTGCTCGTGACGGTGAACGGGCCTTCCGCGCGCGCGGGCGCGGTGGCGAACGTGGCCAACGCGGCGGCGGCGCAGAGCAGGGTAGCGATGAACGGAGCCGTACGACCGGGTGGCGCAGGTGAGGTGATCCGGCGATCCACACGCATATGGCGCTGCTCCCGTCACGTGAGCCGGGCCGACGCTCCCGGCGTGATTGGCGTTGTAGGTGGTTGCGCGCGCAGCCGATGGCGGCGCTGGAGCAAGTCTAGCATTAGGGTTGGATGCGCGATGCATGCCGTGGCCGCGGACGCGGCCCGATGCTGATCTGGATCGACGGACGAAAAAAAACCGCCCGCGAGGTCGCGGGCGGCCGTTTCAGCCTGGGCGCCGGCAGCGTGGCCGGGGTGGCGTCATTCTTTCGGGGCCGTGGCGCCGCCGTGCGCCGCCGACCACTCGGCCGGCGCGTGCAGGAATTTCTCGACTTCGTCGAGCGTCTTGGTCTCGAAGTAGCCCGACGCCTTCGCGACGCGCAGCACGTCCCACCAGGTCGCGAGCGCGTGCAGGTCGACGTCGATGTCCTTCAGGACCGACACGCTTTCCTTGAAGATGTTGTAGTGGAACAGCACGAAGCAGTGGTTCACCGTCGCGCCCGCGGTGCGCAGCGCGTTGACGAAGTTGATCTTGCTGCGGCTGTCGGTCGTCAGGTCTTCCACCAGCAGCACGCGCGAGCCTTCTTCCAGATGACCCTCGATCTGCGCGTTGCGGCCGAAGCCCTTCGGCTTCTTGCGCACGTACTGCATCGGCACCATCATGCGGTCCGCGAGCCATGCCGCGAACGGGATGCCGGCCGTCTCGCCGCCCGCCACCGAGTCGATCTGCTCGAAGCCGACGTCGCGCATGATCGTCGTTTCCGCCATTTCCATCAGCGCACGGCGCACGCGCGGATACGAAATCAGCTTGCGGCAGTCGATGTAGACGGGGCTTGCCCACCCGGACGTGAAGATGAACGGTTTTTCGGCGTTGAAGTGCACCGCCTGCACTTCCAGCAGGATTTTGGCGGTCGTATCCGAGATCGACTGACGATCGTAGCCTGTCATGGGCATTCCTTGGGTGATGAGCGAAGAGCGGGCGCGCGCCCGATGGCGCAGCAAGGGGAACCCGCCCGAAGGGCCGGGGCACGACCGGAACACCGATCGTTTCGCTGCGCGCGTAGCCCGCTATTTTACCCGATTCAGGCCGGTTTTCGGCGGAATTCGCGGGTTCGGGCGGGCGGCCGACGCCGCCGGATCAACCGGGGATCGATCGAACGTCCATCGACGGCGCATATGCGGCGGCGCACCAACACGGCGCATGCGCGGGTGTACACTAGTCGCCCCTTGGAAATCGTTCAGTACTTTGTACTTTCCCGTTGCCACCCGCCGAGGTTCGATGGCGCGCCGACCGGGCGTGCCGCGGGCCGTCTCGCAGTCGACTACCTCTTCGATTCACGCAGATGCGGCCGCTGGTGCTGTGTACTGAACCGTCAATATTTCGCATGTCTCTCGCAGGTCAATCATGGACGAACAACTGAAGCAGGCCGCTCTCGCTTATCACCTGAACCCGAAGCCCGGCAAGATTTCGGTCACGCCGACCAAGCCGCTGTCGAACCAGCTCGATCTGTCGCTCGCTTACTCGCCGGGCGTCGCCGCCGCGTGCGAGGCGATCCACGCCGATCCGCTCGACGCGCAGAAATACACGTCGCGCGGCAACCTGGTCGGCGTCGTGACGAACGGCACGGCCGTGCTCGGCCTCGGCAACATCGGCCCGCTGGCCGCCAAGCCGGTGATGGAGGGCAAGGGCTGCCTGTTCAAGAAGTTCGCGGGCATCGACGTGTTCGACATCGAACTGTCCGAATCGGACCCCGACAAGCTGGTCGAGGCGATCGCGATGCTCGAGCCGACGCTCGGCGGCATCAACCTCGAGGACATCAAGGCGCCCGAATGCTTCTACATCGAGCAGAAGCTGCGCGAGCGCATGAAGATTCCGGTCTTCCACGACGACCAGCACGGCACCGCGATCATCGCGTCGGCCGCGATCCTGAACGGCCTGAAGGTCGTCGGCAAGAAGCTCGCCGACGTGAAGCTCGTGTGCTCGGGCGCCGGCGCGGCCGCGATCGCGTGTCTGGACCTGCTCGTGAAGCTCGGCCTGACGAAGACGAACATCCTGGTGGCCGACTCGAAGGGCGTGATCTACGAAGGGCGCGGCAATCTCGATCCGTCGAAGCAGCGCTATGCGGCGACCACCGACGCGCGCACGCTCGCCGATGCGATCGTCGGCGCGGACGTGTTCCTCGGCTGCTCGAGCGCGGGCGTGCTGAAGCAGGACATGGTCAAGACGATGGGCGACCGGCCGCTGATCCTCGCACTGGCGAACCCGGAGCCGGAAATCCGCCCGGAAGACGCGAAGGCCGTGCGCCCGGACGCGATCGTCGCGACCGGCCGTTCGGACTATCCGAACCAGGTCAACAACGTGCTGTGCTTCCCGTTCATCTTCCGCGGCGCGCTGGACGTCGGCGCGACGACGATCACCGAGGAAATGAAGCTCGCATGCGTGCGCGCGATCGCCGAACTGGCCGAGGAAACCGACCAGAGCGAGGAAGTCGCGAAGGCATATGAAGGCCACTCGCTCGAGTTCGGGCCGGAATACCTGATTCCGAAGCCGTTCGATCCGCGCCTGATCATCAAGATCGCGCCGGCCGTCGCGCAGGCCGCGATGGATTCGGGCGTCGCGACCCGTCCGATCGAGGACATGGACGCCTACCGCGAGCAACTCGGCACGACCGTCTACCGCACCGGCATGGTGATGCGTCCGGTATTCGCGACCGCGAAGAAGAAGGAAGCGCGCATCGTGTTCGCCGAGGGCGAGGACGAGCGCGTGCTGCGTGCCGCGCAATTCGTGCTGCTCGAGAAGATCGCGAAGCCGGTCATCATCGGCCGGCCGTCGGTCGTCGAGATGCGCCTCGAGAAGATCGGCTCGAAGCTGAAGGCCGGCGTCGATTTCGAGATCGTGAATCCGGAAGACGATACGCGCTACCAGCGCTACTGGCAGGCGTACCACGAGATCGGCGCGCGCGACGGCGTGACGCCGGAAGTCGCGAAGGCGGCGCTGCGCAAGTTCAACACGCTGATCGGCGCGATGCTCGTGCATCTGGGCGACGCGGACGGGATGATCTGCGGGATGATCGACACGTTCCACACGCACCTGAAGTTCATCGAGCAGGTGCTGGGCCGTGCGAAGGGCGCCGAGCATTTCGCGGCGATGAACCTGCTGATGCTGCCGGGCCGCAACCTGTTCATGTGCGACACCTACGTGAACGAGCTGCCGAGCGCCGAGCAGCTCGCCGACATGACGATCCAGGCGGCCGGCGAGATCGAGCGCTTCGGCATCACGCCGAAGGCCGCACTGCTGTCGAACTCGAACTTCGGAAGCGCGCCGTCGGCGTCGTCGCGCCGGATGGCCGAAGCCCGCCGGCTGATCAACGAGCGTGCGCCGAACCTCGAGGTCGATGGCGAAATGCATGGCGATGCGGCGCTGTCCGAAGCGGTCCGCAAGGCTGCGTTCCCGGGCACCACGCTGTCGGGCGAAGCGAACCTGCTGATCATGCCGAACGTCGAAGCGGCGAACATCGCGTACAACCTGCTGAAGATGGTCGGCGGGGACGGCGTGACGGTCGGCCCGTTCCTGCTCGGCGCCGCGAAGCCGGTTCACATCCTGACGCCGGCTGCGACCGTGCGCCGGATAATCAACATGACCGCCGTGGCCGCCGCGAACGCGAACACGAAGTAAGGTCGCCGGCGCGCTTATGCGCGCCGCGCAATGGAAAAAGCCACGGAACGCAGGTTCCGTGGCTTTTTTTCGCGCTTTTGCTGCGAACTGCCGTTACGCGACCTGCTGGTGCGACTGCCCGCCGGCCGGTGAGCGCCACTTCGCCAGCAGCGCATCCCACTTCTGGCGCACCGCGCGCAGGTTGTTCTCCTTCACGTGGCCGAACCCGCGGATGCCGTCCGGCAGCGCGGCCAGCTCGAGCGCGAGCGGGCGGTTGGCCGCGTTCAGCCGGCCCAGCACTTCGTCGATCAGCGCCTCGTACTCGCCGATCAGCGCACGCTCGGTGCGGCGCTCCTCGGTGCGTCCGAACGGATCGAGGCCGGTGCCGCGCAGGAACTTCGCCTTCGCGAGCAGGCGGAACGCCGACAGCATCCACGGGCCGTACGCCTTCTTCACGAGATGGCCGTGCGCGTCCTTCTTCGCGAACAGCGGCGGCGCGAGGTGGAATTTCAGCTTCCAGTCGCCTTCGAACTGCGACGACAGACGCGCGACGAACGCCGGATCGGACTGCAGGCGCGCGACCTCGTATTCGTCCTTGTACGCCATCAGCTTGAACAGGTTGCGCGCGACTGCTTCGGTCAGCGGCTCCTGCGCGGCGTCGCCGTCGGCAAGCGCCCGTTCGGCCGCGCGCACCTTGTCGACGAAGGCCGCATAGCGCGCCGCATATGCGGCGTTCTGGTAAGCGGTGAGGAACTCCACGCGCTTCGCGATCAGCGCATCGACCGCCTTCTTCGTGTGCAGCGCGATCACGGTGGCGCGTTGCGCGGCGCCCGCGGCGCCGGCGGCCGCCTGCTTCACGCTCGCCAGGTCGTGCGCCGCGCGGCGGCCCCAGTCGAATGCGGCGCGGTTCTTCTCGACCGACACCGCGTTCAGCTCGATCGCCCGTTCGAGCGACGCCAGCGTGAGCGGCAGCCAGCCTTTCTGCCACGCGTAGCCGAGCACGAACGGGTTCGTGTAGATCGCATCGCCGAGCAGCGCGACCGCGAAGCGGTTCGCGTCGATGAAGTCGACGGCTTCGCCGGCCGCCGCGCGAATGTCGTTCTCGGCCGACAAGCCCGGGAACGTCCAGTTCGGGTTCTTGATGAACTCGGCGGTCGGCGTTTGCGCGCTGTTCACGACGACGCGCGTCGCATCGCGCCGCATCCGCGACGTGCATTCGTCGCCGGCCGTGACGATCGCGTCGCAGCCGATCACGAGGTCGGCCTCGCCCATCGCGATCCGCGTCGCATGGATGTCGGTCGGCGCATGCGAGATCTGCACGTGGCTCATCACCGCGCCGCCCTTCTGCGCGAGGCCGGTGACGTCGAGCACGGTCACGCCCTTGTTCTCCAGGTGCGCGGCCATCCCGAGCAGTGCGCCGATCGTGACGACGCCGGTGCCGCCCACGCCGGTCACGAGCACGCCGTAGGCGCGGTCGATCGCCGGCAGCGCCGGCTCCGGGATCGGCGGCAGCGCGCCGCCGTCGACGGCCACCGCCTTCGGCTTCTTCAACTGGCCGCCTTCGACCGTGACGAAGCTCGGGCAGAACCCCTTCACACAGGAGAAATCCTTGTTGCAGCTCGACTGATTGATCTGGCGCTTCGTGCCGAATTCCGTTTCGAGCGGCTCGACCGACAGGCAGTTCGACTTCACCGAGCAGTCGCCGCAGCCTTCGCATACCGCATCGTTGATCACGACGCGCTTCGCCGGGTCGGGATACGTGCCGCGCTTGCGGCGACGGCGCTTCTCGGTCGCGCAGGTCTGGTCGTAGATCAGGATCGTCGTGCCTGCGATCTCGCGCAACTCGCGCTGCACGTCGTCGAGCTGGTCGCGGTGATGGACCGTCACGCCGGGCGCGAGCAGCGCCTTCTGGCTGTCGTACTTTTCCGGCTCGTCGGTGACGATCACGATCCGCTTCGCGCCTTCGGACGCGAGCTGGTGCGTGATCTGCGGCACCGTCAGCACGCCGTCGACCGGCTGGCCGCCCGTCATCGCGACCGCGTCGTTGTAGAGGATCTTGTAGGTGATGTTCGCCTTCGACGAGATCGCCGCGCGCACCGCCAGCAGGCCCGAGTGGAAGTAGGTGCCGTCGCCGAGGTTCGCGAACACGTGCTTCTCGTCGGTAAACGGCGCCTGGCCGATCCACGGCACGCCTTCGCCGCCCATCTGGCTGAAGGTGCTCGTGTTGCGGTCCATCCAGACCGTCATGTAATGGCAGCCGATCCCGGCGATCGCGCGCGAGCCTTCCGGCACGTTGGTCGACGTGTTGTGCGGGCAGCCCGAGCAGAACCACGGCTTGCGTTCGGTCTGCACGTGCGGCTTCGCGAGCGCCATTTCCTTCGCGTTGATCACCGCGAGCCGCGCGGCGATGCGCGCGCGCACGTCGGACGGCAGCTCGAACTTGTCGAGGCGCGTCGCGATCGCCTTCGCGATGATCGCGGGCGACAGCTCGTAATGCGCGGGCAGCAGCCAGTTGCCCATCGGCACCGACCATTCGCCGCCGGCGCCGTCCTTTTCGTCGAACTTGCCGAACACGCGCGGGCGCTGCGCGTCGGGCCAGTTGTACAGCTCTTCCTTGATCGCGTATTCGAGGATCTGGCGCTTTTCCTCGACGACCAGGATTTCGTCGAGGCCGCGCGCGAACGCCTGCGCGCCCTGCGCTTCGAGTGGCCACACACAGCCGACCTTGTACAGGCGGATGCCGATCCGCGCGCAGGTGTCGTCGTCGAGGCCGAGGTCGGTCAGCGCCTGACGCACGTCGAGGTAGGCCTTGCCGGCCGTCATGATCCCGAAGCGGGCATTCGGCGAGTCGATCTCGATCCGATCGAGCTTGTTCGCGCGCACGTACGCGAGCGCCGCGTACCACTTGTAGTCGAGCAACCGCGCTTCCTGCACGAGCGGCGGGTCCGGCCAGCGGATGTTCAGGCCGCCTTCCGGCAGCACGAAGTCGGTCGGCAGCACGATGTCGGTGCGATGCGGGTCGATGTCGACCGATGCCGACGATTCGACGACGTCCGTCACGCACTTGAGCGCGACCCACAGCCCCGAGTAGCGGCTCATCGCCCAGCCGTGCAGGCCGAAGTCGAGATATTCCTGCACGTTGGACGGAAACAGCACCGGCAGCCCGCAGGCCTTGAAGATGTGTTCCGACTGATGCGCGAGCGTCGAGGATTTCGCGGCGTGATCGTCGCCGGCGAGCACGAGCACGCCGCCGTGCGCGGACGAGCCGGCCGAGTTCGCATGCTTGAACACGTCGCCGGTGCGGTCGACGCCCGGGCCTTTGCCGTACCACATGCCGAATACGCCGTCGTACTTCGCGCCGGGGTACAGGTTCACCTGCTGGGAGCCCCACACGGCGGTGGCGGCGAGATCTTCGTTCAGGCCGGGCTGGAACACGATCTGGTGCGCGGCGAGATGCTGCTTGGCCTTCCAGAGCGAGAGGTCGAGGCCGCCGAGCGGCGAGCCGCGGTAGCCGGAGATGAAGCCGGCCGTGTTCAGGCCGGCGGCGCGGTCGCGCTCCTGCTGTAGCATCGGCAGCCGGACGAGCGCCTGGATGCCGCTCATGTACGCGCGGCCGCGTTCGAGCGTGTATTTGTCGTCAAGCGTGACGGACTTCAGCGCGGCTTCAAGCGACGCGCGTTGGCCTGCGTCTAGCGGGGCATTCATTAACAGTCTCCTCCACCCAGTTTGGGATCACCAAAGCTTCGATTGCGTCGACGTCTTGTGAACGTGTCGGCAGTGGCCGGCATATTGGCCGGTTTTAAGTGATGGTAGCACTGGGATAAACCCGCCGCCCAGCGCCGGCCGTGCCGCCGCAAGGCAATGAAGTTGCACGCGGCATTGCGTTACATCATGTAAAAGCATGTAAAGCCGTCCCCATCTTCGTGCAAACGCCGTTAATCTTGTCGGCCTGCCGGAGGTGCCCGGCCGTGTCGGTTTGCTCCGATGCAACCGGGGAGGCGCCGGCAGTTTTAAAGGAGGTGCAATGAACACACGCCATATCCAGAGTTTCCTGATCGTGTCCGCGGCCTTTTTCGCGATGACCGGCCCGGTGCGCGCGCAAGGTGCGAGCGCACTGGCGAGCGTCGGTGCGCAGCTGCGCCACGTCGCGCCGCAGCAGGACGCCGATGCGCAGCCGGCCGCGGCGCGCGCCGCACGTAAGGCGAACGCGCGTTGATCCGCTCGCGCGGCCGTCCGGCCGCGCCGCTGGAGCAAGACGACAAAAGGGCGGGAATCGCAAGATTCCCGCCCTTTTTCCTGTGCGGCCGCGGGGCAGGAGGCCGGTGCGTCAGGCTTTGTCCTGCACCACGCCGCGACGGATCTGATCGAGCTCGATCGATTCGAACAACGCCTTGAAGTTGCCTTCGCCGAAGCCCTGATTGCCCTTGCGCTGGATGATCTCGAAGAAGATCGGGCCGATCTGGTTCTCGGTGAAGATCTGCAGCAGCAGGTCGTCGCGCGCGCCGTCGATCAGGATCTTGCGCTTCTTCAGTTCGTCCAGCGATTCGCCGTGGTTCGGCACGCGACGATCGACCAGCTCGTAATACGTATCGATCGTGTCGAGCAGCTTCACGCCCTTGCCGCGCAGCCCGTCGACGGCGCCGTAGATGTCGTTCGTGCCGAGCGCGATGTGCTGGATGCCTTCGCCGTGGTACGCGTCCAGATATTCCTGGATCTGGCCGGCCGTGTCCGAGCCTTCCTCGTTGATCGGGATCCGGATCTTGCCGCACGGCGACGTCATCGCCTTCGACTTCACGCCGGTGACCTTGCCTTCGATGTCGAAGTAACGCACTTCGCGGAAGTTGAACAGGCGTTCGTAGAATTCCGCCCATTCCTGCATGCGGCCGCGATGCACGTTGTGCGTCAGGTGGTCGATATAAGTGAGGCCGTGGCCGACCGGGTTCGGGTTCGCGCCGGGAATCGGCTCGAAGTCGACGTCATAGATGCTGATGTCGCCGATCGCGCCCGGCTGCGCGCCGTTCTTGCCGCGCCAGCGGTCGACGAAATAGATCAGCGAATCGCCGATGCCCTTGATCGCCGGAATGTTCAGCTCCATCGGACCCGTCTTGTTGTCGAAGCCCCACGCGCCGAGTTCGAGCGCGTGCCGGTACGCTTTCGCGGCGTCCTGCACGCGGAACGCGATCGCGCAGATCGACGGGCCGTGCAGGCGCGCGAAGCGCTGCGCGAACGAATCCGGCTCGGCGTTGATGATGAAGTTGATGTCGCCCTGACGGTAGAGCGTCACGTCCTTGTGGCGATGGCGCGCGATCGCGGTGAAACCCATCCGCTCGAACAGCTGTCCGAGCGCTTTCGGATCCGGCGCCGTGTATTCGATGAATTCGAAGCCGTCGGTGCCGATGGGGTTGTCCCAGTTGGGAATCTGCATGCCTTGTCTCCTGTCTGCTTGGCGATCGGCCGGGCGATGCGCGGCGCCGGCCCGGTTCACGTCGAACGCGGCGCGCGCGGCGGGCGCGCACAACGCGATCGATACCTGCGACAGAGTGTAGCGGGCAGCCACGAGCGAAAACTTGCGAACTTAATCGCAGGTGCCTACGATGGCGCAATTTCCAGCCTCAATATCACGAACGGAGGGCAGAAAATGGCGCTCGTCGAATTGGACGCCATCGATCGGCGGATTCTCGCGATCGTTCAGGAAAACGGCCGCCTGTCGAATCAGGAGCTCGCCGAGCGCGTGAACCTGTCGCCGAGCCCGTGCCTGCGGCGAATCCGGCGGCTCGAGGAGATCGGGGTGATCACCGGCTATGTCGCGCTGCTCGACCCGCAGAAGCTCGGGCTCGACCTGCTCGCGTACGTCAGCGTGCGGCTCGAGAAGCGCGGCGGCCTGGCGCCGGCCCGCGGCGACGAGACGTCGGCGCGCGCGGGCGCGACCCACGCGGAGCTGTTCCGCGCGGCGGTGCAGACCTGGCCGGAGGTGGTGGCGTGCCATGCGATGACGGGCGACATGGATTACCTGCTGCGGGTGCAGGTCGAGGACATGGCGCATTTCTCCCGCTTCGTGCAGGAGCATCTGCTGCACCATCCGTCGGTTATCGACGTGAAGACGAGCTTCTCGCTCGAATGCTTCAAGGAGACGACCGCGTTGCCGATCCGGTCGGTGCGCTAGCGCGCGGAGGAAGTGGGGAAGTGTGCCGGCCGCGCAGCCCCGCAGGGCGGCGCGGCCGGCCGATGCGTTACGCCGTCAGCGCGGCGGGCATCATCGATTCGATGAACTTCGACGTGCGGTGCGCCTGGCGCTTCAGCGCATAGTCGAACACCGCGGCCTGCTCCTGCAGCATCTCGGCGAGGATCGTCGAGTGGTCGGCCGGCGGCAGCGACAGATATGCATCGGCTTCGCCGTAGGCATATTCGATCCGCATCCCGGATTTCTTCGCGATGTGCATCATCGTCGCGTTGCGCGACAGGCAATGCATGTACAGCATCGTCACGTGGGTATTGCGGCTGCGGATCGCCGCGCGCTCGAACAGCTTCGAGCCGACGCCGCAACCCCGCGCGCGTTCCAGCACCGACACGCCGAATTCGGCCGTGCGCTTGTCGCCGTCGGCCGGCAGGTACGCCAGATGGCCGACGCCGATCAGTTCGAGCGCATGGTCGAACACGCCGAATACGGTATCGCGACCGAAATCGATCGTACGGACATAGTTCTCGATCACGTGGTCGGGCACCATCTGGCCGAAGCGCAGCAGGCGGTCCTCTTCGTCGAGCGAGAGAAAGTGAGTGAGCATGCGCTCACGGTCTTTGGAAGCCAGTTCCCTGACGAGAACCGGCGCAGTCCCGGCGTTGCCGACAGCATCGGCACGGCGGTCGGATTGCGTGTTCATCGTGGGTTCCTCAGTGTGTAGCTGCACAAGCGACTTGTGCGATGCAGCAGCATTCTACCTGAGTGGGTTGGGGAAAACCCGTATTTCGCCGTGTTCGTGCCGAGGGGGAATTCTAAATCCGCTTAGTTCGCTGCGTATCTATTTGATTTTTAAAGGATTGAAAATTCATCATATGAAACGCGCGGCCGCCTGTCGCAGTGTGACGGCCGCGCACCGCATGCTGCCGCGCGGCAATCATGCCGTGCCGGACAGCCCGCGCTCCATCAGGTCGATCACCTGTTCGGCGAAGTCGCGGTAGCCCAGGCGGCCGCCGGGCTTCAGCCACGTGAAGGTCCAGTTGATCATCCCGAACACCATCATCGTGACCGACGTCTGGTTTTCCTTCGAGATCCGGTCGGGATACGCGCGTGCGAGCTGGCGCGCGAACGCCGCGACGATATCGCGCTGGCGATCGAGCACGATCTCGCGCTGTGCGTCCTCCAGATACTTGACGTCGTTGAGCAGCGCCACGTGGCGGCTGTGCGACGTCTCATACTCGGCGAGGAACGCGCGCACGAGCTCGGCGAATGCGTCGCGCTCGCTGAGCCCGCGCCGCTGGCTCGCGCCTTCGACCTCGGCGATGATCAGCATCAGCCGCTTCGTGTAGCGATCGAGCAGGTCGAACAGGATCGCTTCCTTGCTCTCGTAGTAGTGATAGAGGCGGGCCTTCGACGTGCCGCTCGCGGTCGCCAGATCGGACATCGACGTGCTCGGATAGCTCGTCTGCGCAAATTTCTCGGCGGCGAGATCGAGGATCTGCTCGCGCTGGGATTCGTGGTCGGGCGCTCGGGTACGGGCCATGGTGGAATGCGAAAGGGGACGAAAGAGGGAGATGCAGGACGTTAGCGGGCGGCGGCTGCCGCGCGCACCTGCGTGGAAGAGAGGGCGGCCGGCGCGTCGTCCTGCAGCTCGAGGCGGCCCGCTGCCGCCAGTTCGCGGCAGCGCCACCACGCGATCGAATCGCTGACGAACAGCCCGCCGCGGTCGGCGCCGGCCATGACGCTGCCGACGAGCCGCCGCGCGGGTTGCCAGCCGGCTTCGGCATGCGCGAGGATCAGCGCGTCGAGGTCGGTGTAGTGCCCGCTCTTGATCGTGTTGCTGACCCAGTAGCGCAATTCCGCGTTCAGGTGCTTCGCCTCCTGCCATTCGAGCGCGAGCCGGCCGATGCGCAGCACCGAGATCGGCGCGGCCACCGGGCGTTTGCGGGCGAACGCCGCCGGCGGGAACATCCCGGTCGCGCACGCCTGATCGGTGCGCGTCAGCGCCGCGCGGGCCGGTGCATCGAGATCGGCCGGTGACATCCGCACTTCGTTCAGCCGCTGCGGCACGTTGCGCAGATGATAGGCGACGCGGCGCAGCAGCAGCTTGTCACCGACGCTCGGCGCATGCCAGACGACCACCTGGCCGGAGTCCGCCGCGAGCGCGTCGAGCCGGGCCAGCTCGGCTTCGATCTGCGCGTGCCAGTCGGGAATCTGGTCGCCGAGCACGTGCTGCCAGAACGCGGCGCGTGTGTCCGGCGTCTCGTCGACGCCCTGCAAGGGGCCGACCGCGAGATCGTCGAGCAATCCGACGACGTGCTCGTCGCGTCCCGCTTGCGCGAGCGCGTCGCGCAGCGACTCGGCGGCGCTGCCGCCTTGAATCACGTGAATGGTACTCATCGGCCTGTGGTCAACAAAAGAAAACCGCCGGCCGGCCGGACGTTGCGACGTCCGACCGGCCGGCGGCCCCTAGTGTAAGCGAGATGTGTGACGGCGAGAAACCGGCGCGGCGCGCCGGTGCGACGCCGCTCAACGCTCGTCGAAACTCACGACGACCTTGTCGCTGACCGGATGACACTGGCACGTCAGCACGAAGCCGTCCTTCACTTCGCGCTCGTCGAGCGTGTAGTTCTTGTCCATCCGCACCTCGCCTTCGACCACCTTCGCGCGGCACGTGCAGCACACGCCGCCCTTGCACGCGTACGGCAGTGCGAGGCCCGCGCGCAGCCCGACGTCGAGCAGGCTCACGCCTTCGTACGGCAAGCGCAGCTTGCGCTTCTTGCCGTCGAGGACGATTTCGAGGTCCGCGGCCGGCGTCTGCTCGGTGATCTCGACGACCGGCGCGCCGGCTTGCGGCAGCGGCGTGCCGAAGCGCTCGACGTGCACCTTCTCCCGCGGCACGCCCGCGGCCTTCAGCGCGGCCTCGGCCGCATCCATCATCGGCGCGGGGCCGCAGATGAACGCTTCGTCGATCGCGTCGGCCGGCATCAGCGTCGCGAGGAAGTCCGCGCATTTCGCCTGGTCGAGCACGCCGTTGAACAGCTCGACGTCCTGCTGATCGTCCGACAGCACGTGATACAGCACGAAGCGGTTCATGAAGCGGTTCTTCAGGTCCTCCAGCTCTTCCGCGAACATGATCGCGTCGACGCTGCGGTTGCCGTAGATCAGCGTGAACGTGCTGCGCGGCTCGAGCTCGAGCGTGGTCTTCACGATGGCCAGCACCGGCGTGATGCCGGAGCCGCCCGAGAACGCGACGTACTGCTTGCCGTGGTCGGCGTTCAGGTGCGTGAAGAAGCGGCCGTCCGGCGTCATCACGTCGATCGTGTGGCCCGGCTTCAGCGTGTCGAACGCGAAGTTCGAGAAGCGGCCGCCGCGCACCCGCTTGATGCCGATGCGCAGCTCGCCGTCGCGGTCGTAGTCGGTCGTGCCGACGCAGATCGAATACGAACGGCGCGTTTCCTCGCCGTCGATGTGCGTCTTCAGCGTGACGAACTGGCCCTGCGTGAAGCGGTACGCGTCGCGCAGCTCGGGCGGCACGTCGAAGGAGACGGTGACGGCGTCGGCGGTTTCGGGGCGCACGTCGCGGATACGCAGCGGGTGGAATTGCGGGGTCGCCATGATCAGTAAGGTTTGAAGTAGTCGAAGGGTTCGCGGCAGTCGACGCAGCGATACAGCGCCTTGCAGGCCGTGGACGCAAATTGCGCGAGTCGTTCGGTGCGCGTGGAGCCGCAGCGCGGGCACACGGGCGCGGCGACGGGACGCGGCACGAAGCGCACGACCTGCTCGCGCGGCGCGGCGCTGCCGCACTGGCCGACGGGCGGCGCGATGCCGTACGCGCGCAGCTTGTCGCGCGCTTCCTGCGTGATCCAGTCGGTCGTCCAGGCGGGCGCGAGCACCGTCTCGATCCGGTGCGGCGGCAGGCCGGCCGCCTGCAGCGCGGCCGCGATGTCCTCGGCGATTTGCGACATCGCCGGGCAGCCCGAGTAGGTCGGCGTGATCACGACCTCGAGCAGGCCATCGTGCGCGCGGCGGACGTCGCGCAGGATGCCGAGCTCGCGAATCGATACGACCGGGATTTCGGGATCGGGCACGGCCTCGAGCACGTCCCACGCGCGTGCGAGCAACGGATCGTCGCGCTGCGCGGCGGGCGCGGCGTCGGCATGGGCGGGGGCGGCAGTCTGGGCGGACATCGTCGGGCTCCGTTCGGTGGGGCGCGGCGGCCGCTTACCAGCTCGCGCCGGGATGCTGGCGCGCGAGGCTCTGCATTTCGGCGAGCAGGTAGCCCATGTGCTCCGAGTGCTCGCCGTGCTTGCCGGTCGTCACGTGCTGCACGGGCGCGGGCGGCACGAGCGTCGCTTCGGCGAGCGCATCGTCCACGTCCGCGCGCCACGCGGTCTCGAGCGCGGCCGCGGCCGGGCCGAGGCCCTGGGCGACGGCGGCGGCGTCGATTGCGTCCGCGACGAAGAACTCGCGCGTGTACGGCAGCAGATAGTCGAGCGCGGCCTGGGCGCGGCGATGCGATTCGTCGGTGCCGTCGCCGAGGCGCACCAGCCATTCGCGCGCGTGCTGCACGTGATAGCGCGTCTCCTTCACCGATTTCGCGGCGATCGCCGCGAGTTGCGCGTCCGTCGAGGTTTCGAGCGCGGTCCACACGTGCAGCATCAGCGTCGTGTAGAGGAAGTTGCGCACGATCGTCACCGCGTAGTCCTTGTCGGCGTGCGCGGTGCCGGCGAGCGGGCCGTAGTGCGGCAGCTCGACGAGCGTGAAGTTCGCGAACTCGCGTTCGGTGCGGAAGTACGCGTAATCGTCCTCCGTCTTCGCCGCGCCGTTGAGCTGGCGCTCGAGCTCGGCTGCGTGCGTGTACAGCATGCGGGCCTGGCCGATCAGGTCGAGACTCATGTTGGTGAGCGCGATGTCTTCCTCGAGGATCGGGCCGTGGCCGCACCATTCGGCGTTGCGCTGACCGAGGATCAGCGCATTGTCCGCGAGGCGCAGCACGTAGGAGAGGTGTTCGGGCGTGATCGTCATGGCGCGGGCGTTACATGTGGTTGACTTCGTCGGGCAGCGTGTAGAACGTCGGATGGCGGTAGATCTTGTCGCCCGCCGGTTCGAACAGCTCGGCCTTTTCGGCCGGATCCGACGCGGTGATCGCCGACGACGGCACCACCCAGATGCTTACGCCTTCCTGGCGGCGCGTGTAGACGTCGCGCGCCATGCGCAGCGCCATCGACGCGTCTGCCGCGTGCAGGCTGCCGCAATGCTTGTGGTCGAGCCCCTGCTTGCTGCGCACGAACACTTCCCAGATCGGCCATTCCTTGTTCATCACTCTCTCCTGATTCCTGTATTCGATGGTGCCGCTCAGGCGGCGTGCTGTTCGGCGCGGGCGCGGCGCTTCGCTTCGTGCGCGAGCGCGGCTTCGCGCACCCATGCGCCGTCCGCGTGCGCCTTCACGCGGGTCGCGAGGCGTTCCTTGTTGCACGGGCCGTCGCCGTTGACGACGCGCCAGAATTCATCCCAGTCGATCGCGCCGTAGTCGTAGTGGCCGCGCGCGTCGTTCCACTTGAGGTCGGGGTCGGGCAGCGTGACGCCGAGCACCTTGGCCTGCTCGACGGTCGCGTCGACGAACTTCTGCCGCAGGTCGTCGTTCGAGATCCGCTTGATGCCCCACTTCGCGGACTGGTTGCTGTGGACCGAATCGGCATCGCTCGGGCCGAACATCATCAGCACCGGCCACCACCAGCGGTCCACCGCCTGCTGAACCATCCCGCGCTGCGCGTCGGTGCCCTTCATCATCGACAGCAGCGCATCGAAGCCCTGCCGCTGATGGAACGATTCCTCCTTGCACACGCGGATCATGGCGCGCGCATACGGGCCGTAGGTGCAGCGGCACAGCGGAATCTGGTTCATGATGGCGGCGCCGTCGACGAGCCAGCCGATCACGCCGACGTCGGCCCAGGTCGGCGTCGGGTAGTTGAAGATGCTCGAATATTTCGCCTTGCCGGCGTGCAGCGCGTCGATCAGCGATTCGCGCGACACGCCGAGCGTTTCGACCGCGCTATATAGATAAAGGCCGTGGCCGGCTTCGTCCTGTACTTTCGCGAGCAGGATCGCCTTGCGCTTCAGGCTCGGCGCGCGCGAGATCCAGTTGCCTTCCGGCAGCATGCCGACGACTTCCGAGTGCGCATGCTGCGAGATTTGCCGGATCAGCGTCTTGCGATAGGCGTCGGGCATCCAGTCCTGCGGTTCGACCTTGCCGTCCGCGGCCATGACCGCGTCGAACCGCGCTTGCTCGGGTGACTCGGCTGCGGCGTCGAGCGGCGCGACGTTGCCGGGGATGTCGAGGGATTGCGTGTACATGGCGGAGATTCTCGTCCGGTTGATTGTGCGCAAAGTATAAACCAACCGACCGGTCGGTTAATATATTTTGCATGGATTCACGGCGAGATGCGGGTAAACGACAGGTGTCGCGGCGAGAGGGGATTGCGTCCGATTTATGGTGCGCTGCGTGACGGGAGCCGGTTCTGCGGCACAATTCCCGCTTTCCGAAGAGGATTTCGCCGATGTCATTTCGAAGTGGTTTCGTCGCGGCGCTGGTGGGCGCGTCCGTATTCCTGTCGCCGGTTGCGGCGTCCGCCGCACCGGGCGGATGGGTTGCCGCGTGGGCGACCGCGTTGCAGCCGATCCCCGACCTCGCTGCGCCGCCGCCGCTCTACCGCGCGCCGGACGTGGCCGGTCGTACGATCCGGCAGATCGTCTACCCGACGGTATCGGGGCGGGCCGCGCGAATCCGCGTGAGCAACGCGTACGGGCATGCGCCGCTCGAGATCGACGCGGCGAGCCTGGCGCCGGCGGGCGACGGTGCGGCGCTTGCGGGTGGTGCAGCCGCGGTGCGCTTCGGCGGACGGGCGGCGGTGACGCTCGCGCCGGGCCAGGAACTCGAAAGCGATCCGGTGACTATCGACGTGACGTCCGGGCGACCGTATGCGATCAGTTTGCAGATGGGCGCGCGCCAGCGGATGACGGTGTGGCACCGGGTGTCGAACCAGGTCAACTACGTGTCGTCGCCCGGCGACTACGTAACCGACGCCGACGCTCGCGCGTTCCGAACCCGCTTCACGCAGTACGCGTGGGTGACGGAACTGGCCGTCGAGGACGGCTCCGCACGGGCCAGCGTCGCGGCGATCGGCGATTCGATTACCGACGGGCTGCGCTCGAGCCTGAACCGCAACCACCGCTGGCCGGATGCGCTCGCGCGCAGGCTGGCGGCTGCGGGCTCGGATTCGGTCGGCGTCGTGAATCTCGGCATCAGCGGCAACCGGTTGCTGAGCGATTCCGCGTGCTACGGCACGTCGCTGGCGGCACGGTACGAGCGCGATGCGCTGTCGCGCTCGGGCGTGAAGGCAGCGATCGTGCTGATCGGCATCAACGACATCAACTTCGCGGCGATGCCGGCGCGTGCGGGGCTCGACTGTGACAGCCCGCACACGCAGGTTACGGCCGCGTCGTTGATCGACGGATATCGGCGGTTGATCGACGCCGCGCATCGCCGGGGCGTGAAGGTTTTCGGCGCGACGCTGACGCCGGCCGCGCTGCCGGCCGCGCGCGAGGCGACCCGGCTGGAGGTGAACCGGTGGATCCGCAGCGGCGGCGGGTTCGACGGCGTGGTGGACTTCGATGCGGCGCTGCGCGACCCGGCGCGCCCGAGCGTGCTGCAGCGCCGCTATGACAGCGGCGACGGGATTCATCCGAGCGACGCCGGCTACACGGCGATGGCCGACGCCGTGCCGTTGGAGCAACTGCGGGTGGCGGTGCGCGGTAACTGAGTTGCCTGCACTTACTCTATCTATATATAGAGAACGACGCGGCGCGGAGGTATTGCCGGTCTAGCCTGAGCCCCGCACGCGGCAGCGTGCGAGGCTTTTTCAAAATATTTTCACAAAAGGGGTTGCATTGCGAGGGGCGGGTGCATAGAATCACGCCTCTTTCGCGCTACCGGAAACGCGGCGCGGGAGAAGAAGGGAAGCGGTGCGGTTGGGG